>NZ_KB912942.1:3117530-3423750 GCF_000383915.1 Amycolatopsis benzoatilytica AK 16/65
AGATTGAAGCTCTTGTTGGCCAGCGGGAAGTCCGGGACGATCGTGTCGGTCAGCGCGACCGGCAGCGCCGGCCAGTTGAAAAAGCTCGGGTCGACGACCTTCACCCGGGTCAGCTGTCCACTCTCGTCCAGTTCGACGCGGTGCACGATGGTCCCGCGCCAGCCCTCCGCGATCCCGACGCCGGAACCGGCCCCCGCACGGACCGAGCCGCGCGCGTCGAGCGAATGGAGCTCGCCGGTCAGCCGCCCGATCGCGGCGATGGACGCGCGGATCTCCGCGGCCCGCACCAGGAATCGCGACAATACGTCGCCGTCGGTCTGCGCGTGCACGGTGCGTTCGAAGCCGGCAGCGTGCGGATAGTCGACCCGGGCGTCGCCGGTCAGGCCGCTGGCCCGGGCGACGCAGCCGAGCGTGCCGAGGTCCTCGGCCTGCTCGCGGGTCAGCACCGCCGTCCCGGCGAACCGGTCGCGCACCACGCTGTTTCCCAGCGCCAGCGCGACGATCTCCTCGACGTCCGAGCCGATCTCCGGCAGCCGGTCCAGCTGATGCAGGCTGCGCACGGCCGCGCCGCCGGGATGGATCGACCCGCGCAGCAGCCGGTGCCCGGTGACCTGCTCGTTCAGCCGCAGCAGCTGTTCGCGCACCCGCTGGGCGTGGTTGTTCAGGATCCCGTGGCCGACGTCGTTGCACAGCCCGCCGAGGTCGGCGACGTGGTTGTAGATCCGCTCCAGCTCCAGCAGGATCGCCCGCAGCCGCTGGGCGTCCTCGGCCGCGGACACGCCGAGCGCGTCCTCCACCGCAAGGCAGAACGCCAGCGTGTGGCCCACCGCCGTGTCGCCGCTGATCCGCTCGGCCAGCTCGACCGCGTCCGCCGGGCGGCGACCGGCGAACAGCTTCTCCAGTCCTTTGTGGACGAACCAGAGCCGGGCCTTGAGATTGAGGATGGTCTCCCCCACCACGGAAAACCGGAAATGTCCCGGCTCGATCATCCCGGCGTGCACCGGGCCGACCGGGATCTCGTACACCCCGTCGCCCTCGACCGCGCGGAACGGGTACGGCCCGTCGACGTCGCCGAACTCCGGCGGCTCCCCGGCGTCGGCCAGCATCGGATACCAGCCGCGCGGCCAGTGGAAGTGCCGGACCAGGCGGCGCGGCAGCGGGTGGTCCTCGGGGACGATGCCGAACAGGTCCCGCATCTCGCGTTCGAACCGCCCGGCCGGGAACGACAGTCCGGCCAGGCTCGGCACCCGCGGCTGCGCCTTGTCCAGCGGCACGTGCAGTTCGACCCGCCGGTCCGGACCGGGCGCGGTGAACAGGTACACCGCGCGGAGCCGGTCGCCGTCGTCGTGCCCGGCGGCCAGAGCGAGCCGGAATCCGCCCGCCAGCAGCGCCTCGGCCTGCCCGGGCAGCTCCGCCGGGGCGAGAATGCGATGTGTCATGGCGTCCTCGTGAGCAACTGGGCCGCGGCGTGCAGCAGCGACGACAACGGACCGGCCGCGATGCCGAGCACCGCGGAGGCCAGCAGCCCGCCCACCAGCGCGATGGCAGTGGCAGGCGACAGCTTGACCGGAGTGGCCGCCGCTCCGGGGCCTTCCGGTGCGGCGCCGAGCAGCATCCGGCTGGTGTGCCCGATCAGCGCCGCGGCGATCACCAGCATCAGCACGAGCGCGGTCCCGGTGGCCCAGCCCATCCCGCCCGCGAATCCGGCTCGTGCGATGCCGAGTTCGCTGGCGAACAGGCTGAACGGCGGCAGTCCGATCAGCGCCAGCACCCCGAAGCCGACACACCCGGCCAGCAATCCCCCGCGCGCGGCCAGCCCTCGAACGTGGTCGATCCGGCTGCTGCCGAACCGCTGCAGCACTTTTCCGACGCCGATGAACAGCACGCTCTTCGCCAGGCCGTGCCCGAGCAGGTGCAGCAGCGCGGCGGCGATGGCGAGCGGACTGCCGATCGCCGCGGCAAGAGAGACCAGGCCGAGGTGCTCGATACTGGAGTAGCCGAGCATTCGCTTGTAGTCCCGTTGCGCCAGCAGCAGAGTCGCGGCGACGGCGAGGGAAGCGAGCGCCATGATCGCGAGCAGCAGCCGCGCGAAGCCAGGGCCTAGCGCCAGGTCCGCGATGACCTTCACCCGCAGCACCGCGTAGAACGCGACCGACAGCAACGCACCGGACATCAACGCGGAAACCGGGGTCGGAGCTTCGGAATACGCGTCCGGCAACCAGGCGTGCAGCGGTGCGAGCCCGGCCTTCGCGCCGAAGCCGATGACGAGCAATGCCACCGCGATCCGGGTGACGCCGGGGTCGAGCGCGTGGGCGTGCCCGGTGAGCGCGGCCAAGTCCAGGCCGCCGTCCCCGGCGTGCGCCGCGGCGTAGTTCAGCAGGAACGTGCCCAGCAGCGCCAGCGCGATCCCGGTCGAGCAGATCACCACGTACTTCCAGGCCGCCTCGACCGCCGCCTTGGTGCGGTACTGCCCGACCAGGAACGCGGTGACGATGGTCGCGGCTTCGATCGCGACCCACAGCACGCCGAGGTTCGCGGCGAGCACCGCGAGGTTCATCGTGGCCAGGAACAACTGGACGAGCAGGCTGTGCCGGGCCGCGGTCCGCGCGGTCGCCCGCCCGGAAGCGATCTCGCCTTCGAGATGGGGAGGCGAGGCCAGCGTGGTCAGCAACGCGACCGCGCTGACGACGATCAGCATGAATTCCGAAAGCGCGTCGGCGCGCAGCAGACCGGCGCCGCGCGGACCCGAGATCGCGAGCAGTATCGCGGACGCGAGCATCAGCGCGGCCACGAACGGGGCCAGCCAGGCAGTGGTCCGCCGCCAGCCGAAGCCGGCGTACCCGAGCGCGGCCAGCAGCGGCAGCGCGATGGGGGTGAACAGGAAGACGGTCATCAGTCGTGCAGCTCTCTCAGTTCGCCCAGGTCCGTGTCGCCGAAGGTCTCCCGCATCCGGCTGGCCAGGATCTGCAGCACCAGCACGGCCAGCAGGACGTCGAGCGACACGCCCAGTTCGACGATCAGCCCGGTACTGGCCGTCGTGAGGAAGCCGACCGCGGTGATCCCGTTGTCCAGCAACAGGAACCCGACCAGTTGAGACAGCGCGCGCCGGCGGGTGACCAGCACGAAGAACCCGATCAGGACCACCGTCATGCCGACCGGAATCGCTTGGGTGGCCGGGGCCGGGGCCAAATCCACCAACGGCTGCGACACCGCGTACGCGATCAGCGTCAGCGCGGCGGCGGCCAACAGCGACGATGCGACGTTCACCAGCGGCCGGGTCTCGCGCTGCGCCTCCGCGGTGGTCGCCATCGCGCGACGCAGCAGCCACGGCAGCAGCCCGACCCGCAGGACCAGGATTCCGGCGGCGGCGATCCACAGTTCGGCCGCGCCCTCCTGCGCGGCGAGCACCGCGACCAAGCCGGCGAGCGCGACGCCCTGCAGCGCGAAGACCCGCACGATGACGCTCAGCTCCCGCCGCCACAGGATCAGCACCGCGGTGAGCAGCAGCGCACCGCACGCCAGGTCCAGCAGCTGGACGTATCCGTTCACCATTGCCTCCTCAGGCCAGGAAGAAGGACGCGGCGACCGCGAGCAGGGCCAGCAGGAACGAGCCGGCCAGCAGCTCCGGGACGCGGAAAAGCCGCAGCTTGGCCAGGAACACCTCGCCCGCCGCCAAAGCGGCGCCGAGCAGCCCGACCTTCACCGCCAGCGCGCCGATCCCGGCCAGCAGGGCCAGCGGCGCGGCAGTCGTCGCGATGCCCCATGGCACGAACAGGTTCGCCAGCAGGCCGAGGAACACCGCCAGCCGCATCGACGACGCCAGTTCGACCAGCGCCAGGTCCGGACCGGCGTATTCGAGGACCATCGCCTCGTGCACCATGGTCAGTTCCAGGTGCGTGGACGGGTTGTCCACGGGCAGCCGGCCGGTCTCCGCGACGATCACCACCGCCAGCGCGACCGCGGCGAGCAAGCTGACCGGCGAAATCACCCGGCCCGGGTCGTGCACAGTGGACGAGACGATCGCGCCGAGGTTCGTCGAGCCGACCCGCACCGACAGCGCGAAGATCGCCACCAGCAGCGTCGGCTCGACCAGCGCGAGGATGGTCACCTCGCGGCTCGCGCCCATCCCGCCGAACGCCGTGCCGGTGTCCAGCCCGGCCAGCGCCAGCGCGACGGTGCCCAGCGCGAGCAGCGCGACCACGGCGAACAGGTCCGCGACCGGCCCGATGGCCGGCGTCGTGCTCACGAACGGGGCGGCGACCGCCACCACCAGCGTGGTCGCCATCAGCACGAGCGGCGCGAACCGGAACACCTCACTGGTGCCGCGCGGAGCGATCCGTTCCTTGCGCAGCAGCTTGCGGATGTCCCGCCACGGCTGGCCTATCCCCGCTCCGGCGCGTCCTTCCAGCCGCGCCCGCACCTGCCGCATCAGGCCGCGCAAGACCGGCGCACCGGCGACGATCACCAATGGCTGCACGACGGCCGCGATCGCGTTCACCGGGTCACCGCCAGCAGGATCAGCACGCCGACGACGGTCGAGAACCCGTAGCCGAGGTAGCGGTGCACGCTGCCGTTCGCCAGCCGCCGTCCGGCTTTCCCCCACGCGGCCACCGCGGCCAGCACCGGCTGGTAGAAGCGCCGTTCGATCCGGTCCGGCACCCGGCTGCGGTAGCCGACCGCCCGGACCAGGTACCGGGATTCGGCGTAGTGGTCCACGTCGACGTCGGTTTCCGGCTGCACGACGTCGTCGAAGACCCGTTGCAGCGGCTCGGCGAACGACGTCGCGGTGTACTCCATGCGCGCCGACAGCGGGCCCGCGCCGCAGTCCCACAGCCGTGCCGCGCGCCGAGCTCGCTGTGCCGCGACCGCGCGGACCGCGGCGGCCAGCACGATGCCGCCCAGCAGCAACGCGAGGGTCAGCACCAGCGGGGACACCGCACCGGTCACCCCGGCGAGCTGGATCGTCACGAGCCCGGCGACGGCCGGATCGCCCAGTCCGGACGCGGTGCCGATGCCGGGCAGTACCAGGGTCGGCAGCACGGCCAGCACGACGCACGCGAGCGCGGCCAGTCCCATGCCGGCGAGCATGGCGGCCGGACTTTCGTGCGCTTGGTCCGCCGCCGCGGTGCGCGGTTTGGCCAGGAATCCGACGCCGAACGCCTTCACGAAGGTGGCCACCGCCAGCCCGGCGGTGAGCGCCACCGCCGCGACGGCCACCGGCATCACGATCGCGGTGGTGACGCCGCCCGCGGGCAGCCCGTGGACCAGCGCCTGCAGGAGCAGCCATTCCGACGCGAACGCGGTGCCCGGCGGCAGCGCCGACGCGGCCAGCGCGCCCAAGCCGAACAGCCCGGTGGTCACCGGCATCCGGGTACGGAGCCCGCCCAGCGCGTCGAGGTCGCGAGTGCCGGTGCCGTGCAGGACGGACCCCGCGGACAGGAACAGCAACGTCTTGAACGCGGCGTGGTTGACCACGTGCAGCAGCGCCGCCGCGAGCGCGAGCCCGGCCAGCGTCCGCTCTCCGGAGGCGGCGAACAGCCCGGCTGCGCCGACGCCGACCAGCACCAGGCCGAGGTTCTCCGTGGTCGAGTAACCCAGCAGCCGCTTGAGGTCGGTGTTCATCGCCGACTGGAGGATCCCGTAGACCGCCGAGACCGCGCCGAGCGCCAGCACCAGGACCCACCACCAGCGCGGACCGCCGCCGAGCAGGTCGGACCCGACGCGCACGATCCCGTACACGCCGAGGTTCACCATCGCCGCCGACATCAGCGCGGACACCTGGCTCGGCGCTTCCGGATGCGCGCGCGGCAGCCAGGCGTGCAGCGGGAGGATGCCTGCCTTGGACGAGAACCCGGTCAAAGTCAGGAGAAAGACCAGCGAGCTCGCGGCCGGGGACAGCCGCGCGTGCCGCAGCGCCTCGAACGTGTCGCCGCCCGCCCGCGCCGCGAAGATCAGCAGTCCGCAGAGGATCGCGACGAAGCCGAGGTGCGTCATCACGGCGTACCACCGGCCCGCCGACGCCACCGCCGGCCGACGGCGGTGCTCGGTCAGCACGAGAATCAGCGACGCACCGGCCATCAGTTCCCAGCACACCAGGAACGTCCCGACGCTCGCCGCCGCCGGGACGAACAGCATCGCGGTCACGAACAGCGGGAACACCGCTTGCGGGACGCGGGAATCACCGCTCCCCCGCGCGTACCCGATGGCATAGATTCCGGCCGCGACCGCGACCGCGCCGATCACCGCGACGAACAGCCCGCCGAGCGCGTCCAGCGTCAGCGAAATGCCGGAGAACGGGAGAATCCCTTGCCACGTGGCAGAAAACTGGCTTCCGGCGAGCGCTGCGATCCCGGCCGTCGCTCCCGCCGCGCCGGTCGCCGCGGTACCCGCGCCCACCACCGCCGCCCGAACCGGACGCGGGACCAGCACTCCCGCTGCCGCGCTCGCCGCTCCGATCGTCCCGGCCGCGCCGAGAGCCGCTGCCGCGAGGTTCACCGTCCGGTCAGCTTCCGCAGACCGTCCACAATGGCCTCCGGACGCGGCGGGCAACCGGCGATCTCCAGGTCTACCGGGACAATGTCGCCGACCGCGCCGGCCACCCCGTAGGCACCGGCGAAAACGCCGCAGTTGCGCGCGCAATCCCCCACCGCCACCACGGCTTTCGGCTCCGGCACCGCCGCGTACGTCCGGCGCAGCGGCTCGGCCATGTTGCGCGTCACCGGCCCGGTCACCATCAGCACGTCTGCGTGCCGCGGCGACGCGACCTGTCGCGCGCCGTACCGCTCGACGTCGTAGACCGGCCCGAACGCCGAGGAGATCTCGATCTCGCATCCGTTGCAGGATCCGGCGTCGACGTGCCGGATCTGCACCGACCCGCCCAGCCTCGCGGCCGCCGCGACCGGTTCCGGCCGTTCCGGCGCCGGCTCCGCCACCCGACCGGTGCGACGGATCTTGCGCCACAAACTCAGCACTGCTGCTCCTACTACCCGAACAAAAGGACTACGCGGGGTGCGGCCGCGCGACCGGCAGATCGGGACTGAGCGAATCCGGCCGCGCGACCGCGGGTCAGCTGCCCCTGGCGACGCTTGTCCCAGCCGGCCCGCGCAGGTCGTCCAGCAACTCGATCTGACCGGACAGCACGCCGCTCAGGATCTTGCGCGCGACCGCGAGCAGCTCCGCGACGTGCGGGCTGGTGAGGGCGTAGATGACGCTGGATCCGTCCTTGCGCGTGGTGACCAGCCCGGCCCGCCGCAAGACCGCCAGCTGCTGCGAGAGATTGGCCGGCTCGATGCCGACCTCGGGCAGCATCTCGGCCACCGCGTGCTCGCGCTCCGCCAGCAGTTCCAGCACCCGGATCCGCGCCGGATGCCCCAGCGTCTTGAAGAACTCCGCCTTCAGCTGGTAGAGGGGCCTGCTGTTCACCTTCAGTCCTTCCGACGCGCCGTCCGGACCCGCACTCCACCGGATCACTGTTTCAACACTTGCTAAGCTTAGCAAGTCCGAAAGCCGAGGGCGAACGGAGACCTCCTGGCCCTCCGGACGAGGCGGGGCAGCATGGCGGCACACCGGACGAAGCTGCTCGACGCGCTGGGCGGGTCCGTCCTGGACTGCTTCGAGATCGGCCTGGACCGGATGCTGGACCTGTCGTCCTTCGCGCAGGGCGCGTCCGGTAGGCGCCCGAGCGGGAAGCCTGTCCAGCACCACGGCGAAGTTCAAGGCTTCGCGGTCTGCCCGCCGCCTCTACACCACGCCGGCGGCGATCAGCTGCTCCCAGACCACTCCCTGATCGACCACCTCGACGCCGAGCTTCTCGGCTTTGGTCAGCTTGCTCGCCCCGACGTCCGCACCGGTGATCAGCAGGTCCGTGTTCGCCGACACCGACGACGCGGTGGTCGCACCCGCCGTCTCGCACAGCCGCTGGAACGTCGGGCGCGGCACCTTTTCCCCCGACCTCGGGTCGTTGATCGCGCCGGTCACCACCACCGTCTTGCCTTTCAGCGGGGCGCCCGCGACGACGGCCGGCGGCAGGTCCTCCTCCAGCACGTCCAGCGAAACCCCGCGCTCGCGCAGCCGTTCGAGCTCGGGGCGCAGCCGGGTCAGGTGCTCGACCAGCGACGCGGCGACCTTCGGCCCGATGTCCTCGACCGCCACCAGCCCGTCGACGCCGGCCTCCAGAACCGCTTCCAGCGAACCGAATCCGGCCCGGCACAGCCGGGCCGCGGTGCCTTCGGACGCCATCGGGATCGCCAGCCCGATCAGCGCGCGGCGCAGGCCCACCCGGCGGCTCGCGTCGATCGATTCGACCATCCGGGTCGCGGACACCTCGCCGACCCGGTCGAACTCCAGGAGCCGTTCCTTGGTCAGCAGGTAGAAGTCCGAGGGGTGTTCCAGGTCCCCGGCCTCGGCGAGCCGTTCGATCCACACGCCGCCGATCGCGTCGATGTCCGCGGCCGCGCGCGATGCCCAGTGGATCAGCCGCCGCACCGTCTGCGCCGGGCAGGAAACGTTGGTGCAGAACAGTTCCCGGCTGTTGCCCTGTTCGGTCAGCGGCTGCCCGCAGGACGGGCACGTCGACGGCGGGACGATCTCCTTCTCCGCCCCGGTCCGCTTCGACGCGTCGAGCACGCCCGCGACGAACGGGATCACGTCGCCCGCCCGGCGCACCAGCACGGTGTCGCCGATCTTGATCCCGCGGGCACGGATGACTTCCTGGTTCGCCAGCGTCGCGCGGGTGACCGTGGTGCCGCCGACGAACACCGGCTCCAGCCATGCGACCGGCGCGATCTTGCCGGTCTTGCCGACGTCCCAGACCACATCGGACAGCACGGTCGTCTTCTCTTCGGCCGCGAACTTGAACGCCAGCGCCCCGCGCGGCGAACTCGACCGGGTGCCGGCGGCGGCGTACGCGGCGCGGTCGGCGAGCCGCAGCACCGCCCCGTCGATGTCGTAGTCCAGGTCGTTGCGCTTCGCCTCGATCGCGGTGATCACCGTCTGCGCGGCCGCCGCGTCGGCGCACCGGCGCATCTCGGCCGCGGTGAAGCCCAGCGCGGCCAGCCCGGCGGCCAGATCGGTTTCCGTGTCGCCGGAATCGGCGTCCAGGTCGAAAGCGAAGAACCGCAGCCGCCGCTCCGCGACCGCTGCCGGGTCCTTCGCCCGCAGGGTGCCCGCGGCCGCGTTGCGCGGATTGATCAGCGGCTTGTCCGGATGCGCGGCGTTGAACGCGGCGAACGTCGACCGCAGCATCACCGCCTCGCCGCGGACCTCGACCCGGCCCGGAACGTCGACCTGTGGCGGGATCCCGTCGGTCAGCGCGCGGACCAGCATCGTCACGTCGTCACCGGTCGTCCCGTCGCCGCGGGTGACCGCCCGAGCCAGCCGGCCGTCCTCGTACACCAGGGCCAGCGACAACCCGTCCAGCTTCGGCATTACCACTACGGACTGCCCGGGGAACCGGTCGAAGAACGCCTCCACCTGCTCCGGCCGGGTCGCCTTCTCCAACGACAGCATCGGACGCGAATGCCGGACCGGCGCGTGCAGCACCGCCGGCGCGCCGACCTGCTCCAGCGGGTTCGGGTCCGGCGCCAGCTCCGGACTCGCCTCGATCAGCCCGCGCAACTCGTCCTCGACCGCGTCGTAGTCGGCGTCCGCCACCAGCGGCGAACCCCGGTAGTACGCGTCGCGCAGCTGCACGACCCGATCGGCGAGTTCCTGAATACGCTTTCCGACATCCACGGGCGAGACGCTACCCGCCCGCACCGACAAAACCGGACGCCAACGCACCGTGCCGGAGAAGACATCGCCGAGGAAGGACGGCCGGGACTCCTCGGGACCGGAAGGACGTCCGTGCCCGTCAACGACAAGATCGCCTGAATCCGGCTCGCCGCGGGCCGGGTCCTCAGCTCCCGTTCGCGGGACAGGGACGTCTGGTATCTGCCGGGCGGCAAGCGCGAACCCGGCGAGACGGACCTGCGGACGCTCGTGCGAGAGCTCGACGAAGAGCTGACGGTTGAGGTCGACCTGGCGAGCGCGCGCCGTTTCACCACGTACGAAGCGCAGGCGCGCGGCCACGCCGCGGGCGTGCGCGTCCGGATGACCTGCGCGCACTTGCGAATGTCCGTGAAGGGCCCCTTGAGGGAATCCAAGTCCCTCAAGGGGTCCTTCACGGACTGCTAGCCCAACGCCTGGCCGAACGAAAGCGAGCCGACGGCGTCCCAACGCCTGGCCGGTCACACGGACATCACAGATCACCGTCCGCGTTGACACCTCCGGCATCCGGGTGACATGATTCCGCCACCGCCTGGAAACGTTTCCAACTTTCCAATCCACACGTCGGAAACGTTTCCAACCGCAGTTTCCCCACCGCTGTCTGCCCTGGAGGGACGATGACGTCAACCCGAGCCACGCTGATTCAGGTGGCCGAGCGCGCCGGCGTTTCGCTGGCGTCCACGTCGCGCGCGCTGCACGGGACCGGCGCGAGCCAGGCCATGGTCGAGCGCGTGCGCGCGGCCGCGGTCGAGCTCGGGTACAGCGTCGACGCGATCGGGCGGTCGCTGCGGTTGAAGAAGACCTCGCAGATCGCTTTCGCGGTGGCCGACATCGGCAACCCGGTATACGTCGAGATCATGCGCGGCATCCATGAAGTCCTTGCCCCGCACGGATACCGGGTCGTCGTGATGTCCACAGGGGACACCGCGGCGTCGACCGCCGAACTGATGCAGAGCCTGCACGGCGGCTACGTCGACGGGATGATCGTCATCCCGCTGCGCACCGACGACGAGCTGATCGGCCACATCGGCCGCGCACCGGTTCCGGTCGTGGTGATCGGGCGCGCGATGAGCGACCGCGGGATCAGCTCGGTCTCCACCGATTCCGCCGCCGGGATCGGCGCGGCGGTGCGGCACGTCGTTTCGCTCGGCCGCCGTCGGATCGGGTTCCTGAACGGGCCGCTCGACACCACTCCGGGTGCGTCGCGCCAGCGCGGATTCGACGAGGCAGTATCCGCGAAGGACTTCGCCGCCGAGCAGGCGGGCGTCGAGGTCGCCGCCGATTTCACTGTCGCGGCGGGCATCGAGGCGGCCCGGAAGTTGCTCGGCGGTCCGCAACGGCCGGACGCGATCGTCGCCGCCAACGACCTGCTCGCCATCGGGGCCATCCACGCCGCCCGCGAGCTCGGCCTGAGCGTGCCGCGCGACGTCGCCGTGACCGGGATGGACGACACCGAACTGGGGCAGGTTTTCCTGCCCCGCCTGACCAGTGTGTCCCTCGGCTCGGCCGAGCGCGGGCGCGCCGCGGCCCGGCTGATGCTCGGGCTGACCGACGACGCGGACGCCCCGGCGCAGCAGATCTCGGTCGGGACCGAGCTGCGCGTGCGGGAATCGACCATCCTCGAAAACCCCGTGGAGACTGCGGAATGACCACGGCTACGCAGCCGCGGCGGGCGGCCCCCGCTCCCCCGCCGCGGCGCGCCAAGCAGGCCGCCCAGGCGCGCACCCGCCGACGGGAGGCGATCGCGCTGGTGATGCCGTCGCTGATTCCGATCCTGGTGCTGTCGGTCGCCCCGCTGGTGATCGGCATCGGGCTGGCGTTCACCGACACCCGGCTGGTCCGGCACCCGGACTTCGGCTTCGCCGGAATCGACAACTTTATCCGGCTCGGCGGGAACGCGCTGTTCTGGGACTCGCTGCGGATCGGTCTCATCTGGACGGTCGGCGTCACCGTCCTGCAACTAGCCGCCGCGATGGGCCTGGCCCTGCTGCTGAACTCCGGCCTCCGGCTCCAGGGCCTCACCCGGGTGCTCGCGCTGATTCCGTGGGCGATGCCGCCGGTAGTGGTCGCGATCATGTGGCAAATGATCTATTCCGCGAACGGCGGACCGCTGAACGCGTTCCTGGGCAGCCTCGGACTGCCGGACGGAACGAACTGGCTGGGCGATTTCACCACCGCGCTGCCGGCGGTGATCGTGGTCGGCGTCTGGGTCGGCATGCCGCAGACCACCGTCACCCTGCTGGCTGGCCTGCAACAGATCCCAGCGGAGCTGCACGAGGCGGCGGCCGTCGACGGCGCCGGCGCGTGGCGCCGGTTCACCGCGGTGACCTGGCCGAGCATGCGGCCGATCGTCAGCTCGATCACCAGCCTCAATTTCATCTGGAATTTCAATTCCTTTTCCCTGGTCTACGTCCTCACCGCGGGCGGCCCCGGCGGAAAGACGATGGTTCCGGTCCTGTTCGTCTACCTCGAAGCGTTCAAGAACCGGGAAATCGGCTACGCGGCCGCGATGGGGCTCGTGCTCGTCATCGTGGTCGTGGCTCTGCTCGCCATCTACTTGCGGTCGCAGTTCCGCGGCGACCGCCCGGAAAAGGGGCGGTGACCCATGCGCTGGTCCGTGCGCCCCGCGCAGTACCTGGCACTCGCGCTGTACCTGCTGTTCCTCGGTTTCCCCTTGCTGTGGCTGATTTCCGCGTCCGTGAAGTCCTCGGCCGAGCTGAACTCGCTGACCGTCAGCCTGGTCCCCGGCGAATGGCACTGGGACAACTACGCCGAGGCGCTGTCCCGGCAGGGCCTGCTGCACTCCGCGTTCAACAGCCTGCTGGTCGCGCTGGCCAGCACCGTGCTGGCGATCCTGGTCTCGGTGCCCGCCGCGTACGTGCTCGCCCGGTTGAAGGGCAAGCTGCGGCTGGCGGGCGTCACCTGGATCCTGGTCAGCCAGGTGTTCCCGGTGGTGCTGGTGATTCTGCCGCTTTTCCTCGTGCTCCGGACGCTCGGGCTCGCCGACAGCCTGGTCGGGCTGACACTCGTGCACACCACCTACATTCTCCCGTTCGCGCTCTGGATGCTGCAGGGCTACGTCGCGGCGATCCCGCTCGAACTGGAGGAAGCGGCGGCGATGGACGGCGCGAGCCGGCTCACCGCGCTGCGCCGGATCGTCTTCCCGCTGCTCGCCCCTGGCGTCGTCGCGACCGCGATGTTCAGCTTCGTCTCGTCGTGGAACGAGTTCTTCTTCGCGCTGGTGCTGCTGCAGTCGCCGGAGAACTACACGCTGCCCATCACGCTCACCATGTTCATCGGCGGCGAGGGCAAGGTCGCCCTTGGCCCGCTGGCCGCGGGCGCCGTGCTCGCGGCGATCCCGAGCATCGCCTTCTTCAGCCTCCTGCGGAAGAAACTCACCAGCGGCCTGATGGCCGGGGCGGTGAAGGGATGAGTCTCCACCCCACCGGAAACAGTTCGAAAGGTCGGTCGATGAAGACACGACGCGCGGCACTCGCCGCCGGTCTCGCCCTCACCAGCCTGCTCGCCGCCGCGTGCGGCAGCGGCGGCGGCAGCGCGGACAGCGGGCCGGTCACCCTCACCTTCCAGTCGCTGTCGGACCAGCCGGCCGCGATCGCCGCGACGAACAAGATCGTCGGCTCCTGGAACCAGGCGCACCCGGACATCCAGGTGAAGCTCGTCCAGGCGGGCTGGGACAGCGCCTACGACAAGCTGATCACCCAGTTCAACGCCGGCACCGCGCCGGACATCGTGCACTACGAGGCGGCCGGCATCGGCCCGTTCGCCGCCGACGGGTACCTCGCCGACCTCTCCTCGTACCTGACCGGGCAGAAGCGCGCGGACATCCCGAAGGGCGTCCTCGACTCGGTGACGGTGGACGGCAAGGTCGTCGCCTATCCGACCGAGCTGCAGTCCTATGTGGTCTTCGCGAACAAGAAGCTGCTGCAGCAGTCCGGCGCGCAGATCCCGGCAGGCGAGACGATGACCTGGGACCAGCTGCGCCAGCTGGCCAAGACCGCGACCAAGGACGGCAAGTACGGCCTCGGCTGGGGCCTGTCCAGCCCGACCGCGACCTTCGTGGCGATGGCTCCCGGGTTCGGCGGCAAGTACTTCGACGGCACCGGCGACAAGGCGCAGATCAGCATCGGCCAGGGCGAGATGGCGTTGCCGCAGCTGGTGCACGAAATGTCCGCCACCGACCACTCGATTCTGCCGGTGACGCTGACCCAGTCCGGCGGCAAGGCGCTGGCCCCGTTCTACGCGGGCCAGGTCGCGATGACGGTGCAGGGTTCCTACCAAGCGGCGAACATCGAGAAGGACGCGCCGAAGGACCTGGACTGGGTCGCGCTGCCCCCGATCGCCGGCCCGAACGGCCCGGCGCAGGCGGCGAACCCGCAGACGCTGTCGGTGAACAAGGACTCCAAGCACGTCGAGCAGGCCGCGAAGTTCCTGGAGTACTTCACGAACACCGAGAACCTGGCCGCGCTCAACGAGGCCGACACGCTGATCCCGGCGAGCAATTCCGCGCGCGAGGCGCTGGACAAGAAGCTGAGCGGCAAGAACGGCTGGAGCACGATCCTGGCCTCGGGCAAGTACCTGACCTCGGCGCCGTATCTGTTCGCCGGCAAGTACGCGCAGTGGAAGGACACTGTCGCGACGCCCGCCTATCAGCGGTTCCTGGCCGGCCAGATCGACGCGAACACGCTGGCGCAGCAGCTGAAGGACGGCTGGGCGAGCGTCGGCAAGTGACCGCCGCGCCGGGTCCGGGCCGGAGTCCGGGCCCGGCGCGCACACCAGGCGCGGGCACCATGCCCGCGCTGGAGAACGGAAGGGACGCAAGCCGGTGACCTGGCTGGAGGACCGCGCGGTGGCAGTGATCACCGGGGCGGCGGTGGGGGACGCGCTCGGCGGCGCGACCGAAGGGTGGACGCCCGAGCAGATCGAGGAGCGCCACGGCGGACGGGTGACCGGCATCGTCGGCCCGTGGTACCCGAACTGGCGGGACGCGCGGCCGATCGCGCCGTACCACAAGGGCGACGGGCACATCACCGACGACACGCTGATGACCCGGGCGCTGGTCGAGGTGTACGCCAAGCGGCGCACGCACCTCGACGCGTACTCGATGTCCGAGGACCTGGTTCCGCTGATGATCGGCGAACCGCGCTGGGTGCCGGAGCTGGAGTCGACCGCGCTGCTGCTGCAGCGGGTGTTCCTCGCCGAGAAGTGGATCGTCGCGAAGCTGCACTACGGGCATGCGGACCCGCGCGAGGCGGGCGTCGGCAACATCGTGAACTGCGGCGCGGCGATGTACATCGCGCCGGTCGGCGTGGTGAACCCGGGCGATCCGCAGGCGGCGTACGCCGAGGCCATCGACCTGACCGCGCCGCACCAGTCGAGCTACGGCCGGGAGGCCGCCGGGGTGCTGGCCGCGATGGTCGCCGCTTCGGTCGCGCCGGGGGCTGAGCTGAGCGACCTCGGGCAGGCCGCGCTTTCCGTGGCGCACGACGGGACGTTGGCCGCCCTGCGGGCCGTTGTGGACGCTTTCGAAGGCTGGGCGGCTCCCCCGCGGACCGACGACGAGGAGCGCGCGCTCGCCCGGAAGATCCGCGAGGTCGTCGCGCCGTTCGACTCGGTCGGCCCGGAGTACCGGCAGATGTCGATGGACGCCCGCCGTCCATCGCGCACCAAGGCGATCGAGGAGCTGCCCGCGGCGCTCGGGTTCGTGCTGGGCCACCAGGGCGACTACCGCGGCGCGGTGCTCGGCTCGGTGAACTACGGCCGGGACGCGGACTCGATCGCGTCGATGGCCGGTGCGTTGTGCGCTGGGCTCGGCGGCGCGGCGGCGGTGCCGGCCGAGTGGATCGACCCGATCGGCGAGGCCAGCAGGATGGACCTGCGCGAGACCGGGCTGCTGCTCGCGTCAGCCGCGGCGGACATCGTGAAGGCCGACCGTGCGCGGACTCGGGCGCGGCTGGACGCGCTGGACGCGCTGGACGCGGCATGAGGCTCACCTGGGCCCAGCCGGAAGACCTGCTCGCCCACGAGTTCGTCCAGTCCGCGGCGGAAGGCAAGGACGTGACCGCGGTGCGGGAGCGGTGGGTCGCCGCCGGCGGCGACCCGGTGCCCGCGGCGAGCGGGGCAGGACCGCGGCCGGCACCACCCGCGTTGCGGGCGCTGGCCCGGACGCTGCTGGACGAATTGGCCGCGGTCCCCGCCGCGGCGGCCCCGCACGAGCCGGACGGCTGGGACGAGATCGTCGCGCTGCTCCCGGCCGCGCCGGAGCTTCCCGCACCGAGCGAGGACCGCGCGCTGGGCGCGTGGACCGGCCGGGCCGCGGGCTGTCTGCTGGGCAAACCGGTGGAGAAGATCCCGCGCGAGGGCATCGAGGAAATCCTGCGCTCGACCGGGCGCTGGCCGCTGGAGCGGTGGTTCACCGCGGTCGGGCTGGCGGACGAGGTCGCGGCGCGGTGGCCCTGGAATCGCCGCTCGAAACCCACGTCGCTGGAAGAAAACATCTCCGGGATGCCGGAGGACGACGACCTCAACTACCCGATCATGGCGCTCACGCTGCTGGAGCGGCACGGCCGGGAGTTCGGCACCGAAGACGTCGCGCAGCTCTGGCTGGAGCAGCTGCCCGCCGGGCGGGTCTTCACCGCCGAGCGTGCGGCCTACCGGAACCTGCTCGACGCGCGTCCGGTGCCGGAGACCGCGACGCACCACAACCCTTTCCGCGAGTGGATCGGCGCGCTGATCCGCACCGACGTCTTCGGCTGGGTCTCCCCCGGTGACGTCCGCGGCGCGGCTCGGCTGGCGTGGGCCGACGCGCGGCTCAGCCACACCCGCAACGGCATCTACGGCGCGATGTGGGCGGCGGCGCTCGCCTCCTCGGCGATGGCAGCCGGTTCCGTCCACAGTGTCCTCGATGCGGCGCAAACCGTGCTGCCGCCGGAAAGCCGGCTCGCCGAGGCCGTGCGGTTCGGCCGGGAGGCAGCGACCGCTGGTTCGGTCCGCGACGGTCTGGACCGGCTGCACGCCAGGTACGGCGATCTGCACTGGGTGCACGTCCTGAACAACGCCTCGGTGATCGCGTACGCGCTCGCTCGCGGCGACGGCGACTTCGGGCACAGCGTCTCGATCGCGGTAACCGCCGGTTGGGACACCGACTCCGCGGCCGCGACGGTCGGCGGGGTGGTGGGTGCGCTCGCCGGGGTCGACGGGATCGGCGAGCAGTGGACGAAGCCGCTCGACAACCGGATCGCGACGTCGCTGCCCGGCGGCGAGCAGCGGATCACCGACCTCGCCGCGCGGACCGCTGAGGTGCCGCGGTGACCGGGCGGGTCGTGGTGGTCGGGTCGGCGAACGTCGATCTGGTGGTCGGCGTGCCCCGGCATCCGCGCGGCGGCGAGACGGTGCTGGGCGGCGACCTGCGGCGCAGTCCTGGCGGCAAGGGCGCCAACCAGGCAGCCGCCGCCGCGCGCGCCGGCGGCGCGGAAACAACGTTCCTGGGCGCGTTCGGTCCGGACGACGGGGCGGATTTCCTGTTGTCCTCGCTGGAGAACGCCGGGGTCCGCACCGATCTGGCCTCGCGAGCGGACACGGCGACCGGGACCGCGTTCATCCTGGTGTCGCCGGACGGGGAGAACTCCATCGTGGTCGCGCCCGGGGCGAACTCGCGGCTGCGGCTCGGCGAAGCGCAACTGGCCCGGATCGCCGCGGCGGACGTGGTTCTCGCTCAGCTGGAGATCCCGTTGGACGTCGTGGCCGCGGCCGCACAGGCCCGCCGATCCGGCGCCCTGATGGTGCTCAACGCCGCGCCGTCCTGCCCGCTGCCGCAACTCGACGTGGACGTGCTGGTCGTCAACGAGCACGAGGCGGCCGACCTGGCCGGGACGAGCGGCACGCCGGACGAGCTGGCCCGGATACTGCGGCAGCGCGCACCCGCGGTGGTGATCACGCTCGGTGCCGCCGGTTGTGTCGTCGCCGAAAGGGAAACCGTGCGGCTGCCCGGGTTCCCGGTGTCCGCTGTGGACACGACGGGCGCCGGAGACACCTTTTGCGGCGTGCTGGCCGCCGCACTCGCCGGCGACTGTTCGCTGGTCGAAGCCGCCGAACGGGCGAGCGCGGCCGCCGCGCTCGCGGTCACCCGGCCCGGCGCGCAGTCCGCTGTGCCGACCGCTGCTGAGGTCGCCGAGTTCGGGACCGGAGGAAACGCCCGATGACCTACGTGTTCGACCCGCTCGTCCCGCGTCCGATCGATCGGCCCACCGAAGTGCCGCTCGCCGCGCCGCTGTCGGCCGAGCACCTGGAAGCGCTGGACGAGGCCAAGATCTTCGCCGGTCCGGCGGACCCGGCCGACCGCGGCGAATGGCGAGCCCGGCTCGTGCGGTGGCGCGCGGACGCCCGGCGGCGGCACAGCTATCACGGCCGCGCCTACGATCGGCCGGAGGCCGCGTGGGCAGCGGGCTGCCACGCGGTGGCGCAGGTCTGGCTGTGGGACGAGCTGCTGTATTCGTTCGCGGAGCACCGGTTCACGCCGGAACGGTTCCTCGCCGACGCGCATCAGCGGTTCGGCGGGCTCGACGCGGTCGTGCTGTGGCACGCGTACCCGGTGATCGGGCTCGACGATCGCAACCAGTGGGACTTCTACCGCGACGTGCCCGGTCTCGCCGCTTTGGTCGAGACTCTGCATTCGGCGGGCCTGCGGGTGTTCGTGGACTACAACCCGTGGGACGTCGGCACTCGCCGCGGCGGCGAAGACGCGGCCGAACTGTCCGCGGTGCTGGCGGAGCTCGGTGCGGACGGCGTTTTCCTGGACACCTTGAAAAAGGCCGATCCGGCGCTGGTCGAGCAGCTCGAACGGGCGCGGCCGGGGGTCGTGCTGGAGGGCGAGTCGAAACTGCCGGTCGAGCGGATCGAGGACCATTCCGCGTCGTGGGCGCAGTTCTTCGCCGATTCGCCGGTTCCCGGAGTGCTGCGTTCGCACTGGTACGAGCGCCGGCACATGCAGCACCACGTGCGGCGCTGGCACCGCGACCACACCGAGGAACTGCAGTCGGCGTGGCTGAACGGCGTCGGCGTGATGGTGTGGGAAGTCGTGTTCGGCGTATGGGTCGGCTGGTCGCAGCGCGACGCGGCGACCGTGCGGCGGATGGTGACTGTCCAACGTGCCGCCGGGGACCTGCTGCGCGAGGGCGAGTGGACCCCGCTGGCCCCGCTGACCGCCGAGGCGGAGGCCGCGGGCGTGTACGCCTCGAGCTGGGAACTCGGCGACTGGACACTGTGGACGGTCGTGAACCGCGGCGCCGAGGACTACCGCGGCCCGGTGGTCGACGGCCCGGTCATCGACTTGTTCGCCGACCGATGCGTGCCCGCCCGCGGGATCGCCGCGCTGCTGCGGGTCGCGGACGGCGCGCCGGAGCCGTCGTGGCTGCCTGAGGTCGCGACCCTGCCGCACGACCCGGACGCGCGGTTCCCGCACCGGCTCGCGGTGCGGCTCCAGCCCGGCCAGCCTTCCGTGAAGGGCCCCTTCGCGGAATCCGAGTCCCTCAACGGGCCCTTCACGGAATCTGAGTCCGGCAAGGAGCCCCTCACGGAACCTGAGTTCCGCAAAGGGCCCCTCACGGAATCTGAGTCCCGCAAGAGGCCCCTCACAGACTTGGTGGTGCTGCCAGCCGGGCCGTACGTGCTGACCGTCCGGTACCGCGGCCGGGAAACCGGCATGTACCAGGGAGCGCCGTACGTGGACGAGTGGAAGCCGCTGCCGCCCCGGCTGCACGATGCCCGCACGCTGCAACGCGAAGGCGAACTGGCCACCTCGGTCGCCGTCGCCGCCGCCGAGGTGACGAACGCGCAGTTCGCCGAATTCCTCGCCACCGGCTACCGGCCGGCCGGATCGCACCGGTTCCTCGCGCACTGGATCGACGGCAAGCCCGCCCCCGGCGCCGAGGAGGAGCCGGTGACCTTCGTCGACTTGGACGACGCTCGCGCCTACTGCGCCTGGCGTGGCGGCCGGCTGCCGACCGAGGACGAATGGCAGCTCGCCGGCGAAACCGGCGGCCTGCGGCGCGGCGAGCCAGCGGTGTGGAACTGGACGGAAAGCGAACACTCGGACGGGAGGACCCGGTTCGTGATGCTCAAGGGCGGCAGCGACTACCGCGCCGAAGGCTCGGAATGGTATGTCGAAGGCGGCCGGCACGCGGCGGACTACAGCGTGAAGCTGCTGCTGCCCGGGCTCGGCCTCGCGCGCGGCGCGACGGTCGGGTTCCGCTGCGCGTGGGACGTGCGCCGATGACCGTGTCGAGGGACCCCAGCGCCGGCGCGCTTGCCGGACTGCGGGTGGTGGACGCGTCGACGCTGTTCGCCGGGCCGATGGCCGCGATGCACCTCGGCGACATGGGGGCCGAGGTGATCAAGGTCGAGCACCCGTCTCGGCCCGATCCGTCGCGGACGCACGGGGTCGCCAAAGGCGACGTCAACCTGTGGTGGAAGACGTTGGGACGCAACAAACGCACCGTCACCGCGAACCTGAACAGCGATGGCGGACGCGAGGTGTTCCTGGCACTGGTCGAAACCGCGGACGTGGTGATCGAGAACTTCCGGCCGGGCACGCTCGAACGCTGGGGGCTCGGCTACGAGGAACTGTCCACGCGCAATCCGGGACTGGTGCTGGCGCGCGTCACCGGTTTCGGCCAGCTCGGCCCCTACCGGTCGCGGCCCGGTTTCGGCACGCTCGCCGAGGCGATGAGCGGCTTCGCGGCGGCCACCGGAGAACCGGACGGGCCGCCGACGCTGCCGCCGTTCGGCCTCGCCGACGGCGTGGCGTCATTGGCCACCGCGTACGCGATCATGGTGGCGCTGGCCGGGCGGGCCGCGTCCGGGCGCGGCCAGGTGGTGGACGTCGCGATCATCGAACCGATTCTCGCCATGCTCGGTCCGCAGATCACCCGCTGGGACCAGCTCGGCACGGTCCAGCCGCGCACCGGGAACCGGTCGGTGAACAACGCGCCGCGCAACACGTATCGGACCAGCGACGGGCAATGGGTAGCCGTGTCCACCTCGGCGCAGTCCATCGCGGAACGGGTGCTGCGGCTCGTCGGACGCGCGGACCTGATCGACGAACCGTGGTTCGCCAGCGGCGCGGACCGGGCAGCGCACGCGGACGAACTGGACGAGGCGGTCGGCGACTGGATCGCGAAGCACACCCGTGCCGAGGTCGCGGTCGCGTTCGAGGAAGCGCAGGCCGCGGTCGCGCCGATTTACGACGGCGCCGACATCGTCGCCGACCCGCAGTTCCGCGCGCTGGGCACGATTCATTCGGTGGACGACCCGGAACTCGGCCCGACGTTGATGCAAGGTCCGCTGTTCCGGTTGTCCGGCAACGACGGCGTGATCGCGTTCACCGGCCGCCCGCACGGGGCCGACACCGACGCGGTGCTCGGTGACCTGGGCTTCACCGCGGAGCGAATCGAGTCGCTTCGCGCGGAAGGAGCGGTATGACGCCCGTGCTGACCCTGCTGTACGTCCCGGCGGACCGGCCGGATCGAGTCGCCAAGGCACTCGCGTCGGAAGCCGACGTCGTGCTGGTCGACTTGGAGGACGCCGTCGCGCCCGCGCGGAAGGACGCCGCGCGGGAGAACGCGGTGCGGCTGCTGGCGGAGGTGCCGCCGGCGCGTCTGGTGCAAGTGCGGATCAACCACTTGGACACGCCGTGGCACGCCGCCGACGTCGCGGCGGTCGCTGCGCTGCCGTCCGGTGTCGGCGTGCGGCTGCCGAAGGTCGAGAGCCCCGTCGACATTCAGCTGCACGCCGACGCGTTGCCCGGGCGGGAACTGCATCCGCTGATCGAATCGGCGCTCGGGGTGGAGCGGGCGCTGACGATCGCGCTGGCTTCGCCGCGGATCGCGTCGCTCGGGCTGGGCGAGGCGGACCTGCGGTCGGACCTGCGTCTCGCCGACGAGACTGGGCTGACCTGGGCGCGCAGCCGGGTGGTGAACGCCGCCCGCGCCGCCCGGCTGCCTCCGCCGGCGATGTCGGTCTACGCGAACGTCCGCGATCTGGACGGGCTCGCGCAGAGCTGCCGCACCGGGCGCGCACTCGGGTTCCGCGGCCGGACGGCCATCCATCCCGGCCAGCTGGCGACGATCCGGGAGGCGTTCCTGCCGACCGAGGCCGAGGTCGCGCAGGCGCGCGCCGTACTGTCCAAAATGGATGGAGCCACCCAGGCCGGGGTGGGGGCGATCGCGCTGGCGGACGGGACGTTCGTCGACGTCGCGATGCTCGACCAGGCTCGGGCGGTGCTGTCGCTGGTCGCGGAGTAGCCGCGGGTTGCCCGCCACGGACCGGCCGAGGGGCTAACCCTTCGGCGCGGAGGCCAGCCGCAGCAACGGATCGAAGCGGCCCGGCCCCTCGCTGGTGAGCCGCACCGGGCGAGCGGAAGGCTCGTACCCGGTCACCACCACGGTGTACACCCCGGGGAACAGGTCGTCGACGACGTAGCGGCCCGCGTCGTCGGTGACTGTCACCCGCTGGACCTGGCCGTCCGCGTCCAGCACCGCGACCTGAGCGCCGGGGAACGGGCCGCGGACCGCGCGGACGGTGCCAGTGAGCCGGACCGGTCCGGCGTTCTTCGGGCGGCGGGCCTTGCGCGTGCGGGACAGCACCACGTCGACCACGCCGAACAGCAACGCGAGCACGACCAGCCCGGTGGACCCGATCAGTCCGAGCGCGGTCGCCGCGTGGTAGTCCCCGTGCGACCGGCCGAGCTGGCCGAAGAACAGCGACCCGCCGAGCGCGGTGCCGACCGCGGACCCGATCCGCTGCCCGGTCTGCAGGACGCCGGCCGCGGTGCCGCCTTCGGCGGGCGGGACTTCCTCCAGCGTCAGCGTCGAGTTCGGCGAGATCACCAGCCCGCTGCCGAACCCGCCGACGAACAGCGGCCCGGCGAGCACGAGCGCGGTCCCGGTGCCCGAATAGTCCCGCACCAGCCACGCCGTGCCGGCCAGCCCGATCGCCGCCAGCAGTGTGCCGAGCACGACCATCGGCCGGCCGAACCGGTGCACCAGCCGTCCGCCGATGGCCGGCGAGATGGCCGACCCGATCGCGAAGGCCAGCATCGCCGCACCGGCCTGCAGCGCCGTGTAGCCGAGGCCCTGCTGGAAGAAAAGCGTCAGGACCAGGAAAATCCCGGTGAATCCGGCGAAGTACACCAGGCCGAGCGCGGACCCCATCGAGTAGCTGCGCACGGTCAGCAGCTTGAGGTTCACCAGCGGCTGCTTGCCGCGGTTGCCGAGCCAGCGTTCCCACAGCACGAATCCGACCAGCAAGGCCGCCGCGACGCCCATCAGCCACCAGCGCGGCGATGCGGCCTGTTCTTCCTCCTCGATCAGCGGCAGCATCACCAGCACGACCGCCACGCCGAGCAGCGCGGTGCCGACCAGGTCCGGCGTGCGTTTGCGGCCGCTGCGGGCGTCCTTGGGCAGCAGCCGCAGGCCGAACAGGATGGCGAGCAGACCGATCGGCAGGTTCACGTAGAAGACCCAGCGCCAGCCCTCTTCGATGCCGATCCCCTGGATCAGCAGTCCGCCGAGCACCGGCCCGACCGCCGTCGACAGCCCGACCACCGCGCCGTAGGCGCCGAACGCCTTGCCCCGTTCGCGACCGGAGAACAGCTGCTGCATCATGCCGATGATCTGCGGGTTCAGCAGCCCGCCCGCGATGCCCTGGCACAACCGCGCGACGACCAGCCACGTCGCGTTCGGCGCGGCCCCGCACAGCGCGCTGGTCGCGACGAACAGCGCCAGCCCGACCAGGAACATCCGGCGGCGGCCGTAGTCGTCGCCGAGCCGGCCGGCCGGCACGAGCGCGAGCCCGAAGGTGAGCGCGTAGCCGGAAACGACCCACGAAACGTCCGCGGGCGTCGCGCCGATACCGCGTTCCATCGACGGCAGTGCGACGTTGACGATGCTGACGTCCAGCAGCGTCATGAATCCGGCGATCAAGCACACCCACAGCGCCCGCCAGCGCTGCGGGTCGGGCTCGGCGCGTTCGGTGGTTGCAGGCACGGGCCATCCTGATTCGAGACCGGTAAGATAATGACTGGTGTTAAGGTACTCGCCCATGCCAGCGGAGTGGGACCACGTCGACGGGGTCATGGCGCAGATCACCGGAGTGCGCTCGGAAGACCGGGTCAGCAAGGCGCTGAGCTTCCGACTGCTCCGGGTCGCGCGGTTGCTGGAGACGGAGCTGCGGCGCGAGTTCGACGCTTTCGGCGTCGGCCTGTGGGAGGTCGAGCTGCTGGGCGCGCTGAAGCGGGCCGGTCCGCCCTACCGGCTGTCGGCCGGGCAACTGCTCTCGAGCATGCGCTTGACGTCCGGCGGGGTGACCAAGCGCGTGGCCGGGCTGGAGCGGAAGGGCTGGGTCCGCCGCGACATCGACCCGGCCGACCGGCGGCAGATCCTGGTCAGCCTGACCGACGAGGGACTGGCCCGGGCGCTGGAGGTGTTCGGGATGAAAACCGAAACCGAAGCCCGGTTGCTGCAGGTGCTGCCGAGTGAGACGCAGGAAGCTTTGAACGCCGACCTGCGGCGTTTGCTGCTGGACTGGGAAGGGCCGGATCCGGAGGAGTGAGCCGATCCTCCGCCTACGCCCCGCGTCCGGCGCGCGGGCGGGGGTGCGCCGGACCGCACTTCACCGGGGCACCGCGGCCATCGCTTCGATCTCCACCACCAGCTCCGGCTTCGCCAGCGCCGCTACGACGATCATCGACTGCGCCGGCCAGTCCCCTTCCGGGAACCACCGTTCGAACGTCTCCCCCATCGCCGTCCGGAAACCGGGCAGCTCTTCCGTGCCCGAGACCATGCTGAACACCTTCACCAGGTGCTCCGGCCGCGCACCAGCCGCGGCGAGCACGCGTTCGATGTTCGCCAGCACTTCCCGGGTCTGCGCCTCCGCGCCCGGCCCGGCGAGCTCGCCGTCCGGCCGCACTCCGATCTGCCCGGCGACGATGACCAGCTCGTGCCCCGCCGGCACCTGCGCGACATGGCTGTACCGCCCCACCGGTGCGCCGACACCATCCGGATTCCACCGCTTCGCCATCACTGTCCCCTCCCTGGTTTCCTGCCCTCAGCACACCACGGACCACCGACAATTCCGGCCGTTCGCCAGTCGATCGTCACGACGATTCTGCCGAGCCGGTCGTCGGCTCGACGAGCACGCCCGGGCCGTCGGCCAGCGAGGAGTCCAGTGCACGGCTGGCCGCACCGGCTGCGCTGCCGCACCAGCGAAGCTGACAGCATTGCCGGGAGCCGGACCACTCGACACGAATTGCGCAGCGGCGGGGAACCCGCGCCGCTGCGGCCCCGCCAACGGTGCCGCCATTTTTCACTAGTCTAGATTGGGTATATGACTCCCCGCATCGCCGCCGCGCCTTTCCTCGCCCTCGGCACCGCGTGCACAGTGGCCGGCGGGCTCGCGTCCGCGGTCATCGCGCCCGCACCGACCCCGCACGGCGCATGGGCGGTCGCGTACCTGGTGCTGGTCGGCGGAGTCGCGCAGACCGGCCTCGGCATCGGGCAGGCGGTGCTCGCACCGCGACTGCCAACCGTCCGGGCGATCGTGGCGCAGGCGGTCGCCTGGAACGCCGGAAATGCCGCCGTGCTAGGCGGAACTCTCGCCGGGATCACGACGATGGTCGACGTCGGCGGCGCGATCCTGGTGCTCGCACTGGCACTGTTCGCGTTCGCGGTGCGCGGCGGCGGGCGGACCGGGCAACGCTGGCTGCGGTACGGGTTCGAAGCGCTGGTCCTGGTGCTGCTCGTCAGCATCCCAGTCGGGCTGGTCCTGGCCCGGATCGGTCCGTCCTGAGTCCGACGTCACCCTCGCCGTCGCCTCCTTTTGCACTAATATTTTCGTGACTACTATTCCGGGAGGTTTCCGTGACCGGTTCGTCCGACGTCTACATCAGCGGCACCAGCACCGATCCGGCGATCCGCGCAGACGGCGCGCTGCGCGCCGAGTCCGCCCGGATTCTCGCCGGATACCGGGAAAAAGCGGCCTTGGTCACCGATCTGCAGCTCGACGGCCCAGCACGAAGCGAGGCCCGCGCGCGGCTCGCCGAGTTCGCTGCCGGCCCGCTGCGCGACTACCTGACCGCGACCGACCGGGTCCTCAACGCGACCGCGGCCGGCGCCGCCCCGACCCGGCTGCTGGTGCGCGCACTGCGGCGGTGGCAGGACGGCGTGCTCGACACCGTCGACGAACTGCTCCGGTCGGACACTTCCGCGCAAGCCAGCCACGCCGCGCAGGCGCTCGACGCGGTGCTGGCCGGGTACCTGGAAGTCGAAACCGCCGTACTGCTGCCCGCGCTGGCCGAGCTCCCCGGCGCCGACTTCCCGCTCCTCGCCGACGACCTGCGCACCCTCCTCCGCGGCGGCAGACTGGAAACGCCGGTCGAACTGGACGTCCGCGAAATCCCGCACGGCACCCGGCATCCGCGAATCTTCGGCCGGTACGCGCGGCTCGCACCCGGCGAGTCGTTCGTGCTGGTGAACAACCACGACCCGAAGCCGCTGCGCCGCGAGTTCGCCGCCACGCACGGAGAAGAGTTCACCTGGGAATACGAGGAATCCGGCCCGGAACGATGGCGCGTCCGGATCGGGCGCGCGGCGGCGCCGGCCTGACCACAGGCTGGCTGGGTGGCCGAAGCCGCGGGTCAGTCAATGCCGGGCGCGGACCGGCTGGGCTGACCTGGCTTCGGCCCAGCCGGTGCGGGTGCGGACCACCGACCGGCAGTTCCTCCCTCGCCGCAACCCATGCCAAGACCTCGACCGGCAGCAGCCACATTCCCCTGGTCCGCCGCCGGTCCGCCTCCGGTGCCGAGTTCCGCGGCACCGGGCTGCCGCGCTGGCCGGACTCCCCCGCCCCGGCCGGCGCGGCCCGCTCGTCACCGGGATCCGCCGCAGCCAACCCGGACCCGCCCGGTCACCCGGGATCCCCCCGCTCGCATCGGCGCGTCCCGCACCATCACAAAATCCGCCGCGACCAACCCGGATCCGCGCCGTCACCGCCGCCGTTTCCCGGTCGGTTTCAGATGTGCCAAGCACAGCGAGGGCTCCACGAACGCCTCCAACCGCTCCGCCGCCAGCGGTGCCCGCACTTCCGCGAGCACGCCGCGCATCAACCCCAGATGCAGCCCGCACACCACGTCCCGGTGCTCCTCCGCCACCTCCCGGAACGGGCAGTGCCGCAGCCGGATCACCGGATGTTCCGCGTCCGCCGCCGGCTCCGGAGCGAACCCCGCTTCATGGAGCACAGCGGACAGCCGCCGCATTGCCTCCGCTGCGTCCACTCGGTGCGTGGGGGCCGGGCGGTCGGCCAGGTACCGGCCCCATGCCTCGCCGGCAGCTTCCGCCGCTTTCCCGGGCTCCGCAACGTTTTCCGCGACCAGACCGGTCAGCATCTCGGCAAGCAGGCGGTAGCTGCGCCGGCCGGCGGCGGTCTCCTCGGCGACCGCCGCGTACACGGTTCGCGGGCGGCCCGGCTGCGTGCGGTCTTCGGATTGCCGCGAGGCGAGTCCGGCGTCGACGAGGCCGTCCAGATGAAAACGGGCCGTGTTGGGGTGCAGCCCGACCGCGGTCGCGATTTCCTGCACCGCGGCCGGCCTGCCGGTTTCCCTCAGCACGGCCAGCACCCGGGCCCGGCTCTCGCCCAGCACGCTGGGGGCGGCCGGGTCGGTCAGCGTCTGCTCGCTCATGACGGTCAGTTTAACCGAACTTTCTAGGAGAAACGCGGCTACTCGGGCTTCGGCAGCCCGGCCACCAGCGGGGTGTCCACCCCGAGGTCGCCCAGCTTCACCGCGCCGCCCGGGCTGTCCAGCGGACCGTCCCGGCCGGGCAGGGTTTCGGCGAAGAAGGCGGCGTTGTCCGCGGCGTAGATCCGCCAGCGGTCCGGCAAGTCGTCCTCGTAGTAAATCGCCTCGACCGGGCACACCGGCTCGCAGGCGCCGCAGTCCACGCATTCGTCCGGATGGATATAGAGCGAACGCTCGCCGACGTAGATGCAGTCCACCGGGCACTCGTCCACACACGCCCGGTCCATCACGTCCACGCACGGCTCGGCGATCACATACGCCATGACCCGCTCCTTCCGGCCAGTTTTCACCAATACTACTCAGCAAAAACCCAGGAACGCGAGCGTGCGCGAAACCCCCGTCCTGATCGCATCGGAGCCGGGTCTCCAGCGCCCGCGCGGCGTGCGCGCCACGCCAAGCCAGCAGGGTTCGCGGCTCAGTGACTCACATACCGGGCAGACGCGTCTCGCAACGCGTCCAGCGCTGCCCGGACGCCGCCGTGCGACTCCTCCCCCGCCCGGCACGCCGCGACGATCGTGCGGTTCAGCACCGGCCGCGTCGCCAGCATCCGGACTCCGTCCGGCACCTGCCCGCGCGCGAGCCGCGGGATGAGCGCGGCTCCGACGTTGCCCGCCACCAGCGCCAGCTGCGTCAGGTAACTCCCGACGGTGCAGCGGATCCGCGGCTCCAGGTCCTGCGAACGCAGCACCTGCATCAGCCATTCGTAACAGCCGGAGCGCCCGGTCCAGCTGATCCACGACACGTCGTCCACTTCCGACAAGTCGACCGTCCGCCGGTGCGCCAGACGATGCCCGGCCGGCAGCGCGAGATCGGCGACGTCGGTGAACAAGGTGACCTGCGCGAGCCCTGGCGGCACCACTGCCGGCCGGGCCGCCCAGCTCTCGAACACCGCCACGTCGAGGTCGCCGACGACCACCATCGGCAGCGTTTGTTCGGCCTCTCCCTCGTCGAGCGTCACGTCAAGGCGCGGGTGCTGTTCGGTGAGCGCCGCCAGCGCGGGCGGCAGCAGTGCGTGCACGCAGGTCGAGATCGATCCGATCCGCAACGGTCCCAGCACGTCCTCGCGCAACCGTTCCAGGTCGGTGCGCGCCTCGGCCAGCTGAGCCAGCACCAGCTCCGCGTGCCCGGCCAGCACCTGCCCGGCCCGGGTCAGCCGCACGCTCCGGCCGCGCGGTTCGAGCAGCTCCAGACCGGCTTCTCGCTCCAGTTTCGCCAGCTGCTGCGACACCCCGGACGGTGTGACGTGCAGCGCCGCCGCCGCGCGGGCGACCGAGCCGTGCTGGGCGACCGCGTGCAGGGCACGCATCCGATCCACACTGAACACAGTAGTGATGCTACCGGTTTTGCCGCACGAACATTCACTTGTCCTTGACAGTTGTCCAGGCTGACCATAGCTGTCATGACCATCGGACTCCCCGACTCGCCCGCGGCCGGCCCGATCGCCGCTCTCACCGGCCGTGCCGACCCGAGGCTGCTGGCCGCCGGCGGCGCTCTCTGCATCGCGCTGACCTCGGTGTTCATCAAGGTCTCCGGGGCGAGCGGCCCGACCAGCGCGTTCTGGCGCTGCGCCCTCTCCCTGCCGTTCCTGGTCGTGCTGGCGTTCAGCGAAGCGCGGCGTACCGGCGAGCGGGCGAGAATCCTGCTGCCGCTGCTGGGCGGTCTCGGACTCGGGCTCGACTTCGTGCTGTGGGGCGAGGCGATCCCGCGCGTCGGTGCCGGGGTCGCGACCATGCTGCTGTCGATCCAGGTGGTGCTCGTGCCGCTGCTGGCGCTGGTCTTCCTGAAGGAACGGCCGGCCCCGCGGTTCAAGTTCGTCGCGCCGGCGCTGTTCGTCGGGATCGTGCTGGCCGGCGGGCTCGTCGGGTCGTCGGCCACCGGCTCGGACCCGGTGCTCGGCGTGGTCTTCGCGCTCGCCGCCGGGGCCGGCTACTCGGTGTACTTGCTGCTGCTGCGGATCAGCAGCGGGCCGTCGACGCAGGTGCGGTCGCTGTCGCTGGCGACGGCGTCCGCGGGCTGCGTTTCGGTCGTCGCGGGCCTGCCGACGCACAAGCTCGACCTGACTCCGGGTCTCGCGTCGCTCGGCTGGTTCGTCGGGCTCGCGCTGATCGGCCAGGTCGTCGGATGGCTGCTGATCGCCGGCGCGCTGCCCCGGCTCGCCGCGTCGACCGGCGCGACGATGATGCTGCTGCAGCCGGTCGGTTCGGTCCTGTTCGGCATCGTGCTGCTCGCCGAGCAGCCGACCCTGCTGCAGCTGGCGGGATGCGTGCTCGTGCTCGCCGCGGTCTGCTTCGCCGGACGCGGCGCGGGACGCTCGCCTCAGCCGTCGGCCAAGCTCAGCCCGGCCGAGTCGAGCAGCCCGCGCGCCATGTCCCTGAACTCGTCCCGGCGGTGATCGACCAGCTCGGCCCCGCCGAGCAGGTCGGCGGCCAGCTCGTCGACCGGCCAGCACACCAGTTTGCCGTGCCGGCCGAGCAGCAGCCCGACGTCGCGGATCCGGTAGAGATCGGCGACGTCGAGCCACGCATACAGCAGGATCTGCCAGAGCCACCGGCCGGCGCGCTCCGGGTCGCCCACGGTCAGCACCGTCTTCACGTCGAGCAGCGTCGCGGTCCCGTCGCCGATGCCGTTCTCCGGGTCGATGCGGCCGAGCAGGAGGTCGCCGTCCGCCCACCCGGGCACGATGGTCGGACCGGCGATCCCGAGCTGCTGTCCTTCCGGCGGCGCTCCGGCGAGCCGGCGCAGCTCCCACAGCGCACCGTTGTCGTGCAAGCGTTTCGCCAGTTCGACCAGTTCGCGCACTTGCTCGTCGCCGGGCAGCGCACGCAGGTCGGCGACCGTGCCGCCGCCGTCGACCACTCTCGCGAGCCGCGGGTCGATCCGGCCGGACCGGTAGATGTCCTCGCACGCGGACAGCACCCAGTTCGTCCGGGCCAGCCCGGCCTCCGCGCCAGGTCCGCCGAGCACCCCCGGCGGGGCGTGCCGCGCTTGGTACCGGCGAGCTCGTTCCAGCAGGTCGCCCCAGAGTTCCTGAGCGCCGGGCAGTGCCGGGCCGTCCGGCATTCCGTCGCCGAGGTCCAGCCAGGTCACCGCGGCCGGCCGGATGCCGACCGCGCGCGCCCGGTACTCCGCGGGCAGGCCGGCATGGGTGGGATAGGCGGCTGCTTGCGCGTGCGCCCACGGACCGTTGCCCCACTGTGCACGCACCATGCCGAGAAGCGCGTAGTACGGCGGCGCCGCCTGCACGAGGTCCGCGATCCGCTGGCCGAACGCCCCGCCGATCTCCGCCCAGTGCTGACGCGGCGGACGGGCCAGCACCGGCCGGACCGGGCGTACTCCGCTGGCCGCCTCTTCCACCCGGCGCGCGGCGGCGGACGTGCCGGTGAACACCCGCGCGCACCAGCGCGCGAGCTTCCCGCCTGGATCGGCCAGTTCGGAAGTCAGCGACACCCGGACAGTATGTCCCGGGCAAGAAACGGCAGCAGCAGATCGAGGAGCTCGCGCGGCCGGTCCAGCGGAATCAGGTGCCCGCACCCGGGCAATACCTGTCCGACCAGGTCGTCGGCGATCGGCCGCAACTGCTTCTCCAGCGCGGCGCCGATCGGGTGTGCGCCGATCGCCATCGTCGGCACCGTCAGCCGCGCCGCGTTCACCTGGCGAACGCTTTCCGGCATCGCGCGGTAGTAGTCGAAGGCGCAGCGGAGCGCGTCCGGACCGGTGTACGCGTCCGTGAACGCGGCCTGGATCTCCGGCGGGACGCCCCGGCCAAGCGTGCCCTGGTCGAGGAACCAGCCGACGTACTCGGCCTCGTGTCCATTGAGGATTGTCTCGGCGAGACCGGGCACCGCGTGAAAACCGAACCACCACGGCGGACCGCCCGCGGGGAAACCGCCGGGCAACGACTCCATCAGCACCAGCCGGCGCACCCGCTCGGGCTCTCGCGCCGCCAGCAGCAGCGCACCGGCCACCGACAAATCGATCGCCACCACCGCGGCGGACGGTTCGCCCAGCGCGTCCAGCAGCGCGCTGAAGTCAGCCGCCGTGGTGCCCGCGTCGAAACCGTCCGCCGGACGGCTGCTCCCGCCGAGCCCGCGCAGGTCCGGCGCGATCACCCGGTACTGCTCGGCGAGCGTGGGAAGGACTTCGCGCCACAGCTGCCAGGTGTGCGGGAACCCGTGCAGCAGCAGCACTGCCGGGCCGCTCCCGGCGACCGCGACGTTCAGCCGGACGCCATTCGCTTCGACCTGGCGGATCATTGGACCTCCTGTGGTTACCATTGGTTACCAACACACGCTAAGAAACCAATGGGCGGGTGCCAAGACGGCACTTTCCCGACAGGTGGTGAGCCCGAGGTGACCCCCTCCGCACGCGGCGATCTGTTCGACCCGGCCTGCCCGACCCGGCGGCTGCTCGACCGGATCGGGACGAAGTGGACGTCGATGACGGTCAAGGTGCTCGCCGAGGCCGCCCCGGACGAAGTCCGGTTCGCCGACCTCCGGCGGCGCGTGCCGGGAGTTTCGCAGAAGATGCTGTCGGTGACGCTGCAAAGCCTCGTCCGGGACGGCCTCGTCGCACGCAGGGTGGAGGATTCGGTGCCGCCGCGGGTGTTCTACCGGCTGACCGCGCTGGGCACGTCGCTGGATTCGGCACTGGCGGTGGTGCGCGAATGGGCGGAGGCGAACATGGCGGCGGTGGATCGGGCCAATCAGCGCGCCGATGGCTGACCTGCTTCCGCAACGGCTGATTCCTGTTCGACCGGCGAAGTCCCGCCGTGACAAGCCGAGCGGCTCCGGCGGCGGCGCGTCACGCAGGCACGCCGCGGGCACCGCCGGGCCGGACCGCCCTGGCCCGGGTACAGTCCCGAGCGTGATCAAGAAGACACTCTCCGCCACCATCGCCGTGATCACGCTGGCCAGCGTCTGCGCGTGTTCCAATCCGACCGGCAAGTCGTGGGCGATCACCTACGAGGTCACCGGCGCCGGGCCGGTCACCGGCATCTCCTACGGCGAGTCCGGCAACCGGTACGAGGACAAGGTCGCGTCGCACGAGCTGACCGGCCCGCTCGGGCTGCCGTGGAAGCAGGACGTGGTCGTCAGCGCCGGGCAACCGGCGTCAGTGACCGCGACGCCGTCGTCGGCCGCGGTGCTCACCTGCCGGATCCTGCTGGACAAGACGAAAGAACTCGCGAAAGCGACCTCCCCGGCCGCTGGCGAGCCGGTGACCTGCAAGCACACCACCGACTCCTGACCTCGCCGCGAGTCCATTGTGGACTTCTCGGGGGCTCCGTCACGGCTTCGCTACCGATAGGTACCCTCGTAGCCTTCGGGTGAACACGAGGTGGCCGCCAGGCGAACGCGGCGGCCGGGCGGGGGCGGCATGGCGAGCACAGGCGGAGCTTCGGGCAGCGCGACCTACGACGCGGTCACCGCGTTCGCGCTGAAGACGCCCGGCTGGGTGCAGGCGCTGATGCTCGCCTACACGTCCTACGGCCTGGTTCTCGTCGCCCCGCTCTTCGGCTGGCTCTGGTGGCGGGCCCGCAAGACGGGCGCCCCGGAGCGGATGGCGGCCGCGCTGCTGGTCCCGGCCGGGACGGTGGCCGCGTATCTGCTCAGCGAACTGGTCAAGGCATTCGTCCACGAACAGCGGCCGTGCCGGGGACTGCCCGCGTCGGCGATCGTCGGCACCTGCCCGGCGGCGGGCGACTGGTCGTTCCCGAGCAACCACTCGACGATCGCGGCCGCGACCGCGCTGGGCGCGGCGTTCGCCTGGCGGCGGGGCGCGCCGTGGCTGGCGCTGTTCGCCGCGTCGATGGGGTTCTCGCGGGTGTTCGTAGGGGCGCACTATCCGCACGACGTACTGATCGGGCTCGCGCTCGGCGCGGGAATGGCGCTGCTGCTCCAGCGGTATGCGGTAGCCCCGGCGACGACGGTCGTCCGGCGGTTCGCCGGGCGTGTGCCATTCGGCCTGCTGGGCGTTTCACCGCAGCCCGCCGCGCCTGGCCAGAGCGGTTTCGAGCCGACGCAGCGGCCGGGTCCCGGATTCGAGACACCGGATGCCCGCCCGGCTCGCGGCACCCGGTCCGGGCAGGCTCGCGGCAACGCTGGCCCGGTTCGCGAAGGCGGCCCGGCTCGACCGGTGCCTGCCCGCGGCCCGGCGGCGCGAGCCGCGAACGGCGCGCCCGTCAACGAGGCCAGCCCGATGCACGCACCCGGCACCGAAGCACCGCCCGCCCGCAGCGTCGACGCCGATCCGCGCCAGCCCCGCAACCGCGCACCAGCTTCCGGCGGCAACGTCCCGCCAGCTCACCACCGCGACGGAACCGCCAACCCGCCGCGCAACCCCAACCCCGGCCGGGCAGGCCGCTCCCAGCAGCCCCGCCCCGCCGGTCCCCCGGCCCGGCCCGCCGGGCAGAGCCCCGCCGGCCAGTCTCCGGAGATCAGCCCGGGAGATCGCCCGTCGCGGCGAACTCCAGGCGCTTCGCGACCGACACCGCCTGGTCGGCGAACCTCTCGTAATAACGGGTGAGCAGGGTCAGCGCGACCGCGGTCCGCTGGCCCTCGCCCCAGCCGGCCGAGGTGATCGTGGCCATCACCCGGGCGTGCAGCGCGTCGACCGTCTCGTCGGCGCGGCTCAGCTCCGCGTAACCGCCGCGGGCCTCGCCGTGCACGAGTCCGGCCAGCCGGTCGGCCATCGCGGACGTGACCTGGCCCAGTTCGGCGAACACCGGCGCCAGGGCGGCGGGCACGGTCGGCTCCGGATGCCCGCGGCGGGCCGCGCCGGCGACGTGCGCGGCCAGGTCGCCCATCCGCTCGAGCTTCTCCGCGCAGTACACCGCGGCCAGCACCGCACGCAGGTCGCCGGCCACCGGTGCCTGCAGCGCGAGCAGCGAATACGCCTCGTCCTCGCAGGCGGCGCGCTGGTCGTCCAGCGCCGCGTCGCCGCTGATGACCTCTTCGGCCAGCGGCAAGTCGATCTCGAGCAGGGCCCGGGTGGCGCGGCGCATCGCCTCGGCCGCGGTCTCGGCCATCGTCGCCAGGCGCCCGTCGAGCTGTTTCAGGTCGTCCTGGAAGCTGTCGCGCATGGTCAGCGACTTTACCGGCGAGCTCCGGCCCAGGCCGCGCCGGCCAGGAACCCGGACTCCTCGGGCGCGGCCAGTTCGTAGCTGTGGCTGCCCTCGTGCCCGCCCAGGACCCGGCAGGACAGGCCTTCGTCGGACTCCGCGCCGCACGTCGAGCGGGTCTCCAGCACCCGGCGGCCGGGCCACCAGCGCAGCCACAGCAGTGGCCCCCCGCCGCGCCCGACCGGGGCGGCGTGCTCGTGGCCGTGTCCGGCCTCCAGCTCGCAGAAGAGCTCGGATTCGGTCCCGCGGACGGCGACACTCCGCAGCATCGAGCGTTCCCGCCCGGTCAGCTCCACCGGTTCGCGGCACAGCGCACCTTCGGCCATGCGGGCCAGCCTAAACGCCCGGCCCCGATCCCGCGCGCAGGACCCGGCCCGCGGAGCAACCCCGCGGGCCGGCCCCAATCAGTCCATTCTGGACCGAAAACCGGTCAGCGCACCCGCTCCAGGAGCGCGAACAGGTTCTCCCAGTGCCGCTTCTCGCCTTCCTCGTGATAGGCCGCCGTGTCCGACATCGTGTAGCCGTGGGTCGCGCCCTCGTAGACCTCCGACTGGTAGGGCACGCCTGCCTCGTCGAGCGCGTTCTCCAGCACCTTGATCTGCTCCGCGGTGATCGACGGGTCCTGGTCGGCGTGCCCGAAGTAGACCTCGCCGGTAATCGACCCGACCGCCAGGTGCGGGCTGTCCGGCGCGTCGGTGGCCAAGCGCCCGCCGTGGAACGAGGCGATCGCCTTCACCCGGTCGGGGAACGCCTCGATCACCCGCAGCGCCTGCGTGCCGCCCATGCAGTACCCGGTGATCACGACCGGGCCCTCGGCGACGCCGTCCTGGCCGGCGAACCAGTCGAGATACTTCTCCGCGTCCCGTTTCATCGAGTCGACGTCGAGACCGGTCAGCAGCGGCATCAGCTTGGCGAACTCCGCCCCGCGCCGCTCCGGGTCCTCCAGCGCGGACATGTCCACCCGCGGCCCGCGGCCGCCGCGGTAGAGCAGGTCCGGAGCCAGCACCGCGTAGCCGGCCTCGGCGATCCGATCGGCCATCTCCTCGATTCGCGGCCGGAGCCCGAACGCGTCCATGAAGAGCAGCACCCCCGGATGCGGTCCGCCGTCCGGCACGACCAGGTACCCCTCCGCGGTCCCGTCACCGGCCGGAACGTCCACCTTCTCCTTGCGCATCCGCTATGTCCTCCCATTGGTTGGTCTTCGTTCCCAACCTATCCCCGCCCCGCATATTCCCCGGTGCTTTCCCCGGCCGCCGTTCGCCGTCCGTGAAGGGCCCCTTCCGGGACTTGGATTCCCTCAAGGGGCCCTTCGCGGACGCGGGCGAGCCAGGGTTTGGAGGCGAGCGACGGCTGCGGCCTTTGAGTCGGCGGCCAGGTGTTCCAGTCCGTCCAGGGCCGGGACGTCGCCTGCTCTGGTGAATTCCGCCGGAACGAACGTGGTGCGGGTCGCGCCCTTGTCGGCCAGGTAGGCGCGCAGGTAGGACTCCTGGAACTCGAAGGATTCCCTGGGGGTGCCCGGGCGGTAGCCGCCGCCTCGGGCGAGGACGACGACAAAATCCTTGTCTGCCAACAGCTTGCGACCGCTGCCGGGCTCGAGGAAGACGCCGGGAAAGCTGATCCGGTCGATCCACGCTTTCAGGGTCGCGGGGATGCCGAAGTTGTACATCGGGACGCCCAGCAGGACGGTGTGCGCGTTCAGGACCTCCGTGATCAGCGGGCGGGTCAGGTGCCATTCCCGCTGTTCCTCCTCGTCCGCGATCAGGGTTTCGATGTCGTCCAGGGACAGCACTCCCTTGCGCTCCACCCGGCGGCCCAGCCGGGCGTATGCCTCGCGCAGCGGCGCGACCGGTTCCGCGGAGACGTCGCGGTGATGCACGGTGCCGCCGGCGGCCAGCCATTGCCGAGCGAACAGGTCGCCCAGCTGCCTGCTTACCGACGCGGCTCGGTCGGCGCTCGAATCCACCCGCAGCAGGGCGGTTACTATGCCAGTCATCGGTTCCTCTCTCGCCTGATCTTCACGGGCCGGCTAATCCCATGACGGATCGAGACGAGAAAAGGTGACCGGATGGACGCATTGGCCAGCCGCTTCCAGGAGGAACGGCCGCGGCTGCACGCGCTGGCCTACCGGATGCTGGGCTCTGCCGCCGAGGCCGAAGACGCCGTGCAGGACGCGTGGCTCCGGCTCGGCCGAGCCGGAGACGTCGGCAACCTCGGCGGCTGGCTGACGACGGTCGTGTCGCGGCTGTGTCTCGACGTGCTCCGGGCGCGGCGGGAGGTGCCGGTCGAGGAAATTCCGGACGCGGCCGGCGGGCGTGAACCCGAGAGCGAGATCGTGCTGGCCGGCGAGGTCGGACGGGCGTTGCTCGTGGTCCTGGACCGGCTCGCGCCGGCCGAGCGGGTGGCATTCGTGCTGCACGATCTGTTCGCGGTGCCGTTCGACGCGGTCGGGCCGATTCTCGACCGGACGCCCGCGACGGCGAAGAAGCTCGCCAGCCGGGCTCGGCTTCGGGTTCGGGGGCCGGAAACAGCGGCCGCCGGGCAAGCCGCGGCGCAACGAGAAGCGGTGGTGGCATTTCTGGCCGCGGCGCGCGGCGGCGACCTGGCGAAGCTGTTGACCATCCTCGCGCCGGACGTCGTCCGCCGGGCGGACCCGGCGACGCTTCCGCCGGGCGCGGTGGCGGTGCTGCGCGGCGCGCAGGCGGTGGCGGAGGGGACGAAGCTGTTCGCCGGGCGGGCGCGGCTGGCGGAGATGGCGCTGGTGGACGGGAAAGCCGGTCTCGTGCTGGCACCGGCCGGGCGGCTGGCGGGCGTGCTCACGTTCGAGGTGCACGACCGCAGGATCGCCGCCTACTCAGTGGTGGTGGCTCCGGATGTGCTGGCCCGCACGGAGATTTCGCTGGCCTAGGCCGGGAACGGCCACGGGTTCGGCTTGCAGACGCGGTGATCGGCGGGGACAGCGCCCTGGTCGCCGCCGGGGATGTCGTTGAGTTTCGCGACGTAGTCGTCGGCGACCCCGAACGACTGCTGCATCATGACCGGAGCGGGAGTGTTGTCGCCGCCGCAGCCGACGTGCAAGTGGCCGAGTGCGTGGCCGACCTCGTGATTGATCGCGTATTCCCGGTACTCGGTCAGGTTGCCGGCGTAGGCCAGCGCGCCGTGCGCCCAGCGGGACAGGTTGATCAGCACTCGCCGTTTGAGGCTGCTGCGATAGCACGACGCTTCGAAGGTGATGTCGAACCCGCACGCGTCGGGGCGATGCGTCGTCGACGGGCTGGTCAGGCTGACCCGGAAGTCCGGTTTCGGATAGGTCGCGTCGACTCGCTGCAGCGACACTTTTCCGTCCTGGGTCCAGCTTTTGGCGTCGGACAGGATGCCTTCGACCGCGGTCGCGAAAGCATCGTCGCCGCTGTAGCTGGACGGGTCGAGGCCGTCTTCGACCTCGATCGTGTAGTGGTAGAGCTTGCCGGCGTCGCCGACGCGCTTGCCGGTGCCCGGGATGATGTGCCAAGTGCCCGCACCGGCCTGGGTGAACGGGCCGCCGCCGGGCAGGGCGGCGGTGTCGGCGGTCAGGTTCTGCGGTTTCGCCGGGGCTTCGTGGACGCTTTGCTCCGGGGCCGGGCCCGGTCCGGCTGGCGCAGCGGCGGCGGGCTGGGCGGGAGTGGAGTTCGCCGGTGAGGCCAGCGAATCGGTGACGACGAGCGCGGTGACCGCGAGCAGCGCCGGGATCACGCCGACCCGCCAGCCGTAAGTGCGCAGGAAGCCGGCGCGCCGGGCTTTGCGTCCGGCGAGCGGGTTCCGGGACGCAGCCAGTGGCTTCCGCTCGGCAGCCGTCCGGCCGGCCTGCGGTTTCGACGGCCCGGCCAACGGTTTCCGCAATGCGGTCAGCGGCTCCCGGCGCTGCTCGGCCACGCACATCCCCCACAAGATTGGCACGAATGAGTCCCAAAGCCAGACGGCTGTGCCCGGGCAAAGGTTGCGCGCGTTCGGCAAGAACCGCGCGAGCAGGGCGCTCGCTGCTGCCGCAGCGCCCCTTGAGCGGGAACTTCCGCCGGTTCCTTCCGAGGCACCGCCACGCCCATCCGGTCGGCGCCAATGTAGTGAGCGGCGTCCCCTGACCTGCGAATTCGGCGGATTCCGCAGCGGCTGTCCGCAGGTGACCGGCGGTGCCGGGCAGGTACCGACCGCTCAGCACATCCAATGGCACTTTATTACGCAGTGATTTCGATAAGATAACGCTGCGGTCGACAGACCGAGTAGTCGGTCGGTCGCCGTGCTGTCATGAGTCCCTCCCCGCCGAGGAATCGCAAGGAGGCGATCCATGGCCGCCACAGCATCCGCCGCCCAGGTCGGGCCCCTACTTCCCGCTCCCGTCGCGAAGGCCCCGCCGCGCGTCGTCGCCACGATGGCGCTCGCCCAGCTCGGACTCTTCTTCGCCCTGCTCACCCCGGTGATGGCCAGTCTGGCGATCAAGGTGCAGACCCTGACCGGGCCGGACGGCGCGGTCGCCGCACTCGGCACGGTCAGCAGCGCCGGCGCGGTCGCGGCGTTCCTCGCCAACCCGGTCTTCGGCCGGATCAGCGACCGCACCACCGGCCGGTTCGGCCGCCGCCGGCCCTGGCTCGTCCTCGGCGCGACCGGTCTGACCGTCTGCCTGGTCGTGATCGCGGTCGCGCACAGCCTGCTGCTCATCGCGATCGCCTGGTTCGTCGGCCAGGCTTTCGCCAACGCCGCGCTCGCCGCGCTGATGGCGACCGTCGCCGACCAGATCCCGATGCGCCAGCGCGGCAAGGTCAGCGGCCTGCTCGGCGTGATGCAGCAGGTCGGCATCCTCGGCTCGGCATACGCCGCGCAGTTCCTCGGCGCCGACCTGTTGCTGCTTTTCCTGATCCCCGGCCTGGTCGGGCTGGCCCTCACCGTGCTGTTCGCCCTCGTCCTGCCGGACCGCCAGCTGCCGCATCGGCCGCCCGCCGACGGCTTCGCGACCGTGCTCAAGACATTCTGGGTCAGCCCGCGCAAGCACCCCGACTTCGCCTGGGCCTGGGTGTCGCGGTTCATGGTCATCCTGGCGTCGTTCCTGTTCACCACCTACCGGCTGCTCTACATGCAGCACGAGCTGTCCCTGACGCTCGCCAAGGCCACCGCGGTGATGGCCACCGGCGTGCTGCTGTACACGATCATGGTCGCGATCACCGGCCAAGCGGCGGGATGGCTGTCCGACCGGCTCCGCCGCCGCAAGCCGTTCGTCGCCGCCGCGACCGTCCTTTTCGGACTCGGCATGGTGCTGCTGGTGCACGCCGACACGATCGGCGGCTTCTACGTCGCGGAGATCGTGCTCGGCGCCGGGTACGGCGTGTACATGGGCGTGGACCTCGCGCTCGTCGTGGACGTGCTGCCGAATCCGGACGACTCCGCCAAGGACCTCGGCGTGCTCAACATCGCCAACGCCGCCCCGCAGGCACTCGCCCCCGCGCTCGGCGCACTGCTCATCGGCGTCGGCGGCGGCCAGAACTACTCCCTGCTGCTCTGGGTGGCCGCCGCCGTGTGCGTGGTCGGCGCCGCCGCCATCCTGCCCATCAAGACGGTCCGCTGAAGGGATCCCATGTCCGAACTCGAGAACCGCCTCGACAAAGCGATCGGCACGCTCGACCTCCCGGCGAAGGTCCGGCTGCTGACCGGGGCCGCGCTGTTCAGCCTGCACGCAGAACCCGCGATCGGACTGCCCGAGATCGCGCTGTCGGACGGCCCGACCGGAGTCCGCGGCAGCCGGTTCGCCGGCGGCGAGGTCGCCTGCCTGCTGCCCAACGCGACCCTGCTGGCCCAGCATTGGCGTCCGGAGGCCGCCGCGGAGGCCGGCTCGCTGCTCGCCGACGAAGCGGTGGCCCAGGACGTCCGAGTGGTGCTCGGCCCGACCGTCAACCTGCACCGCACCCCGCTCGGCGGGCGGCTGTTCGAAGCGTTCAGCGAGGATCCGCTGCTCACCGGCGCGCTCGCGGCGGCGTACGTGAAGGCGTTGCAGGACAAGGGCATCGCCGCGACACCAAAGCACTTCCTGGCCAACGAGTCGGAGACCGACCGGACCACAGTGGACTCGGTGGTCGCCGAACGCGTGCTGCGCGAAGTGTATCTGCTGCCGTTCGAAATGGCGGTGGCCGAGGCGAATCCGTGGGCGATCATGGCGTCCTACAACCGGATCAACGGGGTGCCGGCCACCGAGCACGGCGAATTGGTCGAGGGCGTACTGAAGGGAGAATGGGGCTACGACGGGCTGGTCATGTCGGACTGGTTCGCCACCACCTCCACCGCGGAGAGCGCCAACGGCGGTCTCGACCTCGTGATGCCGGGGCCGGTCGGGCCGTGGGGCGACGCGCTGGTCGCCGCCGTGACGGCCGGGCGGGTTGAAGAGTCCGTTGTGGACGAACACCTTCGGCGGCTGCTGCGGCTGGCGGCCCGGGTCGGTGCTTTCGACGGCCCGGCCGAGCGGCGGCCGGACCTGCCGGCACCGGACAGCCCGGTGCGCCGCGAGCAGTTGCGCCGGCTCGCCGCGGGCGGCATGACGGTGCTGGTCAACCGGGAGCAGACGCTGCCGCTGCCCGCGTCCGGGAAGGTAGTGCTGGTCGGCCGGCACGCCACCGAAACCATCGCGCAGGGCGGCGGTTCCGCGCAGGTCCGGCCACCGCACGTGGTCTCGATCGCGGACGGCCTCACCGCCGCGCTCGGCGCGGACCGGGTCGTGCTCGCCGACGGAGTCGAGGTCCGGGACCAGCCGCTCGCCGCGGCCCCCGGCACGGTGCTCGACCCGGAGACCGGCGCACCCGGCATGCGGCTGACCGCGCGCGACGCGGCCGGCGACGTCGTGGTCTCCCGGCATGTCGACTGGGCGGAAGTCGTTGCCGGAGAAGGCTCCGACGCAGCCTTGGACGGCGCAGCGAGCATCGAACTCAGCGCCCGGCTGAGCAGGTCCGGACGAACCCAGGTCGGCGTCCGCGGTGCCGGGTCGTGGACGTTCACCGCGCCCGGGCACGAGGCACGGCTGCGGCTGGACGCTCCGGGCGGACCCGGCGGCGCGGTGCTGCACCCGCCCGCGCAGACCGTCGATCTCGACCTGGAGCCGAACTCGGTCATCACCGCCGTCACCCCGGGCGAACCGGGGATGCGGGTGCTCGGTCTCGTCGCACGCCAGGCCGCGCTGCCAGCCGCCGCGGCGATCAGCGCGGCGACGCACGCGGTCCGCGACGCGGACCTGGCCGTGGTCGTCGTCGGGCTGACCCAGGAACAAGAAACCGAAGGCGCCGACAAAACCACGCTTGCCCTGCCCGGCGAGCAGGACGCCCTGGTCGCCGCCGTCGCCGCGACTGCCCGGCGCACTGTCGTCGTGGTGAATGCCGCGACACCGGTGCTGATGCCGTGGCTGAACCAGGTCGACGCGGTGCTCTGGGCCGGTTTGCCCGGCCAGGAGGCGGGCGCCGCCGTGGCCGCCGCGCTGACCGGCGAGATCGAGCCCGCCGGCCGTCTCGTCACCACGTTCCCGGCCCGCGACGGCGACGGTCCGGCCTGGTCGCCGGTTCCGGTCGACGGCGCGCTCCCCTACTCCGAAGGCGTCGGCGTCGGCTATCGCGGCTGGCGGACCGAGCCGCTGTTCTGGTTCGGACACGGCCTCGGATACACCGAGTGGAGCTACCACGGAGCGGAAATCACCTCCGGGGCAACGGTGGAAGAGGTCCGCGTCGAGGTCGCCAACAGCGGCGCGCGGGCAGGCCGGGAAACCGTCCAGGTCTACCTGCGCCCGGACGGCGAGCCGGTGCGGCTGATCGGCTGGGCGTCGGTCGAGCTCGCGCCGAGGGAACAGTCGCGCGTCACCGTGCCCTGCGATCCGCGGGTGCAACGGATCTGGACCGGCGACGGCTGGCAGCCGCTCCCGCCGTCCGGAGAAGTCCTGATCGCCCGCGGACTCGGCGACATCCGCATTACGCTGCCCTTGGGCAGCTGACCGCCACCGAGGAGAGCTTGCATGTCGTTCCCGCCCCGCTACCGCACCGCCAGGGCGAAGTCCCGCGGCGAAGCCTCCGGCGAGGCTTCGCGCGAGAAGGCGGTGAAGGTCGCGCTGGAACTGTTCGCCGCTAGCGGGTTCAAGGGGACTTCGATCGCGAAGGTGGCGGAGAAGACCGGCCTGTCGCAGTCCGGTCTCCTCCACCACTTCCCGAGCAAAGCCGCGCTGCTGTCCGCGGTGCTGGAGGAACGCGACGCCGAAGACGGCCAGTTCCTCAGCAGCGCCGGCGAACCCCCGCTCGGCTGGGCGGCGTTCGACTCGCTCGCCGCGCTGGTGGCCCGCAATTCGACCCGGCCGCACCTGGTCGGGCTGTTCGTCCGGCTGTCCGCTGAAGCGATCGAACCCAGCCATCCCGCGCACGAGTGGCTCAAGGACCACTACGCGGGCATCGAAGCGTGGCTGACCGACGCGATCCGGACCGGACAGGAACGCGGCGAGATCCGGGCGGACGCACCAGTGCGGACCATCGTGCACACGACTGTCGCGGTTCTGGACGGGTTGCAGCAGCAATGGCTGCTGAACCCGGATCGGGTTTCGATGGTCGGAGAGTTCGCGGCGCATGTGGAGACGTTGCGGCAGCGGTGGAGCTGAGCCGGAAGCGGGCAGCCGGGCCGACGGCGCAGCAGATCACGTCGAAGATGAGGATCGTCCGACGGTCAGATGCGCGAGCGGCCTCGCAGCGGTGCTCAGAGCTTGTCTCAGTTGACTGAGGTGCCGAGATCGCGCACGGATGGCCGCCTGCCCACCAACTCCACGGGGTCAGCAGACGGCGGGCTCGTAGTTGTCCCGGAACCCGAACGCCCGAGGCGAAGGCCCCTCCGCCCGCAGCAGTTCCAGCCGTTCGACCGCCTCCTCCACCGACGGCAGATGCCCGGCCGGAACCCACCACAGCACCTGGAACGGCGCCTTCGGCAACCGGAACCACTCCGAACGACGGCGCAGCAGGTCCAGGTGCCCGCTGCGGTACACGTAGTCCCACAGCGCGTCTCGGCTCTCCCAGACCGACATGTTCACCAGAACGTCCGGGCCGAGCGTCGTCCGGAGCGAGGTGGCGTCGTTCGCGCCGTCCTCGACCAGCCGCCACACGAACCCCGGCGCGTTGTCCGCGACCTCGTTCAGCGCGTCGAGCATGGAGGTGAAGCCGTCCATCCGAGGGTCGTCGAGCGGGAAGTTCAACGCGCCCACGTTCAGCTGGGCGAGGCGGGGTCCGGTCATGCCCTCACTTCACCATCGCCGGATCTCTATGTCAATGATCGTTGTTTTTAGAATGTTCGACCGCGACGCAGCACAGTCCCGGCCGCGGGTCCATCCGCGCTCGCAGGCCGGGCGCGCCGTCGAGAAGTCCTTCCAGCAGCGCCAGGTTCATGCCGCAGACCAGCCCCGGATGCCGTTGCGAGAGGACCTGGAACGGGCAGTTGGCCAGCCGCAGCACGTCGCCGTCCGGGCGCGGTTCGTAGCCGCGGCCCGCCAGTACCGCCGCGGCGGCGGAGAGATCCCCGACCGGCTGGGCGGCCGCCCGGCCTTCCCGCCGGGCGGCGGCTTGCAGCGCGGTGTCGAGCCGGGCCACCTCGGCGACCTCGGCCAGCAGGTCGGCGGCAGTACGGTAATCCCGCTCCGGGACCGAGAACTGCAGCTCGGCGCCGGACCGCCGGTACAGCTTGGCGGGCCGCCCGGCACCGGGGCCGGACTGCCCGCCGAGCCGCCGGCTCTCGGTCTCCAGCAGGCCGGCATCGACGAGTTTGTCCAGGTGGAACGCGGCGAGCGTGCGCTGGACGCCGACCGCTTCGGCCGCGTCGCTCCGGCTCACCTCGCCGCGCTGGGCGACGACGTATTCGTACAGCCGCCGGCGGACCGGATCCTGCAGGACGGCGATCGCCTCGATGTCTTCCACCCGGTCATTCTAAGAACAACGAGGCTGCCCGATAGAAGCCGCTACTTCTTGAGCCGCCGGCTCCCGGCGTGCCAGTCCTGCTCCTGGCCCGCCTCGCCGGGCGCGACGCCGAACGACGGCAGCTGCGGCATCTCCCGCAAGCTCCGCTTCAGCTCGGCGAAGCCGCCGAACGAGGCCAGCCCGACCACGTGATCCCACAGCCGCACCGCTTCCTCGTCGGACGGCAGGCGGCTGATCACCGGCCCGAAGAACGCGACCCCGGCGGGCGGCCGGAAGTGCAGGATGGGCGTGCCGACGTCTTTTCCGGTCAGCGACAGAGCTTCGTCGGTCTCGCGCTGGATCTCGGTGTCCCAGCTCTCGTCGTCCACCGCGGCGGCGAACGACGCAGGCAAGCCAGCACGTGTCAAAGCCGCTTCGGCAGCTTCTCGACTGCCTTGCGCGGCACGCGCTTCCGCGGTGTTCTCAACCAAACCGCGCTCGAAGTTCTGTTCCCCCAGCGCTTCGTACAGCGGACCGATCGGTTCGCGACCCTCCGACGCGCGCACGGCCGCCGCGACCCGCAGCAGCCGGAGACCGGTGGTGTGCCCCGCCTCGTACTCCGGCGGGAAGTGCGTCGAGTAGTCGAGATGCGCGTTCAGCAGGCGCAGCGAGATGAACCGCCAGTCGACGGCGTATTCGCGCTGCCGGGAGACTTGCCGGACCCATTTGCTGGTCATCCACGCGAACGGGCACGTCGGATCGAAGTAGAAATTCAGCTCAGCATCGGCCATGGCGACAGCGTACGACCGATCCGCGCGAGAAGTTCACGATGTGGACTCCAGCCACGGCACGACCGCGCGAACGAACCCGTCCGGGCTCGTCATCGGACGGCCGTTCATGCACGCGACCAGGTGTTCCACCCCGAGCAAGGCGTCCCACGTGCGAGCCCGGCGGTACGTCTCGGCCGGAACGGCGCGCCGGACGGTTTCCCAGCCGTGCCAGGACATCAACGCCGCGTCCAGAGCCGGATCGCCGGGCATGGCCAGGTCCCAGTCGAGGATGCCGAGCAGCTTGCCGTCCGGCGACCAGTGGATGTTGGACCCGGACAAGTCGCCGTGCACCAACGCGTCCGGGACGGGTTCGAGCGCCAGCGCGGCGTCGAGCCGGCGCCGAACCTCGTCCCGCCACCGGGACGGCAGGCGCGAGACGATGTCCGTCTCGATGATCTCCGACCAGTGCCGACCTTCGGGGCGGCCGTCCAGCACAGTCAGCAGGTCGTCGTCGAGCGGCACCGACCGGACGGCCTCCAGCGCCTCGGCGATCTGTGCGACCGACCCGGTGCCCGCGGGCAGCCCGGCTCCGTCGATCCACGAAACGGCGACCGCGGCCCGGTCGCCGAACATCGTCACCGGCGTCAACGGCTCCGGAACCCGAAACGGCAGGCCGCCGGATGCCAGCCGGCGCAGCGTTTCCACCCGCCGGGGCATCGTCGCGGCGGCCAGCGGGCGTTTGCTGACCCGGACCGCCGCGACGCCCGGAATCAGGAGCACGTCGTGGATGTTGCCGTCGGGCGCGCGGACTGCCCGGTCCAGCCGGGCGCCGGGCAGCAGCGCGGCGGCGATCTCCAGAAGGTCGTCCACGGGATTCCTGTTCCGCAGCAGAGAGAGCCGGCCGTCAAGCCCTTTTGCGGCTCCGGCCGCCGTCGGACAGTTCGCGCTGATGCTCGACCGCCAGCTGGACGATGTGCCGCACGTGCGGGTCCTCCAGCACGTAGATCTGCCGCTTCCCGTCCCGCCGGGCGCGGACCAGCCCGGCCAGCTTCAGCTTCCCCAGATGGTGGCTCGCGGTCGGCACAGTCTGCCCGGTCTCCTCGGCCAGCGTCCCCACGTCGCGCTCGCCGTGCGACAGCAGCCACAGCAGGTGCAGCCGCACGGTGGCGGACAACAGGCCGAAGGTCGCGGCGGCGTCCTGCAGGAGGTCGGCCGGGAGCGGTTCGGGCGCGGCCGGCTCCAGCGGGACCGGGCCGGGCGGCGGAGGTTCGGGCGGGGTGGGCACGGCGGACATCCTCTCGGGTGGGACCCCAGGGTGACTTAGCCCCCATCACTTGCACAACCGTTTGACTGTTTTCGTGATCTGCGCTCTACTGATCCCGGCCCCGCCGACCTGGTCTTGCGAAGGAGGTGAGCCGGGTGACCGGCGAAGGAAGTAGTCGCGACCGCACGGGAATCCGGCCTGCCGCCAGCGCGGAGTAGGTCCGGGCTGCCCGCGCGGTCTGCTGGCGTTCAGCTGCGACCTCGAGGGACGAGGACCTCCGATGACCCGCTTTCCCGCCCTGCGCGCCCACGGCGACGCGCCGGTGCTCACCGTCTTCCGCAACCTGGACAGCTCGCCGAAGGGCCTGACCGAGGACGACGCGGCCGACCGGCTGCGCCGCTACGGCGACAATCGCGTCGCCGCCACCCGCACGCACCGGCTGCCCACCCGCGTCTGGGCCGCGGTCCGGAGCCCGTTCGTCGCGCTGCTGACCGTGCTCGGCGCGGTGTTCACCGGAGTCGGCGATCTCCGCGGCGCGATCACCGTCGGCACCATGGTCGCGCTCAGCATCGGCCTGCGCTACTGGCAACAGGCTCGGTCCGAGCGCGCGATCAGCGCGGTCCGCGACCAGATCACCACCACGGTCACCGTGCGCCGGCGCGCTGCCGCGGGGTTTCCGGCCAACGAGCGCGAAGTGCCCACCGCCGATCTGGTTCCCGGCGATGTCGTCTTGCTCGGGCCCGGCGACGTGATCCCGGCCGACGTCCGCATCGTCACCGCGCACGATTTCGTCGTGGACCAGTCCGCGCTGTCGGGTGAGGCGCTGCCGGTCGCGAAGCGAGCGCCGGAACTGGGCGCCCGCGAGAACCACGAACTGGTCGAGACCCCCGCGCTCGCGTTCGCGGGGACGTCGGTGGTCAGCGGCACCGCCACCGCGGTCGTCGCCGCGACCGGAACGGACACCTACTTCGGCGCGCTGGCCCGGGAATCCGCTCAACCGCGCACCGAATCCAGCTTCGACGCCGGCGTCCGCCGGGTCGGCTGGACGCTCGTGCGGTTCATGCTCGTGATGGTGCCGATCGTGCTCGTCGTCAACGGCACGGTGACCGGCGACTGGGCGCAGGCCGGGATGTTCGCGGTCGCCGTCGCGGTCGGGCTCACCCCGGAAATGCTGCCGGTCATCGTCACGACCAACCTCGCCCGCGGCGCCGCCGCGCTCTCCCGGCGGAAAGTCATCGTCAAGCGGCTCAACTCGATCCAGGACCTCGCCGCGATGGACGTGCTGTGCGTCGACAAGACTGGCACGCTCACCGAGGACCGGATCGCCTACGCGCACAGCGTCGACTACTCCGGCAGCCCGGACGGCGAAGCCGCCGAGTACGCCGGGCTCGCCGTGCGGTTCCAGACCGACCAGAGCGACCGGCTGGACGACGCCATCGCGACGCTGTTCGAAGAGGACCCGGTCGCCGACGCGTTGTTCGCCGGGGTCGCCGAGATCGGTTTCGACCACACGCGCCGCCGGGCGAGCGTCGTCGTCCGGCGCGCTGGCGAGCACCTGCTGATCAGCAAGGGCGACCCGGACGAAATCCTCCCCCGGTGCAGCCATGCCCGGCGCGACGGCGTCGTCGTCGATTTCGACACGGCGGCGCGGACCGGCGCCAACGAGCTGGTGCGCGCATACGCAGAACACGGCATGCGAGTGCTCGCGGTCGCGGCCCGGGAAGTCCCGCGCCGGCTCGGCGGATATGACGAGACCGACGAGAACGAAATGGTCCTCGTCGGTTTCGTGGGATTCGTGGACCCGGTCCGCGAGGGCGTCGTCCAGGCGGTGAAAATCCTTGGCGAGCAAGGTGTCGCGCTGAAGGTGCTCACCGGGGACAACCGGCACGTGGCCGAGCGCGTCGCGGATCAGGCCGGGATCCCCGTCGGCACCGTGGTCCAAGGGCGCGAGATCGAGGCGGCGGACGACGCTGAACTGCGCAAAATCGTCAACGACACCAATGTTTTCGCGAAGCTGACGCCAGCGCACAAGGCCCGGGTGGTCACCGCGTTGCGGGAGAACGGCCATGCGGTCGGCTTCGTGGGCGACGGAGTCAACGACGTTACCGCGCTGCGCACCGCCGACGTCGGGATCGCGCCCGACACCGCGACCGACGCCGCCAAGGACGCGGCAGACCTCGTGCTGCTCGAACGCGACCTCGGCGTGCTGGCGCGCGGCGTGGCGGAAGGACGGCGGACGCTCGGCAACACGCTGAAGTACGTCAACATCACCGCCGCGTCGAACTTCGGCAACGTGCTGACCGTGCTGGCGGCGAGTGCGTTCCTGCCGTTCCTGCCCATCCTGCCGATCCAGCTCGTGGTATCGAACCTGCTCTACGACCTGGCGCAGCTCGCGCTCGCCTGGGACCGGGTGGACGAGGACTACCTCGGCCGTCCGCGCCGCTGGGACGCGCGCGGGCTGACCGGTTTCATGCTGGTGTTCGGGCCGCTGTCGTCGCTGTTCGACCTGGCCACGTTCGCCGTGCTGTGGCACGTGTTCGGGGCCGGGGCGGACCCGCTGCTGTTCCAGACCGGCTGGTTCGTCGAGGGCTTGCTCTCGCAGCTGCTCGTCGTGCTCGTGCTGCGTGGCCGCTCGCTGCGGCCCAGCCGTCCGGTCGTGCTGGCGACCGCGACCGCCGCGCTGGCCGGGCTGCTGGTGCCGCTGTCCCCGCTTGCCGGTCCGTTGCGGATGCAGGCGCTGCCCGCCGCGTACCTGGGATGGCTGGCACTGGTGCTGGCCGGCTACGCACTGGCCGCCCAAGTGGCGAAACGCGGCTATTCCCGCCACCGTACGTGGTGGTGAGCTTCGCTTTTTCCGACCATTTCTGAACTTTCGGCAACGAATAGTGGGAGCGCAGATGACGACTGCGGAGATGCTGCTGCGCTTGGGCGCCGGCGTGGGCTTGGGCACGGTCATCGGATTCGAACGCCAATACCGCGCGCGGATGGCCGGACTGCGGACGAACGCGCTGGTGGCAGCCGGTTCGACGCTGTTCGTGCTGCTGTCCGCGCACGGTTTCAGCGGGGCCAGCGCCGATCCGACGCGAGTCGCCGCGCAAATCGTGTCCGGAATCGGTTTCCTCGGCGCCGGGGTGATTCTGCGCGAAGGATTGACCGTCCGCGGCCTCAATACCGCGGCGACGCTGTGGTGTTCCGCCGCCGTCGGCGCCCTCGCCGGGGCCGGGCTGTACCCGGCGGCCGGGGCGGGCACGGTCGTGGTGATGGCGGTGAACATCGGCCTGCGTCCGCTCGGCCGGGTCGTCGACCGCCGTCCTGCCACCGGACGCGAGACGCCGACGTCCTACACCTTCCTGGCGGTGACGAAGGACGACGCCGAGGCACACGTGCGGGCACTGCTCGTGCAGGCGTTGGCGCGAACGGATTTCGCGCTGCAGTCGGTCACCAGCATCAACGCCGGCTCCCCGGGGCAGGTCGAGGTGCGCGCCGAGCTGTCCGCGGACCAGCGCGACGACAAGCAGATGGAGTCGGCGGTGAGCAGGCTGTCGATGGAGCCGTCGGTGACGAGTGTGCGGTGGCAGGCGGAACTGGCTTACGCGGAACGAGACGGGGAGGGTTGAGCCGTGAAGGGCCCCTTCCGGGACTTGGATTCCCTCAAGGGGCCCTTCACGGACAGACCGGCGAGGACGCCGCGGTCGACCAGGTGCCCGTGCAGGTTGATCAGGTCCTCGATCGCGAACCGGACCTCCGGAGTCACTGCCACCCGGTCATCGTTCCACTGACGCCGGAAGATCCGCCGAGGGGTCCGCCGCCGGCTCGCGGTTCACCGCCGCGATCGCGGCCGCGCCGATCACCGCTACGGCGGCGAAGAGATAGAACCCCCACGGATAAGCCAGTCCCGCCGACAACAGCGCTCCGGTCACCAGCGGCCCGGACATCGCCCCGAAGCGGCCGATCCCGCTCGCCGCGCCCAAGCCGGTTCCGCGCGCCGACGCCGGGTACACCCGGGCGATGTAGACGTACACCAGCACCTGCGAGCTGAACGTGAACACCCCGGCCAGCAGCACCCCGGCGTACACGCTCGCTCCGGGCAGCTTGATGCTCAGCAGTGCCAGGAACACCGCGGCCGCCACGAACCAGGCGACGCTGGAACGGCGGTAGCCGATCCGGTCCGCCACCCGTCCGCCGATCAGCAGGCCCAGTACCGCGCCGACGTTCAGCACCAGCAGCAAGGCCAACGCAGCGCCGAGTTCGTAGCCCGCCTCGCGCATGATCTGCGGCAGCCAGGTATTCAGGCCGTACACCAGCAGCAGGCCCATGAACGAGGCGACCCAGAAGGCGATCGTCGCGCGCCGGTAGCCGCCCCGGAACAGAGTGCCGAGCGGGTTCCGCCGGGTCTCGCGGGTCCTCGCCAGCGCCTTCGACTCGGGCAGGAACTTCGCCATCAGCGGCACCAGGACCAGCGCCGGCGCGGCCCCGATCACGAACATCCACTGCCAGCCAAACCGTTGCAGCACCAGGATTCCCAGCAACGCGGTGAGCACCGCGCCCACGTGGTAGCCGGTCATCAGCACCGTCGTCGCGCTGCCGCCGCGGCCGACCCGCGCGTACTCGGTGATCAGCGCCAGCGCGGTCGGCAGCACGCCGCCCAGCCCGAGCCCGGCCAGCAAGCGCAGCACGCCGAACAGCCACGGGCCGGTCGCGAACGCGCAGAGCAGCGTGCAGACCGAGAAGCTGGTCACGGTCAGCAGCATCATGGCGCGCCTGCCGAACAAATCGCTGAGCGGGCCGATGGCGAACGCGCCGATCGCCACGCCGAGCAGCCCGATCGCGGTGATCAGCGAGGCCGAGTTCGGGTCGATGCCCCAGCTCTTGTCCTTGAGCAGCACCGGCAGCACCACGCCGAGCACCACCAGGTCGAATCCTTCGAGCGCCACTGCGGTCCAGCACAACGGAGCGACCCAGCGGGCATGCCGGGCACGGGGATCGATCGGGAGCGTCATGTCATCACCTGCGTCGTCGAAGGGGACCGGGCACTGCGTCAGAACGGGTACTGCGGGAGGTCGCCGCGCACGGTGACCCACTGCGTTTCGGTGAACGCCTCGAGATTCGCCTGCGCGCCGCCGTGCCGGGAGCCGGTGCCGGAGGCGCCCACTCCGCCGAACGGGGCGAGCGCCTCGTCGTTGACCGTCTGGTCGTTGACGTGCACCAGCCCGGACGGGATCCGGTCCGCCACGGCGAGCCCCCGCGCGACGTCCCGGGTCAGAATGCCCAGCGAGAGACCGTATTCGGTACCGCCGGCCAGGCGGACCGCTTCGTCCACAGTGGAGAACGGCACGACCGGCGCGACCGGGCCGAACACTTCCTGCGCGTAAGCCGGCGCGGTCAGCGGGACGCTGGTCAGGACCGTCGGCCGGTAGAACAGGTCCGCATAGGTCCCGCCAGCGGCTATTTTCGCGCCTGCCTCGGCGCTTCCGGTGACCAGCGCATGGACCTTGTCGCGTTGTCCCGCGTCGATCAGCGGGCCGAGGGCGACGTCGTCGCGAGCCGGGTCGCCGACGGTCAGCCCGGCCGCGTGCTCGGCGAGCGCGGCCGCGTAATCGTCGGCGATCTCGGCGGCGACCAGGTGCCTACCGGTGGCCATGCAGATCTGGCCGGAGTGGTTGAACGAGCCGAACGCGCCGACTGACACCGCTTTCTCGACGTCGGCGTCGGCCAGCACGATCAGCGCCGAGTTGCCGCCGAGTTCGAGGTGGACGCGCTTCAACCGCTCCCCCGCCGCCGCGGCGATGCGCCGGCCGGCAGCGGTCGAACCGGTGAACGCGATGACGCGCACCAGCGGGTCTTCCACCAGCGCCGCACCGACGTCCGCGCCGCCGGGCAGGACGTGGAACAGTCCTTCCGGCAGCCCGGCTTCCTCGAAGATCCGGGCCAGCAGCACGCCGCCGCACACCGCGGTGCGCGGATCCGGTTTGGCCAGCACCGCGTTGCCGAGCGCCAGCGCGGGGGCGATGGCACGGATCGAGAGGATGATCGGCGCGTTGAACGGCGAGATCACCCCGACCACGCCCGCCGGCACGCGGCGCGCCATCGACAACCGCGGCTGGCCGGACCGCAGCAGCTCACCGTAGGGATGCGCGGCGAGCGCAGCGGCTTCGTGGCATTCCTCGGCCCCGACCGCGCGGGTCTGGAACCGGGCGAACGCCCGGGTGGCACCGGATTCCCGGACGAGCCATTCGTCGATCTCGTCGCCGTGGTCCTCGAACAGCCGGGCCGCGCGGCGCAGGACGCGTGCCCGCTGGTCGTAAGGCTGTGCCGCCCATTCTCGCTGAGCGTCCCGCGCCATCGCGGCGGCCTTCGCGACATCGGCCGGAGTTGCCTCGCCGACCTGCGCCAGCGTGGCTCCGGTGGCCGGTTCGACCGCGTCGTACGTGCCGCCGGAGCCCGGGACCCAGCCGCCGGAGCAGATCCGGCCCTGCCAGTGCGCATCGAGCAGCGTCACGGCGTCACCGCCACTTCCAGCAGCAGCGGCTCGGTCCGGTCGACCAGTGTCGGCAGCACCTCGGCGAGAACCGATTCCAGCTCGTCGTACGTCTCGACGCGGCGCGCCGGGCAGCCCAGCGACCTCGCCAAGCCGCTCACGCTGATCTCCGCGAACGACGGCCACGGCGGCGCACCCGCGGCGGAGGTGCGTTCGCCGTGCCGGGCAGCGAGTTTGTCCATGATCGCGTAGCCGCCGTTGGCCAGCACGATCACCAGCACACCGACGCGGTAGTGCGCGGCGGTCCACAGCGACTGGATGGAGTACAGCGAGGAACCGTCCCCGATCACCGCCACGACCGGCCGGTTCCGCCCGCCCATCCGCAGCCCGATCGCCGCCGGGACGCCGAAGCCCAGGCCGCCCATCGCCGCGCTCACGAAGCCCATCGGCTCGCGCGCCGGGACGAGCGCGTGCAGCAGCGGACGGCTCGACGGCGATTCCTCGACCAGCACGGTGTTCTTCGGCAATTCGCGCGCCAGCAGGGCGAACACGTGCTCCGGCCGGAGCTGCTCGCCGTCGTCCGGCGCGCCGGGCAGGTCGACGGTCCGGCCGATCTTCCCGGTTCCCGCCTCGCGCTTCGAGACCAGCTCGGCCAGCGGCCCGCAGACCGCGGACGGATGCGCCAGCACCGCCAGGTCGGCCGGACTTCGGTTGGCCTCGTCGGGATCCTGCGTGACGACCGCGATGCGGGTGCCCGGTTCGGTGAGCGGACCGGGTTCGCGCGGGTACTGCCGGAATACCGGCGCGCCCACCGACAGGACGGCGTCGTGGCCGGACAACGCCTTTCGCAGCTCCTCCCGGCCCGCCGGCAGATGCCCGGCGAACTGCGGGTGGTCCTGCGGGAACCCGGCTCGTGCGCCGAAAGCTTCCTGCCACACCGGACAGGCCAGCTTCTCGGCGAGCGCGGTCAGCCCGCGCCAGGACTCCGCATCGTCGGCACCGGCCCCGGCCACCAGGACCGGGTTGCTTGCCTCGGCCAGGAATTCCGTCAGCTCGGCCAGCACGGCGGGCTCGGCGGCCGTCGCCTTCGCGACCCGCGCCGGGGCAGCCAGCGGCTCGTCCAGATCGGCCGGCGCGGACCAGTCGTCCATCGGCACGATCACCAGCGCCGGGCCGCGATGCTCGCGCGCCTCGTGCCACGCGCGGGCCAGTGCGCCCGGAACGTCCTGCGGCCGCGGCGGTTCGGCGACCCACACCGGTGCCGGCCGGGCCAGATCGTCCAGCCGGTTGCCGGTCAGGAACGGCTCCAGCGCGAGGTGGCGGCGGTCCTGTTGCCCGACCAGCACGACCAGCGGCGCCCGGTTCACGCGTGCGGTGGCGAGCGCGCCGACCGCGTTGCCGAGCCCGGCAGTGGTGTGCAGGACGGCAACCGCCGGCCGGTCGTGCGCCAGCGCCCAGCCGGTCGCCATGCCGACCACCGAGCCCTCGTGCAGCGCCAGCACGAATTCGAGGTCCCCGGGCAGGTCGGTGAGCAGCGCGATCTCGGTGGACCCGGGATTGGCGAACACCGTCGTCGCGCCGAACCGGCGCAGCACGTCGAACGCGGCGTCGCGGACGGTCGTGGTGGAACTCAAGGACTCTCCTCCGGCAGGCGGCAGCGGCTCGGCCTGGAGTGTCGCCGGTGCGCAGCGGCGCCGCCCAGCCCTACTTTCACTCAGCGGAAAAAGGAGTTCCGGGCCGCATCCGGCAGGCCGCGCCTCGCGCTGAGCGACCCGGCTCGTCCGACCGGATCAGCCGCCGGCGAACGCGCCCGCAGCGTCAGGCCTGCAATGCCCGCGTCACGCCGAGAGCCGCCATCCGCACCACCGGCACCAGCCGCGACAGGTTCGGCGTCTCGCTCGGCACCACCACCGAAATCGCCGCCACGACCTGCTCCCCCGGCCCGCGCACCGGCGCCGCGACCGAGGCCGCCCCGTCGGTCATCTCGTCGCGCGAGATGCAGAATCCCTGCAGCCGGATCTCCGCCAGCACCTGCCGCAGCCGGGCCGGGTCGGTGATCGTGCCGCTGGCCCTTCGCTCCAGACCGGCGGCGAGCACCCCCTCCAGCCGATCCGGCGGCGCGTGCGCCAGCAGCACCTTGCCCGGCCCGGCCGCGTGCAGCGGCAGCCGCAGGCCGACCCGCGACGTCACCACGACGTCCGGGTGCGCCTCGAGCTTTTCCAGGTACAGCGCGCGATCCCCGTCGAGCACCACCAGATGCACGACCTCGTGCGTCACCTGCAGAAGGTCCTGCAGGAACGGCAGGGCGACGTCGCGCAGCTCCCGCCCGCCCGGCGCCTGCGCGCCGAGCTGCCACAGCCGCAGCCCGATCCGGTACCGGCCGCGCCCGGTGCGTTCGAGCGCTCCCCAGCCGGTCAGCTCGGCCAGCAGCCGGTGCACGGTGGCCGGCGCGAGCCCGGTGGCGCGGGTGATCTCGCCGTGGGTCTGTTCGGGGCGGCCGGGCCGGAAGGAATCCAGCACTGCGAACGCGCGGCTGAGAACCGTGCGCCCGGGCTCGGCGGCGTTGCCGGCGATCGCGTGCCTCCGAGGCTGCGGTGGAACGGGACGGGGACTGGCCGCCATCATCCGCCAGTCGCGCGGACACGGCAACCCGCCGTCCACCGTCTGTCCATACTGGACACTCGGACTGCCCGATCGGCCACTCGCCGGGTCGCGGTCACCTGCCGAACGTGTTCGCCGCCGGGTCCGTCGCCAGCGCCTCCTGATTGAACGTCACCGCCAGCCCGTGCCCGGTCAACCGCGATGCTCGCTGATCGACCTTCCAGCCGTCCACCCGCACCCCGACGTTCGGCCGCGCGTCCGCCAGCCGAGCCCGGACGGTCACCGCCTCCCCGGCGACCAGGTTCAGGTAGTTGTCGCTGAACGTCGCGGGCAAGATCCGCTCCCCGGTGCGCGTGTCGTACACCTGCAGGTGCAGCATCAACGCGACCGGCTGGCCGATGTTCTTCACGTCCACAGTCACGTCCTGCCCCCGGATGCCGGCCACCGCCGACACCGCGGCCGCCGGCGCGGCGTCCAGTCCCGCGAATCCCGAAGGGCGAGCCGGGTTCTCGGCCCAGTAGAAGTTCCGGACCAGTTCCGTGCCGCGCGGATCGGTCAAGCTCAAGCGGACGAAAGCGACCTCCGACGGCGCCTTCCGCAGCTGCGCCGCGATCGAACCGAGCACCGTGTGATCGGACGCCGCCGCGCGCACCGGGAACGACGCGCGAGAGAAAGCCGTGCCGTTCAGGTCGAAGAGCGTCACCGCGGCGGTGCCCTGCACCACATCGCGGGTGTGGTTCGCGAGCACGACGTCGAAGGTCTGGCTGTTGAAGATCACGTTCACCCGCCGGCACGCGTGCTGGACGGCGTAGAACGACGAGTGCGCCTCCAGGTCGTGGCTGTACATCTGCCACACGAAGCTCGGCTGCGCGGGATTGGTCATCCACATGATGACGCCAGTGCGCGGATACCGGACGCCGCTGCGCATGTTCGCCGCAGACGCCTCGTAGATCGCCTTGATGCACTCGTAGTTCATCAGCTGCGATTTGCGGGCGAAGTCCGGCAGGTTCGCCAACTCGCCGTAGCGTTTCGCGGTGAGCGCGAGATAGCCCGCGCCGCCGCCGTTCCCGCCGTTGCCGTTCACGTCGCGGTCGGCCCAGAAGTCGTCCGGGTGCTCCCACGACGACTCGGGCAGCATCTTCCGGATGAACTCCAGCGTCGGGATCGAATACGACCCGACCTCGTTGTGGAACGGCGGCCACTGCGTGCCGTCGCTGAGCGAGAAGTGCTTGCTCGGCTCGACCCAGTGGTACGGCCCGCCGGAGCGGTAGCCGTCGATCGGGTTCTTCCCGGTGTCGCCCGCCGAACTGGTCAACGCGGCCCGCTGCGGGTCGAGTTCGGCGACCAGCGCGTCCAGCCCGTCGATCAACGGCTGCGGCGGCGGGCCTTCGTTGCCGCCGCACCACAACAGGACCGACGGGTGGTTGCGGAAGCGCAGGATGCAGTCGCGGATGTTGGCCAGGTCGCGTTCGGTGTTCTCCGGCGGCGGGCCTTCGGTCGAGCAGAAGAAGTCCTGCCAGACCAGGATTCCGTACTCGTCGCACGCGGCGAAGAAGTCTTCGGTGCTGCTCTGCCCGTTCCAGTTCCGGATGAGGTTGAGGTTGGCCTCGCGATGCAGCCGCACCTGCGCGCGCAGCCGCTCCCGAGGGATGCGTTTGAGCGCCTCGTCCAGGCCCCAGTTGCCGCCCATGACGAGGATCGGCTGGTTGTTGACAGTGATCGCCAGACAGTTGGTCTCCGCACCGGACGGGGACCGCATCGGCGTGGTGTACTCGATCCGCCGGATCCCGATCCGGAGCGTGCGCTCGTCGTGCAGCTGCCCGCCGGACTCGGCGCCGACCGTCAGCCGGTAGCGATACGGTTCGCCGTAACCGTTGGGCCACCACAACTTCGGCTGGTTCACCCGCAGGCGGACCTTCGCCGACGACGCGCCGGGCGGGGCGGCGACCGCCTGCGCGAACTCCTGCCCGTCCAGGGATCCCTTCAGCAGCACGGACTTCCCGGCGGAGCTGTCCAGCGCGACGTCGATCTCGACGTCCGCGGTCTGCAGATCCGCCGACAGCGTCGAAGTGACCTGCACGTCCGCGATCCGGACCGGGCCGGTCGTCGACCAGGCGACCGGCTGCCAGATGCCGAGGTCGCGGTCCGGGATGGTGGGCAGCCAGTCCCAGCCCGCGGTGCAGAAGAAGGTCGGGCCGTTCTTGAGCGTCACGCCGGTCTTCCCGCCGTTGCGGCCGCCACGGGTGACGCCGCTGGCGTAGCTCGGCAGCGCGGGCGGATCGGTGTAGTCCAGTTTGCCGACGAGCACCGCGAGATGCGCGACCCTGTCGGCCTTCGCGACGATGTCGGTGACCTCGAAGATGCCGCGCTGGAACGCGCCCTCGACGGTGCCCACCCGTACCCCGTTGAGCCAGACGGTGCCGAGGTAGTTGATGCCGTCGAACCGCAGCCAGAACCGCTGCCCCGGGAGGAGCCGCGGCACCGGGAAGCTCGTGCGGTACCAGTAGCCGGTGTCCTTGAGCGTGTCCGGAACCGTGTCGGTGACGATGTGGCCGTACAACGGATCCGGGTACTCGCCGTTGACGATCATGCTGGTGAGCGGCGTGCCTGGGACCACCGCGGGTTTCATCCCGGCGACCTGCCCGGCGCTCGACATCGTCGCGCCCGGCGCCGTCGCCGCGTCCGCCGGCGCGAACGTCCAGCCGGTGGTGATCTCCTTGCCGCCGCTGTGAAACGGCCGTCCGGCCGGGTCCGCCGCGGCGATGCCGGACAGCCCGGACGCGCCGAGCACACCACCACCGGCCGCCGCGACGGCGCCGGAAAGGAACCGCCTGCGATTCACCTGGGTCACGTCGCTCCCGTTCTGACATCGTTGTCACACTGAGGTGAACCCCATTATTCGGTCGCACGGCGGTCCCATGTCAACCGGCATCGGGAGGATTTCGGGCGGTGGCAAGGATTTCTGTCCGGCGGACAGAACGGCTCACACGGTGACGGTCTTGGCTTCGGTGTACTGCAGGAGACCCGCCATGCCGTACTCCCGGCCGATGCCGCTGGCCTTGAAACCGCCGAACGGGCCGTCGAAACCGATCGGCGCGCCGTTGACGGTGACGGTGCCGGCGCGGATCCGCCGGGCGATCGCGAAGGCGCGCTCCTCGTCTCCCGACCAGACCCCGCCGGACAGGCCGTACTCGGAGTCGTTCGCGATCCGGACAGCGTCGTCCTCGTCGTCGTAGGCGAGGATCACGAGCACCGGACCGAAGATCTCCTCCTGCGCGATCCGCATCGAGCTGTCGACGTCAGCGAACACTGTCGGCGTCACGTAGTTCCCGCCTTCCAGGCCGAGCGGGACCTCTGGCCCACCGGCGACCAGCCGCGCTCCTTCTGCGAGCCCGACGCGGATGTAGTCGAGCACGCGCTGCTGCTGGTCCCGGCGGACCATCGGCCCGATGAACGTCTTCTCGTCAGCCGGGTCCCCGACGCGCAGCGACTCGACCATCTCCTTCACCGCGGTCGCGACCTCCGCGTACCGGCTCCGCGGCGCGAGGATCCGGGTCTGGGCGATGCATGCCTCGCCGTTGTTCAGCAGCGACGAGAACTGCAGCCCGCGCACCGCTTTCCCGAGGTCCGCGTCCGGCAGCAGGATCGCCGCGGACTTGCCGCCCAGTTCGAGGCTGACCCGCTTGAGCTGTTCGCCCGCCAGCGAAGCGATCCGCCGCCCGGCCCGGGTGGAGCCGGTGAACGCGATCTTGTCCACCCCCGGATGAGTGACCAGGTATTCGCTGGTCTCGCGGTCGGCAGGCAGCACGCTGATCACGCCCTCCGGAAGACCGGACTCTTCCAGCAGTTGCGCGAGCAGGTTCATGCTCAGCGAATTCTCCGGGGACACCTTGAGCAGCACCGTGTTGCCCGCCAGCAGCGCCGGGATCACCTTGGCCAGCGCGGCCGAAAACGGCGAGTTCCACGGGATGACCGCGGCCACCACGCCGATCGCCTCGTGTCGCACCACCGACCGGAACGGGGCGTCCGGATCGGACGGGTCCAGCGTCTTCTCCCAGCCCAGTTCTTCGGCCGCCTTGAGGTAAGCGTTCGCCTGCCGGGTCAGGCCCGGCTGCCCGGCGCGGGTGAACCAGAGCGCGGACCCGTTCTCGGCCGAGATCAGCGCGGCGATCTCGTCGGCCCGCTCCTCGCGCAACGCGGCGAGCCGGCGCAGGACGGCGATTCTTTCCGCGGGCGGGGTATTCGGCCAGTGCCCTTCGTCGAACGCTCGGCGAGCGAGGGCGACCGCACGATCGACGTCGGCCCGTTGCGCCTGCGCCGCACGGCCGAGCAGCGCTCCGTCGTGCGGGGATACCAGGTCCAGCAACGCCGGATCGCTCGGCTCGGTCCAGGTTCCGCCAATGAACAGCTGCTGATGGGTGACCACAGGTCCTCCTAGGACGCTCTCGTATCTGTCTCACCAATGTAGCACTTAAATGCCACAGCACTGTGGCATCTATTGTCTGGAGAGTCACACCGTGCGGTAAGTTCGAAGCCATGAGAGCCGACGCCGCGCGCAACCTGGAACTCGTGCTGGCCACCGGCGCCCGGATGCTCGCCGCGGACCCGGCCGCGAGCATCACCGCGATCGCGGCCGAAGCCGGCGTCGACCGGCGGACCGTCTATCGCCGGTTCGCTTCCCGCGACGAACTGCTCGCCGCCGTCTACCAAGCACGCCTCGACGCCATCGAGGCAGCGATCGGGGCCGCCCGGCTGACCGAGGCGCCGGTCGCCGTGGCGCTGCACCGGTACGTCGAGGGCATCATCGAGGTGAACCGCACCTGGCCAGTCGACCTGGCTCGGATGCGCACCGTCCCGGCAGCGCGCGAACGCCGGGAACACGCGGTGCGGACGGTCGACGCGTTCTTGCGCCGGGCCGCGGACGAGGGCCTGCTGAAACCGGGAATGCCGGACGGCTGGGCGGGAGTCGTGCTGGGCAATCTCTTGCACCTCGCCGCGCGGGAGCTGCCCGCGCTCAGCACTGCCCAGGCGGCCGACGTCCTGGTGAACACTTTCCTTTCCGGCTTCGGCGCGGGGTGAGGAACTCCGGCAAAGCCGCGTCGGCGCATTCCCGGCCCGCCTGCGCAGCCGCCGAAACGGCCTACTCCAGCCCGCCGACCCTCCGCAACAACGCCACCGCCGTAGCGAACGCCCCCTCCAGGTCCCGCCCCATCCCCATGACCAGGTCGTCCAGCCCCCGCAACCCAGCCCGATCCAGCAAGGTCTTCTCGTTCGTCACCCACTCGCCCCGCGCCGCCAGCACCGCGTGCCCGGCCTGCATGGCCGCCACTCCCACCGAAGCGGCCGCCTCGGTCACCCGGCCGCGCCGGACATAAGCTGCCTTCGCGTACTTCACCGTCTGCGCCGCCGACGCTCGCCACACCGCAGGGGCCTTCTCCTGCAACAACTCCGGATACGCCGGCCGCGGCAACGACCCTCGCAGGACCCGGTTCAGCGCCAGCTCCGCCACCACCAGGTAGCTCGGGATCCCGGCCAGGTGGAACGCCAGCGGCTCCCACCGGAAACGCCCTTTCTCCGCCTCCGCCAGCTCGTGCTCCACGACGTCGAGGTCCCGGTAGTGCACGTCCACCGGCCGCCCGCCGACCGTCAGCCAGGCCCCGCCGTTGAACCCGCCGCCGCCCCATTCGCCCAGTTCCGACACCGTGCCGGGCAGATTCAGCGCACGCAGGTCGTCCGGGTCGAACGTGCCGCGGTAGTACAGCGCGTAATCCCAGTCGCTGTCCGGGCGATGGGTTCCGCGCGCTCGCGAACCGCCCAGCGCCACCGCGACCACTCCGGGCAAACGCGACAGCTGATCGGCGAAGGTTTCCTCGTCGTTTTCCGGCATCACCCGAAGATGCCATGAATCAGTGTCAAGATCACTTGAATTGTCCCTTCGGCCTGGGGAATCCGCCTGCCTTGGCGCGGCAAGCTCGCCGCAGACAGGACGATTTCCTGGACCGGCAACGAAAAGACCGCCGATCCGGGTTTCGGCAAGGCGACCGCGGTCTCCGGCCCACGCCGGGTGAGCGTGTCGACCGGCGCCGACGGTGCGACCCCGGCACAGACCTTGCGCTACTCGACCGCCCGCGTCACCGGCGGCCGGATCCAGTACGAGCAGGTCGCGTTCGACGAGTACCAGCAGGGCGACGCGGCCGAGCTGCAGCCGGGCGCACTGTTCTACGGTGCCCCGGCCCGGGAATCCGCGTTCCTGGTCGCCGCGTGCAAGAGCGGTCACGTGATTCGCGGCTGGGACTTCGACAACGCCGGCTGCGCCACCGATCCGCTGGTTAACTGCCGGCCACGAACCATCCGTACGACGACTGGTACCGGCAGCTCACCAAGAACGCCGCGCACTGACCGTCGGCCCTTCGGCGCGACGCGTCCGGAGCCAGCGGCGCGGCCCGCCGCCGGCCTGAACGCGAAGCAGGCCCGTGCTCTCCCACCCCGACGGGGAGAGCACGGGCCTTCGCCCATCGGCTGGACATCCGATGTTCCTCCCAAGAACACCGGCCCTCCGGCCGATGAGCCGCTTCACCCGGTCCGGCCGGCCTTGAAAACCAGCGCACCGGCGGAAACGACCGGCATCGACGCCTCCCGAAGCGCCGCCCGTCCTACCGCCTTCCGGCCCGCCTTGCCCGGCGTCCGGTCGCAATATCGCTCGACCCGCTCCATGAGCACGGCGGCGATCATCACGACCACGGGCGTAGCCAGCGCGAACCACATGCCGCTTTGGTACCCAGCAGGACCGAAGTCCAATCGCCCTTTCCCCGGCCGGGTCGTCCCCGCCGCGCCGTAGACTGGCGGACGTGCGCACGCGACCGACGCTGACCTGGGCCGGGCCCGGAGAACCACTGCCGCGCGCCGGCACCGTCGCGGAGGTGGCCGAGGTGGTCGCGGGCCGCCGGGTGCTCGTGCTCAGCGGAGCCGGGCTGTCCACCGAGTCCGGCATTCCCGACTACCGCGGCGAGACCGGCAGCCTGCGCCGGCACACCCCGATGACCTACGGCGATTTCGTCGCCAGCGAAGAAGGGCGGCGGCGCTACTGGGCGCGCAGCCACCTCGGCTGGCGGACCATCGCGCGCGCCGCGCCGAACGCCGGGCACCGCGCGGTTTCCGCGTTGCGGTCCGGCGGCTGGGTTTCCGGCGTCATCACGCAGAACGTCGACGGCCTGCACCGGGCGGCCGGCACCCCGGCGGTGGTGGAGCTGCACGGCAATCTCGACCGCGTCGTGTGCCTCGGCTGCCGCCGGATCACCCCTCGCGAGGAACTCGACGTCCGGCTGCGCGCGGCCAATCCGGACTTCGGCGGCACCGCGACGCGGATCAACCCGGACGGCGACGTCGAACTCGGCGACGACGCGGTCCGCGCCTTCCGCACCGTGCCGTGCGCGAGCTGTGCCGGGGTGCTGAAGCCGGACGTGGTGTTCTTCGGCGAGAACGTGCCGCGCGCCCGGGTCGAACGGTGCTACCGGATGGTCGACGAGGCGTCCGCGGTGCTGGTGCTCGGTTCTTCGCTGACCGTCATGTCGGGCCTGCGATTCGTCCGGCGAGCGGCGAAAGCGGGCAAACCCGTCGTGATCGTCAACCGCGGCCAGACCCGCGGCGACGAGCACGCCTCGGTCCGCGCGGACCTTCCGCTCGGCCCCGCGCTCACCGAGCTGGTGGCGGCGCTGGAAAACCGATTGCCCGCCGCGGCCGAGGCTCGTTAATCTGCCGGGACTCCGACGGCACGGTCCCAGAAGTACGCCGCAGAACGGACCGGCCGGCCTGAGCTGGTCAGCGCGAGGAGCGGGCGGCAATCCGATTTGTCGACCCGTTTTCCCGGAGGTTCCCCGATGTCTGTCGGCATTGGCCTGCCCATCAGCGATCCCGCCGCCCTGCTCGAGTGGGCCCGGCGCGCGGACGCCGGGCCGTTCCGCACGCTCGGCCTGCTCGATCGCCTCGTCTACGACAACCCCGAGCCGCTCACCGCGCTCGCCGTGCTGGCCGGCGCGACCACCCGCGTCCGGCTGCAGACCGAAGTCCTGCTCGCCCCGCTGCGCGGCACCGCGCTGCTGGCCAAGCAGGCTGCCACGCTCGACCGGATGAGCGGCGGCCGGTTCACCCTCGGCCTCGGCGTCGGCGGCCGCGAAGACGACCACCACGCCGCCGGAACGCCGGTGCGCGAGCGCGGCCGGCGGTTCGACCAGCAACTCGCCGCCTTGTGCTCGCTGTGGTCCGGCGAACCGCACAGCCAGCACGCCGGTCCGATCGGCCCGGCCCCTGCCCGCGAAGGCGGGCCGGAGATTCTGATCGGCGCGTTCCAGCCGAAGGCGCTCGCCCGGGTCGCCCGTTGGGGGGACGGCCTGCTCGCCGCCGCGCCGCCGTCGTGGGCGGGCAGCCTGTTCGACACCGTGCGCCGCGACTGGGCGATACAGGGCCGCCAGGGCGAGCCGCGGCTGGTCGGACAGGTGAACGTCGCGCTCGGCCCGGATTCGCTCGTCGACGAAGCGAAAGCGGCGATGGGCGCGTACTACGCGTTCAGCGGCCGGGCGGAGGAGATGGTGCGCGGAATGCTCACCACGCCCGGCGACATCCGCGCCGCGATCCGCGGCTACCGCGATCTCGGCGCGGACGAAGTGATGCTCTACTGCTACGGCGGCGACCCCGATCAGGTCGAGCGGCTTGCTGACCTCTGCTGAACAGCGTTCGAAGTAAGCTCGCGCCATGCAGGCATGGACGCACCCCGGCGGCTCGGCCGAATCCCGGCCCGGAACCGCCCGCTGCCGGGGATGACCGGCGAACCTGCGGAGCCCGCCCGCGTCCGGTGGCTCGCCGCGCACCCCCGGCGCACGTTCCTGCTCGGGGCCGGCGCGGTGCTCGCCGGCTCGGGTGCGGCCGCCGCGGCGCTTTCCCGTCCCGCACCTCCGGTGGCGCGGGACAAGTTCGGCGCCGACTGGCTGTTTGGCCCGTACCTGGACGGCTGCACCGAACCGGACTTCGACGACAGCGAAATGGCGCTGGTTTCGGTGCCGCACTGCGTGGTCCCGCTGTCCTGGCAGGACTGGCATCCGCCGGACTGGGAGCACGTGTGGGTGTACCGGCAGCATTTCCTCGCTCCCGAGCAGCTGCGCCGCAACCGGGCGTTCCTGCAGTTCGACGGAGTGCTGAGCGCGGCCACGGTCTACCTGAACGGCCGCCGCGTCGCCGGACGCAGCGGCGGCTACCTGCCGCTGCGCTGCGAGGTCACCGGCCTGCTCACCGACAAGGACAACGTGCTCGCGGTAGTCGTCGACGGCCGCTGGCAGCAGAACACCCCGCCGGACCTGCCGGAATACCCCAACCCGTCGGCGATCGATTTCTACCAGCCCGCCGGGATCTACCGGCAGGTCCAGCTCACCGAAGCGCCGCAGACGTTTCTGTCCGATGTGTACGCCCAGCAGATCGCGGTGCTGACGCCGAACCGCGAAGTGCTCGTGCACTGCACGGTGGATTCGGCGAAAGCGGTCAAGGGCAAGATCCGGATCACCGCCACGCTCAGCCAGGACGGCACGGAAGTCGCGACCTCCTACACCGACCTGACCGGTCTGCCGAAAGGCAGCAGCGACAGCACGGTCTCCTTGCGGGGCCTCGAAGCGGTTCAGCTTTGGGGCCTGGACGACCCGGCGATGTGCGACATCCTGGTCACGCTCTCGGTCGGCGGCCGCAAGGTGCACACCTACCAGGTCCGCACCGGCCTGCGCGACGCCCAGTTCACCGTGGACGGCTTCCGGCTGAACGGGCAGCCGCTCAAGCTGTTCGGCCTCAACCGGCACCAGTGGTACCCGTTCGTCGGCGGCGCGATGCCGGACCGCGTGCAGCGCCGCGACGCGCAGCTGCTCAAGGACGAGCTGAACTGCACCATGGTCCGTTGCTCGCACTACCCGCAGGCCACCGCGTTCCTGGACGCCTGCGACGAACTCGGCATCCTGGTCTGGGAGGAGCTGCCCGGCTGGGACCACGTCGGCGACACCGCGTGGCAGGAGCTGGCGGTCCGGGACGTGCACGACATGATCGTGCGGGACCGCAACCACCCGTCGATCATCGTGTGGGGCACCCGGGTCAACGAGACCCTGGGACAGTACGCACTGTACGGGCGCACCGACCAGCTGGCCGCGGAACTCGATCCGACGCGGCCGTGCACCGGCGCCGTCGCCGGCGAACGCGGGTACGTTTCGCCGCTGTACCCGGTGAAAGCGGCCGGCGGGGTGTTCTCGTTCAACGACTACAGCCGCCCGCATCCGCCCGGCTCCCCTCCCCCGCTGCGCCCGCCGCGGCGCGGGGTGCCGTACCTGGTCAGCGAAGCCGTCGGCACGCTGGTCGGTTCGCCGTACTTTCGCCGCACGGATTCGCTTGCGGTGCAACGGGAGCAGGCGATGCTGCACGCCTGGGTGCACGACCACGCCGCGTCCGACCCGCGTTACTGCGGCCTGATCGGCTGGTGCGGTTTCGACTATCCGTCCGGCTGGTACCACAACTACCGCGGCGTGAAATACCCCGGCGTGATGGATTTCTTCCGCATCCCGAAGCTGGGCGCGGGGTTTTACCGCGCCCAGCGCGACCCTTCCCGCGGGGCGGTGATCGAACCGGCGTTCTACTGGGATTTCGGCCCTGGCTCGCCGCCGGGCGGGCCCGGGCGCGACGCGATCGTGTGGTCGAACTGCGAGGTGCTGGTGGTGACCGTGGCTGGCAAGCGACCAGTGACGGTCCGCCCCGACCGCGCGCGGTTCCCGCATCTCGCGTACCCGCCGTTTTCGGTGGATCTGAGCGTGGACGGCCGGTCCCGCCCAGAGCTGACCATCGAAGGCCAGATCGGCGGGCAGACCGTGCTGCGCCGGAAGTTCAGCGCGGACACGTCGATGGACATCATCGCGGTGACCGCCGACGACAGCCAGATCACCGCGGACGGAGCGGACACCACCCGGGTCACGCTGCGCTCGCTCGACCGATACGGAGCCCCCCGTCCGCACGCTCGCGGCGTGCTGGCGGTGGCGGTGGACGGGCCCGGGGTGCTGATCGGCGACCCGTACCTGGATTTCGGCGCGCTCGGCGGGGCGGCCGCGGTGTGGGTGCGGTCGATGCGCGGCGCACCCGGCACGATCACCGTCAGTGCCACGCATCCGTTCCTCAACACCGGAACCGCGACCGTGACGTCGGTTTAGCGCCCGAGATCGCTCACCGGATGTCCGTGAAGGGGCCCTTGAGGGACTTGGATTCCCGCAAGGGGCCCTTCACGGACGAATCCGCCCGTCCCTGCCGACCGCACCAAACGAGACGCGAACTCACCACCGCACCGGCACCTCGGACACGCCTCCGGTCAGCCGGTTCGACCGCACTTCCAGCTCTTCGGCCGGCACCGCCAGCCGCAGGTCCGGGAACCGCCGGAACAGCGAGCCGAACACCACCCGCAGCTCGGTCCGCGCCAAGCTGGCCCCGATGCAGAAGAATCCGCCGTACCCGAAGGCGATGTGCGAGTTGGGTTTGCGTTCCGCGTCGAACTCGTCCGGCGACGCGAACACCGACGGGTCGCGGTTGGCGGACGCGGTCGAGATCAGCACCGCGTCGCCGCGCGGGATCCGGACGCCGCCGATTTCGGCGTCCTCGTGGGCGTACCGGAGCAGGCCCAGCCCGCCCGGAGCGGACATCCGCAGGATCTCCTCGACCGTCGCGTGCACGCGGCCTTCCGGGTCGGCCGCGAGCGCGTCGCGCCGGGCCAGGTCGGTGAGCAGGAACAGGACGCCGAGATCGATCCGGTTCGACGTCGTCTCGTGGCCGGCGAACAGCAGCCCGGCGGCGAGCCGGCCGAGGTCGTCGTCGGTGAACGTCGGGTCGTCGGCCTGCGCCGCGACCAGATCCGAAACGACGTCCTGGCCCGGGTTCGCGCGTTTGGCGTCGGCCAGGCCGGACATGTACGCGCTGAACTCGGTCATCGCGACTTCGGCGTCGCCGCCGCTGTCCAGCACGCCGATCCGGTCGGACAGGTCGCGGAACTTTTCCCGGTCGCCGTACGGGACGCCGAGAAGTTCGCAGATCACCAGCACCGGCAACGGAAACGAGAGGTGCTCGTGCAGGTTGACCGGCCCGTCGCCGCCGGCCGCGGCCATCGTGTCCATGCACTGGTCGGCCAGTTGCTGGATGTGCCCGCCGAGGCGGCGCATCCGGTTGGCGGAGAACGCGGGCACCAGCAGCCGGCGCAGCCGGGCGTGCTCGCGCTCTTCGTTCTCGAAATCGCCCTGCGGTCCGCTCAGCACCGCGGCGTCGGACACCGTCGAGGCTTCCTCGGGCACCGGGTGGGAACGGCCGAACCGGTTGTCCGAAAACACTTGCCGGGCTTGGTCGTAGGCGGTGACCAGCCACGCCGGGTCACCGGCCGGGGTGGTGACCGGGACGATCGGGCCTTCGCGCCGCAGCACTTCGTACAGCGGCGCGATGTCCAGGACGTTCGGCCGCGCGAACGGCAGCTTGTCCGGGGTCTTCACGGGCGTGGTCATCGGGGCTCCTCCTCGGGTGCTTCCGCTCGCGTGCGCAGCGCCGCGAGCCAGCTCTGTTCGTCCTCGGCCCGGCGCTGGACCTCCGCCAGCACCAGCCGGCTCCACGGATCGGTCTGCCCGGCGGCCAGTTTCGCCAGCCGGTTTCGCTGCGCCTCGACCGCGGCCTGCCGCGCGTCCAGCACCCGCAGCCGCTCGGCCGGGGCGAGCAGGCTGAACGCGGCCAGCCGGGCCAGGAACTCCACGGGTTCGCCGGCCAGTTCGGGCGGCAGATCGGCGAGCAGGTCGTGCAACAGTTCCCGTCCGACGTCGGTCAGTGCATAGACGTGGCGCGGCGGACGCCCCTCCTGCGGCTCGGCCGTGCGGGTGACCGCGCCGGCTTCCGCGAACCGCCGCAGCGCCGGGTACAGCGAGTTGTTCGACAGCGTGCGGCCGCTGGACTCTTCGACCTGTTTGCGCAGTTCGTAGCCGTGCCACGGGCGCTGGGAGAGCTTCGCGAGCAGCAGCACGTCGATCCACACATAGGTCACCGTAACCTAGGGTTTGGTGACCGGGCAACGTCTGAACGGCGTACACGGGCAGAAGATCTCGGGTTTCACCGGCGCCGCCGGATACTGTCGCGGCAATCGCAGGGAGGGACCCCGGCAAAACCGCACCCGTCCGATTTGGCTTGCACCTGCCCGCTTTCGGCCCGTTCGGCGAACGGGCCCTGATCAGCGACGGCGTGTTCTCGAGCCCCGGACCGCGTCCGCAGGAACCGGGCGTGCTGGCGAAGCTCGTGGCCCAAGCCTGCCCGGACGGTCGCCGCGACGACGTGGCGGTGGCCGGAAACGCCAGCCCCGCCTGGGAGGAGCCCGGCACGGTTCGATCTCGCCGCCCTCACCGAGGCGGGCATGACCTGGTGGATGGAATCCCTCATCCACTGCGATCCGCTGGAACTCTCGCTGGCGATCGTCGATGCCGGACCGCCGAGGATCGAGAGGCCGCTCCCTGCCGGAGCCAGCGATGCACCACTCTCCCGGCGGCCGCCCGGCGGATCCGCCGCCGCCGTCCGTCCCCCATCGGCGGCTTCCCCGAGACGCCGCTGGGGGTTACGGTGGTGGTCGGTTGAGCTTCCAGCCGTCCTGATCCGTTGTGCGCGCCGGGATATCCAGTGCCCGGCCGGTCCGGCACTCCGCCGCGGCCCGGTGCGCGACGCAGAGAGAAGTGCCGTGATGACCGCGCCGCATCTCGCCCGATCGCTCGCTTTGCCGTGGCCAGGTCCCGGAGGAGGGCTTCGGGTGCGCGTGTGCCACCCGACCGCGCGCACAGCCGTCGTGGAGGTGGCCGGCGAGATCGACCTCGCCACCGCACCGCACCTGTCCGAGGTCGTAGAGACGCGGCTGCGCAGCACGGTCGGCCTCGTGATCATCGACCTGCACGGCACCACGTTCCTCGCCGTCGCCGGGCTGCGCGCCCTGCACCGGCTGGAGCTGCTGGCCGCCGCGGCCGGAGCGGAGTTCTACGTCGACCCCGGCGATTCCCCAGTCGTCCGCCGACTGCTGTCGCTGTTCCCGCTCGGCTGCGAACGGCCCGGCGCCGCCGAAGGACTGGCCGGAATCCCCTCGCCCCGCCGCGCATGAACGGCCCGGCCGTCTCTGCCCCGAACGCCGGGCGCGGGACGCGACGACGGCCGCTCAGGCGTCCGGGTCCCGGAAATCCTCCGGGCTGACGTCGTCCAGCAGATCCCGGAACCGCCGGATCTCGTCCTCGTCCGGCGGTTCTTCGGCGACCAGCGCAGACTCGTCCCCCACCGCCACCGTCACGTCGACCGCGGCCTCGTCCAGCACCGCCTCCGCCACTTCGAGCGGCACGCGCGTGCGGAGCCCGATCGCGATCGCGTCGCTCGGCCGGGCCGAGATCCGGACGCCGCCGGACAGCACGAGGTCGGCGTGGAAGATGCTGTCGAGCAACTGGGTGATCTCGACGCGCTCGACGTGCTGGCCCAGCGCCGCCAGCACCTCGATGATCAGCTCGACGGTGCCCGGCCGAGCCGACACGACGTGCTCCTGTGCGGCGGCCAGCTCCTGGGCTTCCGGCGCGCCGATGGTGATGGCGAGCCACCGGCGCGATCCGGTCTCTTCGCGCAGCAGCACGACCGGTGCCGATTCCTGCGCCACCACGGCCAGCCCCTGCACCCGCACCTGCACCATGGGGATCACCCCGCTTCCGAAAGAGGTCCTCGTCTGTTGACTACCCAACCACCTCCGCATTGTCACCCGAAACCTGCGCGCGCTCGTTCCGGTGCCGCCCGGGATGTGTCAGCACTGCCCCAGATGGGTATGCGGCTGTTATGAACGACGAGGGACCGGGCAGCCGTGCGCACGGCGCCCCGCCCGCGGCGGATCGGCTGCTCGACGAAGTCGTCGAGCTGCGGCTGCCCGCGGCGACGCACCAGATCCCGCTCGTGCGCGTGCTGGCTCAGGCGGTCGCGGCCCGCGCGGACTACGGACTCGACGCGATCGCGGACGCCAAAATGGCAGTGGACGAGGCCTGTGCGCAGGCGGTCGGGACCGCCGCCCCCGGAGCCGCGATGACCTGCCGGTTCACTGTCGCGCCCGGCGGCATCCGGTTCACCGTCGAGACCTCGACGCTGGAACCGCTGCCGCCCAGCGAGCGCAGCTTCGGCTGGCACGTGCTGACCACGCTGGCGGCGAACGCGGCGGCGCGGTGCGTGCCGGATCCGGCAGGCGGTTACGCGCTGACCCTCGAGCTCGACCTGCACCGGGAGACGAGCGGGTGAACCGGCCGCCGGTGATCCGCCACCGGGACGAATACGCGCACGCCGCCCCGCTGTTCGAGGAGTTCGCCCGCCTGTCCGCGGACGACCCGCGGCACGCGCAGCTGAGGGAGCGGCTGGTCACCGAGTTCTTGCCGGTCGCCGAGCACATCGCGGCCCGGTTCACCGGCCGCGGCGAGCAGCGCGAGGACCTGGTTCAGGTCGCCCGGATCGGGCTGATCAACGCGATCGACCGGTTCGCCCCGGGCCGGGGCCCGGATTTCCTGTCCTTCGCGGTGCCGACGATCATGGGCGAGATCCGCCGGCACTTTCGCGACACCGGCTGGTCGGTGCGGGTCCCGCGCCGGCTCAAGGAGCTGCACCTCACGCTCAGCCACGGCTCCGGCGAGCTCGCCCAGTCGCTCGGCCGCGCGCCGACCCCGACCGAACTCGCCGACTACCTCGGGCTCGACCTCCCCGAAGTCCACGAGGGGCTGATCGCCGGACACGCGTACCAGACGCTCTCGGTCGACAAACCGGTGCACGACGACGCCGAACCGCTCGTCCTCGCCGACACGCTGGGCGAGGACGATCCGGAAATCGAGCACATCGAAGACCACGAGGCCCTGGCGCCGCTGCTGCGCGCGCTGCCCTCGCGCGAGCGCGCCATCCTCGTGATGCGGTTCTTCGGCGGCTTCACCCAGACCCAGATCGCCGAACGGGTCGGGATCTCCCAGATGCACGTCTCGCGGCTGCTCGCGCACACCCTCGAACAGCTGCGTGCGAAGCTCGCCACCGAGCCGTGAACCACGCCCCGGAAACCCCCGTCCCGGGGTCGCCCGTCCGGGCCCGATCCCGTTGTCGCACCCGGCCCGGTCTGCGACGATGCCCCTCGACCATCGACCGAGGAGGGGCCCGATGACCTCGAAGCTCAACCCCTACATCAATTTCGCCGGCAACGCTCGCGCGGCGATGGAGTTCTACCACGGCGTCTTCGGCGGGGACCTCGCGCTGAACACCTTCGGCGAAGCCGGCACGCCCGCCGACAGCGGCTACGCGAACCACATCATGCACGCGCAATTGGTGGCCGACAACGGTTTCACGCTGATGGCATCCGACGTTCCGCCCGGCATGGAACACCACCCGGGCACCAACATCACGGTCAGTCTCAGCGGCGACGACGGCGACCTGTTGCGCGGCTGCTGGGCGAAGCTGTCCGAGGGCGGCACCGTGACGGTTCCGCTGGAGAAGCAGATGTGGGGCGACGAGTTCGGCGCCTGCGTCGACCGGTTCGGCATTCCCTGGATGGTCAACATCGGCCAGCCTCGCTGAGACGGACCCGCCGCGCGCCGGCAACGGCGATTCCAGCCGTCCCGTTTTCCCTTCCGCACTGCGAAGGAGCGGGCCGCCAAGGTGCGCACGGCGGCAACGGGTCGCTGCCCGGTACCCAAGCCGGAGTCCGGGCAGCGACCGTTGCTCAGGCCTTCTTGCCGCCGAGGACCTGCTGCAGCGCCGTGCCGTCCGGCACGCCCAGTCCGGTGCAGGCGTCCCAGCCCGCCGCTGCCGAGTACGCGCCGTTGCTGCCCTGGGTGATGTCGCGGAACCCGGGCTGCACCTTGCCCGCCGCCACCCCGGCGTACAGCTTGGTGTGCACCAGCCCGAATCCGTGTCCGGCCGTCTGCGCCAGCCGGGCGAGCAGCGCCGACCACAACGGCGCCACCGCGCTGGTGCCTCCGAAGACCGCTTGTTTCCCGTCGACGAGAATCCGGTACCCGGTCGCCGGATCCGCGTTCCCCGCGACGTCCGGAACGCCGCGCCCGGCCTTGCCGTCACCCGCGCGGGCCGGCACTCCGGCCGCGGTCTGGAAGGGCGGGACCGGGAACGCGTCGCTCACCCCGCCGCCGGTCGACCCGCCGCCGTTGGTGTTCCAGACCGTCTCGGCGGTGACCGTCGACGGCGGAGTGCCGTCGAGCCGGGTCCCGCCGCAGGCGAGCGCGTGCGGACTGGACGCCGGGAAGTCGACGTGTTGCGCGCTGTCCGTCGAGCCGTCAGTGCTGCCGTTGTCGCCCGAGGCGCAGCACACCGTCACGCCGAGCGCGGCGGCGTCGGCGAACGCCTGGTCCATCGCAGCGCGCGCCTGCGGGGTCCATTGGTCCTCGGACCCGCCCCAGCTGATGCTGACCGCCACCGGCGTCGGCGTCGCGTGCACCGCGGTGCTCACCGCGTCGAGGAAACCCTGGTCGGTGTTCGGCGCGAAGTACACGATCTGCGCGGCGCCGGGCGCGATCGCGCCGATCACCTCGATGTCCAGCGCCACCTCGCCGTCCGCCGAATTCGGGTCGCCCGCCGGGGCGTTCTTCGCGCCGTCCACGCCGGTCGCGGTGATCTTCGGTTCCGGGATCTTCAAGCCGGCGAAGTAGTTCGTGAGATCCGCCGTCGTGAAGCCGCCGCCCAGTTCGATCACCGCGACGGTCTGCCCGGTGCCGTCGGTGCCCGCCGGAAACCCGTACAGCTCGCCCACCTGATCCGGGGAGTACCCCTGTCCAGCGGCCTCGGCGTGCATCCGGAACAGCGCGCGCGCCTGCGGACGCTCGTCCAGACCGAGGACCGCGACCACGACGTCCTCCAGCGGGGCGGGCACCTGCAGACCTCCGGTGCGGGCGGCGAACTCCCCGGATTCGCCGTGCCGGACCCGGTTCAGCTCGGTCTGGAACGCGGCGGTCATCGCCCGCGCCGGGCCGCGGACCGCCACCCGCCGCGATCCGGCGTGCGTGTCGGTGACGGTCAGCCCGGCGTCGGTGAGGACCGTGCGCACGAGGTTGAGGTCGTCGTCGCTGGCGCCGTACTGGTCGGCGAAGTCCGCAGCGGAAAGCGTCTCGCCGAGCGAAGCGAGGTCGAGTTCGCTGCGGCGCCGCAGCACGACGGTCGCGGTGATCGTGGCGTCCGGGTCGACTGGGCCGAGCACTTCGGCCGAAACGAGCTCAGACCGGACACTTCCGGCAAGGGATACCCATTGTGGTGGTGTCATCGCTCTATGGTCGCGCCGCAGCGGCTTGTGCACCACCGCCGCATCCCCCGTCCGGCGGCAGAATCTGTCCGGTCTTTTGTCTGCCCGGTCGCTGGGACGGCTGGTGACGCGGGCCGCGCGCACTCGCACAGTATTCCCATGAAACGGATCCTGACTCTGGGCACGGCCGCCGTGCTCATGCTCGGCGCGGTCGCCGCGTCGGGCAGCGCTGAGGGGGACCTGGCCGCGCACGGCTGGGTCGGCACGTGGGCCGCCGCGCCCGCGGCCGCGGTGCCGAACACACCGCAGGGATATCCGAACTACTCCATCCGCAACGTCGTGCACAGCAGTGCCGGCGGAAACCAGGCCCGGGTCCGGCTTTCCAACACCTTCGGCACGCAGCCGCTGACGTTCGGCCACGTGACGCTCGCCGTCGCCGCGGCCGCCAGCAGTCCGCAGGCGGCACCGGGCACGATGCGCACGCTGACCTTCGGCGGACAGTCCACAGTGGTCGTTCCGGCCGGCGCCGAAGTGCTGAGCGACCCGGCGTGGGTGCGGGTGCCGGCCGACGCCGATCTCCTGGTCACCACCTACACGCCGGCTCCCTCCGGCCCGGTCACCTATCATCCGCTGGCGCAGCAGACCTCGTTCTTCACCCGCGACGGCGACTTCTCCGGCGAGGAGTCCGGCGCGTCCTTCACCGAGCGGACCGGCGTGTGGCACTACGTCAGCGAAGTTGACGTGCGCGGACCGGCGCGCGCAGCCGTCGCCACACTCGGCGACTCGATCACCGACGGCGCGGCATCCACGCCCGGCGCCAACCACCGCTGGCCGGACTACCTGAGCGACCGGCTGCACGGAACGCTCGGTGTGCTCAACGCCGGCATCAGCGCCAACCGGCTGCTGCTCGACTCCGCGCCGGGCGGCAGCTCCGGCCGCAATGCGCTGGCCCGGCTGGCCGACGACGTGCTGACCGGCGAGGGCGTGCGCACGCTGATCGTGCTGGAAGGGATCAACGACATCCAGCAGGACCCGCACCAGACCGATCCGGCGATGATCGTCTCCGCGCTGCGCCAGATCGTCGCGCAGGCCAAGGCACAGGGCATCCGGGTGCTCGGCGGCACCATCACGCCGTTCCAGGGCTGGAAGGTCTACGACCCGACGCTGGAGCAGACCCGGCAGGCGGTGAACACCTTCATCCGGACCAGCGGCGTCTACGACGGAGTCGTCGATTTCGACGCCGCGCTGCGCGATCCGGCGCACCCGCTCGCCATGCTCCCGGCCTACGACTCCGGAGACCACCTGCACCCGAACGATGCCGGGTACCAGCGGATGGCGCAGGCGGTGCCGCTCACTCTGCTGTGACCGGCACGAGCGGACGGCGCGGGAACGTCAGCACGGCGAGGAGGCTGAGCACCGCGACGCCCACCATGTAGAGCGACACCGACAGCGAGGTCCCGGTCGAGGTCTGCAGCGCGGACGCGATCAGCGGCGCGAACCCGCCGCCCAGCACCGCGCCGACCGCGTAGGCGAACGACGATCCGCTGTAGCGGAAACGGGATTCGAACAGTTCGGAGAACAGCGCGGACTGCGGGCCGTAGGTGGCGCCGAGGCCGAGGTTCAGCACGACCACCGCGACGATCAGCAGCCACGGCCGCGCGGTGTCCACGAGCAGGAAGAACGGGATCGGCCAGACCACCAGCAGCACGGAACCCGCCAGGTAGACCGGTTTCCGCCCGGCCGAGTCCGACCAGATCGCCGACGCGACGATGCTCAGCAGCCACACCACGCTGCCGACGATCACCACCACGAGCATCGTCGCGCTCGACAGCTTCAGCACGGAAGTGCCGTAGGACAGGAGGTAGGCGAAGAAGAGGTAACCGAGCGCGGTGTTCGCGATGAAGCTGACCGCGGCCGCGAGCACCTGCTTCGGCCGCGCGCGCAGCACCTCCACGATCGGCAGCCGGCTGCGCGCGCCGGAGCTGCGCAGCTGCGCGAACACCGGGCTTTCCTCGACCCGCAGCCGGATCACCAGACCGACCCCGACCAGCACCAGGCTGAGCAGGAACGGGATCCGCCAGCCCCAGGACCGGAACTGATCCGGCGACAGCGAGCTGTTCAGCACGAAGAACACCAGCTGCGCCAGGATCAGCCCGGCCGGGACGCCGATCTGCGAAAACGACCCGTAGCGGCCGCGTTTGCCCGCCGGCGCGTGCTCGACCGCCATCAGCGCCGCGCCGCCCCATTCGCCGCCGGCCGAAATCCCTTGCAGGACACGAAGTGCGACCAGCAGGATCGGCGCGATGACGCCGGCCTGGGGATAGCTGGGCAGGGTGCCGACGCCCGCCGTCGCCAGCCCCATCAGCAGCAGCGACGCGACCAGCATCGCTTTGCGCCCCACCCGGTCGCCGAAATGTCCCCATACGATGCCGCCCAGCGGCCGCGCGACGAACCCGACTCCGAGCGTCGCGAACGCGGCGAGCGTGCCGGACGCCGGAGACAGCGAAGGAAAGAAGAGTTTGTTGAACACCAAGGCAGTCGCGGTGCTGTAGGCGAAATAGTCGTACCACTCGATGGTGGTGCCGACCGCGCTCGCGAGCGCCACCCGCCGGATCCGCCCCGCTGTGTTCGCTTGCTGCTCGACGACCATTCGCGAGTCCCCTCTCGTCCAGGCGGGTCATCTTGGCACGCCCGATCGGTCCCGGTCGACCACCGGACGGCGGGTTCCTGCCTGCTCCGGACGGCGCTGGCCGAGCAGGGCCAACGACAACCGCGCGTCCGCCTCGGCCCCTGCCGCGCGGCATCGACAGTGGACCAGACCTGCGGGCGCCTGATCGCCTGGGCGAACGCCGAGCCGAGGAAGAACGTCGCGGAGATCGGCCGGCTCCGCTGGCCGGCGAGCCGCCGCTACCCGGCCTTCTCGATCAGTTCCTCCGCCACCCACGCCGCGACTCCGGCCGGATACGGCGCGGGCAGTCCCAGCACGACGTGACCGACGCCGGCCGCCACCGCGCCCGCGATCGCCTCGCGCACCGCGCCCGGCTGGTCGTAGGACACCGGCAGATGGATCGACCGCGTGATCTCCGCCGGGTCGCGGCCGATCTCCGCGCAGTACTCGTCGAGTATCGCGCTGCGGCTGATCACGTCCGCGAGGTCGCCGCCCGGAATGTTCCAGACGTCGGCGTGTCCGGCGACCACCCGCAGCGTCGCGCGGGCGCGGCCGCCGATGACGAACGGCGGATGCGGGCGCTGCACCGGCTTCGGGTTGCCGAACGCGCCGGTCAGCTGGAGGTGCGCACCGGTGAAGTCGAACGGCTTGTCTTCGGTCCACAGCTTCTTGATCACCGTGCACGCCTCGGCGAACCGGCCCACCGCGTCCGCGGTTTCCAGGTACGGCAAACCGTGTCCGTCGTACTCGCGGCGCGCCAGCGGGTGACTCGGCCGCGAACCGACGCCGAGACCGAAGTCCAGCCGTCCACCGGACACGATGTCGACGGTCGTCGCGATCTTGGCCAGCATCGCGGGCGGACGGAACCGGTTGCTGGTCACCAGAAGGCCGAGCCGGAGCCGTTCAGTTTGCGCGGCCAGCGCGGAAAGCAGCGTCCAGCCTTCGAAAATCGGCCCGTCCGGGTCTCCGGCGATCGGCATCAGGTGGTCGAACAGCCAGGCGTGCTCGATCGACGGGATCGCGTCCGCTTCGCGCCAGACCTGCTGCAGCTCGGCATAGGTCGTCTGCATCGGCGCGGTCAAAATACCGAAGCGAGGGTTCATGACTGGCTCCTCCTACTGGTGCGATTCGATACGGCCGAGCGGGCTCTGCGGCACGCGAGCCCAGCTGTCGTCGCCGGGGATCAGCTCGCTGCGGAGGTAGGCGACGCTCAGCCGCTGCTGCAACGCCACCCGCTCGGGGTTTTCGTCAGTGGTTTCTTTGGCTTCGTAACCGGGAATTCCGCCGAGCGAGTGCTCCGCGCCGAAGAGCGTCAGCAGGCTCTTCGGCCCCGGGCTGAGCCGGTAGGCGTCGGTGAACCAATCCGGCCCGCGCACCGAGAGCATCGAGTCGTCCTGGTCTCCCGCGACGATCAGCGCCGGTGCCTTCATCTGCGCGAAACTCGGGCTCAGGAAAGGGAAATGCTCGGCCGCGAACGGTGTCAGGTCGGCTCCGCCGGTACCGGTGAGGGCGAACAGCACGCCAGCGGACACCCGCGGATCGGACAGGTCTTCGCCGAGGCTGCCGTCGGCTTCGAGAACGCGCGCGCCCAGCAGCATGCTCGCCGACTGCGCACCCCAGGAATGCCCGGCCACCGCGACCCGGCTGCGCTCGACCCGGCCGGCCAGACCAGGCATCGCGGCCTCGACGGCGTCCAGCTGGTCGAGAACGTGCCGGAGATCGTCCACCCGCAGCCGCCAGATCCGCGGCGTGCGCGGGTCTCCGGCGGGCAGCGCGCGAGCCCGCGAGTCGAGGTGGGTCGGCTGGACGACGACGAACCCGTGCGCGGCCCAGAAATCGGCGAGCGGGCCATAGCCCTCCGACGACGAGCCGAACCCGTGCGAGAACACGACCACGGGCAGGTCGCGGCCGGTTTCCGGGGCCGACACCCGGACCGGCAGGTCCTCGCCGCGGCCCGGCGCGGCCAGCCGCACCGGGCGGACTGACACGACCGGGACCGGCGGCGTGAGTGCGATCATGGGAGTTACCTTCTTTCGCGGCCGGGCCGCGAGAGGTGGCAGCCGACGGCCGGATCTGAGACGATGAGCAAACGGAACGTTGCTCCGGCAACTATACGGAACAACGTTCCGCTTGTCTACCGGCACCTGCGGAGGAATGGCACATGAGCGCGAACGCGGGAGCCCGTACCAAGCGGGCGGATGCCCGGCGCAATGAGAAAACCCTGCTCGACGCCGCTTCGGCGGTGTTCGTCGCGTCCGGGGTGGACGCCCCGGTGCGCGACATCGCGGCGAAGGCGGGCGTCGGCGTGGGCACGATCTACCGGCACTTCCCCACCCGCGCGGACCTGATCATCGCGGTCTACCGGCACCAGGTCGAAGCATGCGCGGAGGCGGGGCCGAAGCTGCTGGCGGAGAACGCATCGCCACATGCCGCGCTCGCCAAGTGGATCGACCTGTTCGTGGATTTTTTGGTCACCAAGCACGGGCTGGCCGGCGTCATGCAGTCCGACCACAGCGGCTTCGAGACACTGCACGCGTACTTCCTGGAACGGCTGGTCCCGGTGTGCGCGGAACTGCTCGCCGCGGCGAACGCGGCCGGAGAAATCCGGACCGATCTCGAACCGGTCCACCTCATGCGCGGCGTCGGAAACCTGTGCATCGGAGCGGAAGCCGACGCCCGCTACGACGCCCGGCAGCTCGCCGCGCTGCTGATCGCCGGGCTGCGGCAGACGGCCTAGCCGTCCACGACGGCGGACGCCCGCCGGGCACAGCTCCCGCCAGCCGACGAGCCCGGTCGAGGACGACCTGTTCGACCGGGCCGGCGCCGAATTCGAGGACGAGCGAAACCGCCGTGGCGAGACCGGCGATACCGGAGGCGCACGCCTCGCCAAGAGGTCCGAGGTCGCAGCGGTATCCCGACGCACGACGGCACATTCACCGCGGCGGAGGCACCTTTGCCTCGGCCGGCTCCCGGTCCGGACGCAGACCGCGCCAAGCGGCGTGCCGCAGCCGCCCCTCGCCCGGCGTGAACCGGCGGTACACCACCTCCCCCACCACCTCCGGCGACAGCCAGTGCACACCGCGCGCCCGATCCCTCGGCACCTCGTTGTCGAATGGATTATCCTTGCGCTCCAACGGAATCAGCTGCGCCAGCAGGTCGTCGAGCATCGTGTCGGTGAAGCCGGTGCCGACGTCGCCCAGGTACCGCAACGCGCCGTCGCTGTCGTACCCGCCGAGCAGCAGCGCGCCGATCGTTCCCTCCCGGCGGCCGTGGCCCGGCTGCCAGCCGCCGAGCACGACTTCCGTCGTATGCACGAACGGGTGCTTGAGCCATTCCGGGCTGCGCCGCCCCGGGTGATACCGCGACGCCCGCGCCTTGACCATCAGCCCTTCCAGCATCGTCTTCCGCGCGACGTCGAGCAGCCCGTCCGGAGTCAGCCCGTTCTCGGCGAGATCGCTGTGCCGGTACCAGGGCGTGATCGCGACCAGCCGCCGGTCCGGCGGCTCGATCCCGGCGAGGATCTCGCGACGTTCCTCGTACGGCGCGTCGAGCAGGCTTTCGCCACCCAGCTGCAGGAGGTCGAACGCGAAGTACGCGACCGCCTGCCCGGCTCGGTTCTGCAGCAGCCCGAAATCCGGCCGGCCTTGTTCGTCGAGGGCGACGATCTCGCCGTCGAGCACCGCCGAGCGGCCGCCCAGCGCGTCGCCGAGGGCACCGGCCAGCTGCGGGAACCGAGTGGTGAAGTCGTTGTTGTTGCGGCTGGTCAGCAGAGTGGCGCCGTTCGGGGCGATCCGCATCGTCGAGCGGTAGCCGTCCCATTTGAACTCGTAGGCGTACGCCGGGTCGTCGCGCAGGACACCGCCGTCCGGCGACGCCAGCATCGGCTCGATCGCGGACGGCATCCCCTGCGCTTCGGGCATTCCGGCACCTCCGCGCACCACGGTAAGCCGAACCGGCCGGATCCGCCGCCGTAGGATGAGCGCGTCCAGACTGGAGGGTGACGTGCCTAGCGCGGATTTCGAACGGATCGTCGAGGCGCTGCGCGACGTCGAACGCGGCAGCGGCCGCGACTACACGTCGTTCAGCGTGCGCGGCAAGCGATTCGGCTACTACTGGCCGCGCACCGACACGGTCGGGCTCAAACAGACGATCTCGGAGCAGCAGGCGCTCGTCGCGGAGCGCCCGGACATCTTCGAGGAGCAGTTCACGTCCGGCGGGTTCGGCTGGGTGGTGGTCCAGCTGAGCGGCGTCGAGGCGGACGAACTCGCCGAACTCGTCTACGAGGCGTGGCGGCTGTCGGCGCCGGACGAGCTCGCGGCGGAGGTTCCGCTGCCCCGGGTCTGACGCCGGCCGCGAACCAGCGCCGCGGATCTCGCCTCGACGGTCCATAGTGGACAGCCGATCGGTCCGCCATTGTCCCGGCAGGGGCGTGAAGGGAACATTGCGGGACTCTGAGTCCGTGAATGTTCCCTTCACGCCACTGCGGACGACGGCCAACAGAAAAGCGCCCCGGCCGCATCGGCCGAAGCGCTTTCCGCACCTGTCACCAGGGGTTGTTGTCCTGCTCGTCCGGGTCGATGCCGCCTGGACGCCGCGGCGGCGAACCCGCCGGACCACCGCTCGGCGGCGGGGTCGCGGGCGGACGGCCGGTGCCTCCGGCCGGGGGTGCCGGCCGGGCGGGCGGCTGTTCCCGCGGTTCTTCCGGGGCCTCTTGCTTGTCCGCCGCTTCCGGGTCCGGGTCGGGGAACCGGTCGCGGAGCGAGTCGAGCATGACCGCGCGGGTGTCCGGGTCCTCGTCGCCCAGTTGCCTGCCCATCACCTCGGCCACCCGCTCGCTGATGCCGGACTGCGCGCGCCGCATGGTGTCGAGCACCATCCGCGCCAGTTCCTCGGGCGGGACGGTGCGGGTGCGGGAGCTGAACACCAGGTCGGAGACGACCCCGTCGGCTCCGACGGTGACCTTGACGGTGCCGTCCGGGCTCGACGCGGTCAGCCGCAGCTGCTGGGTCTCCTCCTGGGCCGCCGCGTAGCGCTCCGCCTTGCGGGCGAACCCGGCCGCCCATTCGTCCATCCGCCGGATTGCGTCGTCGGGGTCCCTGATCAGGTCACCCAGCCCGCCCGCGCTGGTCATGTGTTTCGTTCTCCTCGAGTCCGCCTCGCCCGCGCCACCGCGCGGGGCCTTGCCGGCACGCGCCCGCGCGCCGTCGTTCCGCCGACGTTACCCGCCTGCGCTACCCCGCTGACGAGCGCACTCGCCAGCCAGGCCGGGCCTGGTGACGGCCCCGGCCCGGCCGGCGAGCGCCTCGGCTACGCCTCCGAGTGCTGCACGCCGCCGACCCGGAACCGGTTCCGCATCTGGTCTCCGACGCTCAGCGCCCCGTCGGTCTCCGCGTCGACCTTCTTGAACGGCTGCGATTCGCCCTCGTCGCCGTCCTGGTACGACTTCGCCGCCGTCCGGACGTTGTCCGAGGTCGCCTGCACACCCTCGACCGCGGAGCCGATCGCTTCCTTGGCCTTCTCGCCGGTCGGATTGATGATCGGCGGGAGGAACGCGCAAAGCAGCCCATACGCGTCGTCGGACATCGCGTAGTCCGCCGCCTGCGACGCGGTGTTCAGCCGGTCCACCAGCCCGTCCAGATGGCTCGCGTGCGCCATCAGATCGTCCGGCTCTACGCGGAATCCGCCTGCGGTCATCCCCGCCTCACTTCCAGTCCTTGTTCTTCCAGTCGCCGATCACCGGCGGGGCCACGACCTCGTCCGGCGCGAAGAACGACGGGTCGTCCGACTCGACGTAGCTGGCGATCTTGTGTTCCTTGTCCTCCTGGCCCTTGCCGCCCTTGGCACCGCCCATGGCCCCCATGCCAGGAGATCCGGGGGCACCCTTGCCGCCCGCTCCGGCGGCGCCGGCCGCCCGGGCGGCGGCCGCTTCCTCGGCTGCCGCGCCGGACCCGGCCGCGCCGGACATCGAGCCCGGACCGCCCGAGCCCATGCCCCGGCCGCCGAGGCCGCCCGAGCCGCCTCCGCCGAGCCGGCTGCTGATGCTCTCGCCGTTGACGCCGCCGATCTTGCCGAGGTTGGAGCCGGAGATCTTCTCCCCGCCCGGACCGGTGATGTTCAGCGGCTTGCCGTCCGGACCGATCTTCGGCGGGTTGAACGGCGACGGCTCGTACGGGTTGCCCTTGATCCCGTTGGGGCCGCTCGGGATGGGCGGCATCTTGAACGGGGTCGGCTTGTACGTGCTCGGATTCCCGTCCGGGCCGATGGTCGGCGGGGTGAACGGCGGCGGGGTGAAGCCCGGCGAGTTGGGCCCGCCGCCGCCGGGGATCGGCGGGAGGTTCGGCATGTTCGGGCCGGTGCCGGTCGGGCCGCTCGGGATCGGCGGCAGCGTGGGCGGGGTCCAGCCCGACGTTCGCGTGCTGCCCGGGTCGCCCGAGTGCCCGCCGGGGATCGACCCGCCGGGGCCGCCGAAGGAGCCGCTCCCGCCGCTCCCGCCGCTGCCGCCGATCTCCGGGATCTTCGCGCCGCTGCCGTGCGTGCTGCCGCCGGGGCCGCCGGAACCGGAGCCGCCGCCGGAACCGAGTGGCTGGCCGTCCGGACCGATCAGCTGCCCGTTCGGGCCGATCCGCTGGCCGGGGATGTTCCCGCCGCCGAGCGGCTGGCCGTCCGGTCCGAGCGGCTGGCCGTCCGGGCCGACGCCGCCGGGCGCACCCGCGCCGCCGCCGGCCGGGCTGCCCATGAGCGCCGGCTGCAGCCGGGCGGTCTCGGCGGGGAGCGCGGGCGGCTCGGCGAACCGCGGCGTCGCCACCGCACCGCCGACGGTCTGGTCGTATTGGGTCATGATCTGCGCGGCCTGCTCGCGGGCGGCCTGCTGCTCGTTGTAGGTCTTCATGTCGGCCGAGTACGCCTGGACGTACTGGACCGGGTCCTTGATCGTCATCAGCTTGGCGTTGGCCTCTTGCGCCGAGAACTGCACCGGCGGATTGGCCTGCATCGCCTTCTGCGTCTCGTTGAGCGCCTGCGAGTGGATCTCCTGCTGGCGCCCGGTGAGGGTAGCGCCCTGCGCGGTGGAGCCGAGCCACTTGGCGACGTTGGCCATGTGCACGCGGGCCGCGTCGCCGCCGGAGCCCTTCCAGTCCGCCGCGCTCGCGTTGATCGCGTCGCCCAGGTTCTGCTGGTGGGTGGCGAGCTCGTTGCCGATGCTCACCCACTCCTCCGACGACTCGCCGACCGCGGCCGGGTCGGCGTTGGTCGTGATGGCCTGGACCATCTGCTCGTGCGTCGCGTTCTTCCAGTCGCTGTGCGGCGCCGCGCCCGGGTCGCGCATCTCGAGCCCGTCGCCGAGGTTCTTCTTCGCGTTCTCCAGGTTGGCCTGGTACATCGACTGCACCAGCTTGTCGTGCGTCTTCTCGTCGACCTTCGGGAACAGCCAGCCGTTGAACAGGTTGTCGACCCAGTTGGTGGCCTGGTTGCGCAGCTCGTCGCCGGAGCGCAGGTCGTCCGGCCGGACCGGGCCGATGTAGTACTTCGACTGCGGGTCGAGCGTCATGTCGTAGAGCGGGCTGGAGGGGTTGTAGTCCGTCGACTTCGGGTCGGAGACGGACTCTTTCGTCGGCTGCTTGTTATCGGTGTCGGCCACGATTGTCCCTTTCAGCTCAGCTCTTCGGAGCGGCCGATGGTCTTGAACGTTTCCCGGGAGGTGTGCTCGCGGTCCTTGTAGTTCTGCTTCGCGAGCCGGATCGCCTCGACGTAGGTCGGGAACGCGTCCTTGGCCGCCTGCAGCTGGGTGAGCAGGCCCTGCTGGTCGGCCGCGGTGTCGGTCATCTGCTTGCTCACCCACTGCGCGGCCGGGCTGTCCGACATCTGCGGGGTCCGGCCCACCTTCTGCAGCGCGCTCCAGCGTGCCTGCAGCGCGTCGACGACGCCTTCGAGAGCGGCGATCATCTTGTCGCCGGTGGTGTCGTCCACCGCGAACGAGCCCTGCGAGGCCAGCGTCCTGAGCTGGCGCGCCTCCACCATCGGAACGGACGCCGTCATCTTGGTCCGCTGGACCATTTCGGCGGGTACCTCGTCGGTCATCGGGACCTCGGTCTCCTTGTGAGCTTTCTCCGTTGTGCCGGAAACGATCAGTAAACTGCGGAAATGGCCTGCTGGACAGCGCGGGCCAGGTCGCGGTGCCCGGCCGGGAGGTAATCGGCGGTCAGGTCGCCCGCCGGGCTGACCTCGGACTTGATCAGGTAGCGGCCGTCGGCGGTGTCGAGCCAGCCGAGCGGGGTCCCGCCGCGCCGCTCGCCGTGCCTGCCCCAGCCGGTGACCGAGATCTGGCCGCCGCCGAGGCGCGGCTGGGCGAGCACCCGCTCGAGCACCTCGACGCCGCCGGCCGGAGCCCGGGAGACCCGCGGGTCCGGACGGCGCGCCTCGACCCGGCCGCTGACCTCGATCATCCCGAACGCGTCGGTCTCTTCCTCGTCCTCGGCCGCCTCGGCCCGGCGGCGCGCGGTCATCGCGGACACTTCCTGCGAAGCCGCCTGGCGGACGGTCGCCGCGCCGGTGCTGGCCGGCCGCGCCCGGGGCAGCACCCCGGCGACGACCTCGACCAGTTCCTCGTCGGCGAACAGCGAGAACAGCAGCTGGTCGGTCTTCGGGTCCTGGGTGATCCCGAGCGCCTGCCGGCCGTCGGTGAGCGCGAGCACGGCGATGTCCGCGCCGAGGCCGTCGACGCCGCTGACCGCGACCGACACCCGCGGCTTCGCGAGCAGCTCGAAGGCGGTCCGCACGGACGGCCGCAAGTCGTCGCCGACGGAAAGCCGGCGCTCCTCGACCGAGTCGTTCACCTTCTTCGCGACCTGCACGAACCGTGCCGGGTCCGAGGGCAGGGAACCGATCCGCAGCGGGAACTGGCGGATGTTGCCGCCGGTCGCCTCTCCGATCACCAACGCTTCGACGACGTCGAGAACGAACTCGAACCTGTCCGCCATCCCGAGTGCATCCTTCCCACATCCGGGTCCGGCACGACCGCTCCGGCATCACCCGATCGTGGTGCCGAATTGCGTTGCCGTACCAGGGATTCGCAATGGGGAAAGAGTATCAGCCCGAGGTTGACAAGTGATCACCACACGGGCGGCTGCCCCAATGTACCGGCAGCGGTGTCCTAAGAGACATGACCTGCGGTTTCGCCGCGCGATCCGGTTGACGGGCGTCGTCGACGGGACGGCGATTCCTCCTTTCCGGTGGACGGACAACCGCCGCCGCGACCGGCCGAGGGCCTGCGGCGGGCCGCCGCGGAGGGGCGTTTCCGCAGCTCGTCGCTCCACAGTGGACTCGCCGATGGCCGGGAAACGGACTCCGCGCGGCCGGCTCGCGACGGCGGCGGGGCGGGCCAGCGGTTCGCCGGACATTCGCCTGAGGTTCACCGGAACCTGCCGGTGTTATGCCGGTGTTCTGCCGGTGCGCGGCGGGTGCACGGCCCGGAACCTGCCGGAAGTCTGCCGGTATTCTGCCGGTCGCTTCCGGGCGTGGCGAGCTTCTGCGGCGGGTTCGCGGTTCGGGGGCAGCGCGTCTTCGGTGCGGTGCGGGGTCAGCGCGGTGCGGGGTCAGCGCGGTGCGGGGCGGAATTGTCAGATCCTCGGCGGTCCTGGGTCGGCGGCCCGAGCGGGCCTGGACACGGCGGCCCCGCGGATGCGCTGGCAGCCGCAGCGGGCGGGCAACTCCCGGATCGGCCCTCGCCCGGAGGCATGCGAGCACCGCAGCCGCCCACGGCCAGTGGTCGACCACCGCCGCCAGGACCGCCGACCGCACCGGCGATCGACCAGGAGCGGAGCTGGCCAGGTCGCGGTGTTCCAGCCGGCGTCGGGCGCGCGGGCGGAGCAGCCGCGTCCATCGCCTTCACCGCCCGCTCGCCCGCCCGAGGGCCGTCCGGTCAGGAGATCCCGCGCGCCCGCTCGATGTCCGGCGAGCGGTAGAGCCGTTCCGGAATCTGCGCCAGCGTCGACTCGTGCACCTGCGGCCCGAGCCCGTACAGCTTCTGAAAACTCATGATCAGCGGCCGCCAGGCGTCCGGGTCGACGTGGTCGTCGGTGCCGGCCAGCCGGATGTCGTCGTGCACGAAAACCCGCTGCACGCGCACCTCCAGCCCGACGATGCCGCCGCGCTGGGACTCGTCGTCCTCGGCGAACGGATGGACCGCCTCGAGCACCGCCTCCATCGCCACCGGGCACTCGGCCACCCGAGGCGGCGCGACCGTCTCGGACGGCACCGGGGTCAGCCCTGCCCGGCCGAACTTGTCGCCGACGTGGAAGTAGCCGCGCTTCACCTTCGCCGCCGGCACCGGATCCGACCCGGTGGTCATCGCGAGCCGGTCGACCTGGGCGGCCAGCGCCGACGACGGGAGGTTCAGCACGCATTCGCGCGTGCGCATGAGGTTCTGCGTGGTCTTGGACCGGGCGCCGAGGCCGAGCATCGCGCGCCAGCCGAGCCAGAACGCCGACGACATCGGGGCCAGGTTGGCCGAACCGTCCTCATTGGACGTGGAGAGCAGGACGACCGGGGTGCCGAAGTACAGGATGCCGGGCTCGATTGCCGTGTGGGCGGGAAAAGTCGTTTTCACACCGCCAAGTCTGGCCAGCGGGCGGCACGGGGCGCTGGCGGAAATCCGCCCTCGCGATCACGCCCGGCTCGCACCCGCACTGACGCGGTGAAAGGCCCCTTGCCGGAATAGGATTCCGGCAAGGGGCCCTTCACGGACGTCTCCCGCCCGGACGGGAGCGGAACCGTCAGGCGATTCCCGCGCTCGCCAGCGCCCGGCCGGTCAGCACCCGGGCCAGGTGTTTCCGGTACTCCGCCGTGGCGTGCGGCTCTTCCGGCGGCGAAGTGTCGTCCGCCGCCAGCTTCGCCGCCTCCGCCGCGCTGGCCCCGTCGGCCAGCGCCCGTTCGGTCGCCGTCGCGCGCAGCGGGGTGCCGCCCATGTTGATCAGGCCCACCGAGCGGCCGGTGACCGCGACGCCCACGATCGCCCAGTCGATGGCCCGGCGGGTGAACTTCTCGAAGCCCCAGCCCAGTCCCGCCTGGCTCGGCAGGCGGATCTCGGTGAGCAGCTCGTCCGGCTCCAGCGGAGTGGTGAACGGGCCGAGGAAGAACTCCGCGGCCGGGATGCGCCGCTCCCCCGATGGGCCGCGCGCCACGAGCGTCGCGTCCGCCGCCAGCACCGCCGCGGGCAAATCGGCGGCCGAGTCGGCGTGCACCAGCGAGCCGCCGATGGTGCCGCGGTGGCGGACCTGCGGGTCGCCGACCGAGCCGGACACGTGCGCCAGCAGCGGCGCGTGCTCGGCGAGCACCGGGTCGTGCTGCAGGTCGTGATAGCGCGAGAGAGCGCCGATCACGACTTCGTCGCCGTCCAGCCGGACGAACTTGAGCTCCCGCAGCGGCGCGATGTCCACCACGATCTCCGGCGCGGCGAACCGGAGTTTCATCAGCGGCAGCAGCGAATGCCCGCCGGCGAGCAGCTTCGCGTCGTCTCCGTGTTCGGCGAGCAGCGCGAGCGCTTCGTCCACAGTGGACGCGCGACGGTAGGAGAAACCGGCCGGGATCACTGCGCCACCTCCTGCCCGGACGCGTCGAGCACGGCGCTCACGATGTTGTGATAGCCCGTGCAGCGGCAGAGGTTGCCCTCCAGCGCGGCGCGCGCTTGTTCCCGGGTCGGTTTCGGGTTTTCCTTCAGCAGCGACACCGTCGCCATCATCATGCCGGGCGTGCAGAACCCGCACTGCAGGCCGTGCTGCTCGCGGAACGCACGCTGCACCGGGTGCAGGCCGTCCTCGCCGCGCAGACCCTCCACAGTGGTCACTTCGTGCCCGTCGGCCTGCGCGGCCAGCACCGTGCAGGATTTCACCGACTCGCCGTCGAGCAGCACCGTGCACGCCCCGCAGGACGTGGTGTCGCAGCCGATGTTCGTGCCGGTGAGGCCCGCGGTGTCCCGCAGGTAGTGCACGAGCAGGGTGCGGTCGGGCACCTCCGCGGCGGTCTTCTGGCCGTTCACCTCGATCGAGACCTGCACGTCAGTTCGCCTTCCTAGCATCGTTGAGGGCCGTCCACACCCGCAGCGGAGTGGTCGGCATGTCCAGGTGCCGCACCCCGAGGTGGCCGAGCGCGTCGACCACCGCGTTGTGCACCGCGGGCGTCGAGCCGATCGTCGCCGCCTCGCCGATCCCCTTGACTCCCAGCAGGTTCCGGGTCGTCGGCGTCTCCATGTCCACCAGCTCGAAGTCCGGCAGCTCGGTCGCGGTGACGAACGAGTAGTCGGCGAGCGTGGCGGTCGTCGGGTTGCCGTCCGCGTCGTAGCTCATCACCTCGAGCAGCGCCTGCGCGATGCCCTGGCCGAGCCCGCCGTGCCGCTGGCCGCGGAACGTCAGCGGGTTGACGATCGGTCCGGCGTCGTCCAGCGCGACCAGCCGGCGCACCTCGACCTTCCCGGTCTCGGTGTCGACCTCGACCACTGCGAGGTGCGCGCCGAACGGAAACGTCGGCGAGCCGTCGCCGAACCAGACGTCGGCGGTGAAGCCGCCGGCCTCGCCGGCCACCCGGGCCCAGTCCAGGGTGGCCGACGACGGGGCGCCGCGGACCTGCCAGACGCCGCGTTCGACGTCCAGCTCCAAGTCCTCCGGCGCGGCTTCGAGCAGCTCAGCGGCGACCTGGCGGGCCTGCGCCACGACCTCCTCGGCGGCCCGCCGGATCGCCGAGCCGCCGAGCTGCAGCGACCGCGAGCCGAACGTGCCGATCGCGCGCGGGACCTCGTCGGTGTCGCCGTGCCGGACGGTGATCTTCTCCATCGGCACGCCGAGCTGGTCGGACAGCAGCATCGCCAGCGAGGTGCCGAGCCCCTGGCCGTGCGGCGAGCTGCCGGTCCACGCGGTGATCGAGCCGTCCTCGTGCACGTCGACCCGGCCGCTCTCGCCACCGCCGTCGCCGCCGGTGATCTCCACGTACGTGGCGATGCCGAGGCCCAGCGCGACCGGGTCGCCGGACGCGCGGCGCGCTTCCTGCTCCTCGCGCAGCTGCGCGTAGCCCGCCGCCGCGAGCACCTTGTCCAGGGCCGCGGCGTACTCGCCGGTGTCGTACGAGCCGCCGGTCGGCGTCGTGTACGGAAACTCGTCCGGCCGGATGAAGTTGACCCGCCGCACGTCCGCCGGGTCCATCCCGATCTCCGCCGCGAACAGGTCCATCGCACGCTCGACCGCGGCGGTCGCCTCCGGCCGTCCCGCTCCGCGGTAGGCCGCGATCGGCGTGGTCGTGGTGACGACACCGCGGCTGCGGGTCTGCACGGTCGGGAACCGGTACACGCCTGGCGCCATCAGCTCGGTGAGCGTGGGCAGGAACAGCGCGCGCGGGTACGCGCCGGCGTCCTGGAGCACGTCCAGCCGGTACGCCAGCACCGTGCCGTCGCGCTTGCCGCCGATGGTGACGGTGTTGCGCTGCGCGCGGCCGTGCGTCATCGAGGTCAGATTCTCGCTGCGCGACTCGGCCCACCGCACCGCGCGGCCGGACTTCTTCGCCGCCCAGGCGAGCAATGTCGCCTCCGGGTCGGCGCCGATCTTCGCGCCGAAGCCGCCGCCGACGTCCGGCACGATGACCCGCACCAGCTCGTTGTCGATGCCCAGCCCGGCGGCCACCGTGCCGCGGGCGATCTGCGCGTTCTGCGTGGACAGCCACAGCGTGACGCGGCCGTCCTCGCCCCACGCGACGGACGCGCCGCGCGGTTCGAGCGGCGCCGGCGCGACGCGCTGGTTCAGGATTTCCTCGGTGACGACGACGTCGCAGTCCGCGAAGACCGAGTCGTCGAACTCCTCCATGCCGTGCACCTGCACGACGTTGCTGCCCTGCTCCGGGAACACCAGCGTCTCACCGGCGAGCGCGCCGTCGAAGTCCGCGACCGCGTCCAGCGGGTCGTAGTCCACGTCGACCAGCTCCGCCGCGTCCGCGAGCTGGTAGCGCTCCTCGGTGAGGACCAGCGCGACCGGCTCCCCCACGTACCGCACGACGTCGCCGGCCAGGTACGGCTCGGGAACCGGCCCCGCCTTGCCCGGCTCGAGGTCCAGCTCCGCCGCGGTGTAGACGGCGACCACGCCCGGCGCGGTGCGGGCTTCCTCCGCGTCGATCCCGGTGACCCGCGCGTGCGCGATCGGGCTGCGCACGAAAACCGCGTGGACCGCGCCGGCGAGCGACTCTTCCCTCAGGTCGTCGACGTACGTTCCGCCCTCGGTGATCAGCTTCTCGTCTTCGACGCGCACCACCCGGGTGCCGACAATGCTCATCTGTCCTCCTGCTTGGGTACCCCGCCGACTATGCCTGTTCCCGCGTCCCCGCGTCAGCCCGAGTAGGCCTGCCAAGCGAGAACCGCTGCGAGAGCGAGCCCGCCGAGGCCAATCGCGATCCGCAGCGGCGTCGCGGGAAGGTAGCGCACGAGCACCGAACCGAGCCACGAGCCCGCCACCGAGCCGAGACAGACCGCGATCGCGGCGGGCCAGAACACCTTGCCGGTGAAAGCGAAGACGAGCGCGGCGATCAGGTTCGCGGTGCCGGTGGCGATGTTCTTGGCGGCGTTCGTGCGAGCAAGCGACTGGCTCCAGACCGTGGTCAGCAGCGCGAGCATCAGCACGCCCGCCGCGGCCCCGAAATATCCGCCGTAGACGCCGACGAGGAACGCGGCGATCCCGGTCAGCGGGCCGATGCCGTGGTGCTCGCGGCGTTCGGCCATCCGGCGCAGCTTCGGACCGGCCATCAGCAGGATCGACGCGCCGCCGATCAGCCAGGGCACGACGACGGTGAAGGCGTCCGGCGAGCTGACCAGCAGGACGAGCCCGCCGCACGCACCACCCGCCGTGGTGATGAGGCAGAGCGGCAGCAGGTGCCGGCCCTGCCCCTTCAGCTCCGGACGTGCGCCGGCGGCGGCTCCGGCGGTGGTGCCGAGCATCGCGACGGTGTTGGTCATGTTCGCGGTGACCGGCGGCAGCCCGGCGGCGAGCAGCGCCGGGTAGGACACCAGCGAGGCGAGCCCGGCGGTCGCGCCGGTGAGACCGGCCCCGACGCCGGCCACCACGAGCAGCAGAAGTCCGCCAGGGCCGATGATCACGTTGTCATCTCAACACGGCGGGTACCGGGAGAGCGGCACCGGGTCGGCCCGGCTGTCCAGCAGAGCCTGCCGCGCGCGTGGGGCGCTTCGTTCGCCGTCCGGGTCGAAGCGTGTCAGGCCCGCGCGAGGCACCCGCTCGCCGCCTGGGTCAACAGGCTCCCCCACCCTCGCCGGACCGTATATATCGTTATACACTACTCGTCCGCACTTGTCCGAAACCGGACGAAATCCGGCCCGGAGCTTGCCCGGCTGCTGGGCGCCGCACAGAATCCCGCTGACAAGGTTGTCAGGCTCCGGAGGCGCAGATGGCCAGGCTCACCCGGCGGCAAGTGTTCGCCCTCGCCGGCGCTGCCGCGCTGCTCGCGTCGGCGCCGGACCTGGCGCACGCCGGTCAGCCCGCCTCGTCCGCGCCCGATCCGGTCGCCGCGACCTACCTGCGGGTCCTCCTCCGGCACACCCGCTGGGCCGAGCAGCAATTCGACCCTGCCGCCGGCATCTACCCGGCCCGCGACTTCACCTTCGCCGTAGTGCTCGGCAACGCCCTCCTGTTGACCCGCCCCGGCTACGACGCCGCCGTCGCCGGAGTCGACCGCGAAACGCTCCGCGCGCACACGCTCGCCACGATCAGCCACTTCGCCGCCTCCAACCGGCTCACCGGCGGAGCCGAATGGGGCCGGAGGCTCTTCTTCGACACCACGTTCCAGTCGTACTTCCAGCTCGCCGCGCGTCTGCTGTGGACAGACCTGGACGCTGTCACGCGACGGAACGTCGAGCGCATCGCCACCGAACAAGCCGCCTACACCGCCAGCCTCGGCACCGGCAACGACCCGGCCTCCGGCGACTGGACGCCGAACGGGCTGCGCGGCGGCTACGTCGGCGACACGAAACTCGAAGAAATGGGCGTCTACGCGCAATCCCTCGCGCCCGCGCTCGCCTGGGCGCCGCAGGATCCCCGCGCGCCGGAATGGCGCGCGGCGTTCGGCGCGTGGAGCCGCAACGAAGGCGGGCTGCCCGCCGCCGACCAGGCGAATCCCCGCCTGGTGGACGGAAAACCGGTCAGCGACAACACCGCCGCCAACCTGTACGACACGTTCCTGGTCGAGAACCACGGCTCGTTCGGCCCGCACTACCAGGAAGAACTCTGGCGCACCTCCGGCCGCAACGCGATGCACTTCCTGGCCGCTGGAACGCCGCTGCCCGAAGTCCTCACCGCGCAGCCGAACGGCGAACTGCTGTGGCGCACCATGCTCCTGATGACCAGCGACGCCGGCGAACCGCTCATGCCGATGGTCGCCGACCGCGAGCACCTTTACGGCCGCGACGCCATCCCGCTCGCCTTCCGCGCGCAAGTCCTCGGCGACCGCTTCGCCGCCTACGCGGAAGCGCAGTTGGCCGCCCGGCTGGAGCCATATCAGGCGTACCCGCCGGTCGACCGGATCACGAAGTTCTCCGGCGAACCGAAGTACGAACCGGAAGCGCGCGCCGAACTCGCCATCAGCTACTTGCTGCACGAGTGGCGCGCACAGCACGGCGGGCCGATCTCCCCAGTCGGCAAGGAAGAATTCGACACACGGGCCAGCGACGCCAAGGATTTCGGGCCCGGACCCGGCCTGCTCGCGCACCGCTCCCCAGCCGCCTGGGCCGCGACTGTCAGCAAACCGGGGTTCGTCAAATTCGCGTGGCAGCCCAACCATGACGACTGGCTGTTCGTCCTCGGCGGCGCCAACCCGATGCTGCTGCCCACCACCGACGTCCCGGTCCGGGAACGCCACACCACGGCGTACCGGAAGATCCGGGACGGATTCGACGGGACCGTCGGCGTACTCCGCTTCGACTCCGGCTACGCCGCGCTCGCGACCCTCCCGACCGGAACCGCGGTCTACGCCAGCACTGGCGTGGCGCCGGGCGAAGGCGTGCTCGACGTCTACAACCTGTCCATGCCCGGCATTCCGGGACTCGACGGCACCCGCGCTTACACGGCCGCCGAAGGCACCGTCACTCTCCAAGCACCGAGCGGCGCCCGCACCGACGACCTGGTCTTCGCTCCCACGACCGCGCGGCACGTCCGGATGCTCGGTGTCGAACCAGATCCGCAGTACGGCTATTCGCTCTGGTCCTTCGAGGTCCGCGACGGCGACGGCGCCGACCTGGCACCGGCTGGAACGGCTTCCGCTTCTTCCGCCTCCCCGGGCAAGGAGGCCAAGTACGCCACCGACGGCAACTCCTCGACCCGCTGGGCGGTGTCCACCTCGGACCGCCGACGCGCGGACAGCTGGCTGGCCGTCGATCTCGGCGCGCCCCGCCGCCTCGATCGCGTCCGGTTGAGCTGGGAAGCCGCCGCCGGACGGAAGTACCGGATCGAAACCTCCGCCGACGGCGCGTCGTGGACTCCGGTCGCGACCTACCCGACGCCCGCGCTGCGCAGCACCGGCGGCTGGCTGGACATCGACAGCCGGGCCGGACTAGTCGTCGCCGGCCCGAATCCGCTCACCGTGACGAACGACCGGGTGACCCTCTCCGACGGTCCCGCCGCGCCGTTGCTCGCCGAGCTGTATCCCGGCCGCGCCGACCTGCCGAAGCTGGCTGCCCGGCCGCGCGCCGCCGCGACCGGAATCCATGCCACCGTGACCGACGGATTCCTGTTCCTGGCCAACCTTTCCACCGCCGAGGCGACCGGAACCGTTGCGCTACCCCGAGATCGCCGGGAAATCCGCCTGTACCGCGGCGCGCAGACGGTCCGCTCGACCGGCACCGAAGCCGAATACGACCTGTCCCCCGCCGAAGCCCGGATCGAACCGCCGCGCTTCGCGCTCAGCGGAACCGTCCCCGCCGGATTGCGGGCCGTCGTGCACGACGCGAGCCGCGTCGAGCTGACCGGCCCGCCCGGCCCGCGACCGTTCCCGGTCACGGTGACCCCGGCCGGCGGGACCCCGCGAACCGTCGCCGTACCGCCCGGCCGCACCGTGCCGGTCGTCATCGGCGGAGTCCGCCCGTACCCGTTGGACGACCGTGCCCTGGGCGCCGTGACGTTCCCTGCCGAACCGCTGCCACCGGGCATGACCAGCCCGGACGCCGCGGTCGACGACAACGGGACGACTGCCTGGCAGCCCGGCCCCGACGGCCGGATGGTCGTGGACCTGGGCGCGGCCCTGCCGATCCGGACGGTCGAACTCGCCTGGACGCCCGGCCGCGTGCCGGGTGCCGTCCTGGAGACCAGTACCGACGGCCTCACTTACGCCGAGGCGGCCCGGCCGGACCGGAAACGCACGGTTTCGGTGCCCGTCTCCGGCCCGGTCCGCTATCTGGCCGTCCGCACCACGGACTGGCGCACCGCCGATGCCGCCCTGATCCGGGTCTCCGCCCGGACCTGACCGTCACACCGCCGACCCGGCCCAGCTGTCCGGCTGCGGCAACGCCAGCGTGTGCCCGGTCTGCTCGGCCTTCGCACGCAGGTACCGCACGTTGTTCTCGTTCGCGAAAACCCCAGTGCGCACCTGGTCGCGGACCGCGATGCCGTGCCGTTCGAGCTGCGCCGCCTTGTCCGGGTTGTTGGACAACAGGTCCAGCTGCCCGACGCCGAACACGCGGAGCATCTGCGCGGCCGCCGTGTAGTCGCGTGCGTCCTCGGGCAGGCCGAGCGCGGAGTTCGCGGCGTACGTGTCCAGGCCGGCGTCCTGCAACGCGTAGGCGTCGAGCTTGTTGTACAGCCCGATTCCCCGGCCTTCCTGTCGCAAGTAGACCAAGTACCCGCCTGCTTCGGCGATCCGTCCGACCGCCTCTTCCAGCTGGGGACCGCAGTCGCAGCGCGCCGAGCCGAAAACGTCGCCGGTGAGGCATTCCGAGTGCAGCCGCACGAGCGGCACCGGACCGGGTTTCCCCAGCACGAAGGCGAGATGTTCGAGCCCGTCGGACAACCCGGCGAAGGTGACCGCCTCCGCGTCGACCGCGGGCGCGGCCCCGAACCGGAGCGGGATCCGCACGCGCGTCCGCACCGAAGGAACTGTCGTCATCCAGCGACTCCTTTCCCCCTCGACCCGTTCCGACCTTACCCAAACCGGGCGCGGGAAACGCCGTCTCGGGGTGCGGCCGAGATCACGTAGGCTCGCGGGCATGGCCGAGAGCCCGGAATTGTTCGCCTCCGAAACCGACCCCGCCCAACTCGCCGACCTGCGTTCCCGCCTGCGCGCGACCCGCTGGCCGGACTCCCCGGAGGACGGCTGGGCGCAAGGCGTGGACCTGGACTACCTGCGCGAGCTGATCGGCTACTGGGCCGACGGGTTCGACTGGCCGGCCCAAGAAGCCGAGCTGAACCGGCTGCCGCGCTACCGGGTCCGGCTCGGCGATTCGCGCATCCACTTCGTCCATGCCCGTGCCGCCGCGCCGCCCGGCTCCGCGTTGCCCCTGATCCTCACCCACGGCTGGCCGGACTCGTTCTGGCGGTACACGAAAGTCATCCCGCTTCTCACTGACCCGGCCGCGCACGGCGGCGACCCGGCGGACGCGTTCGACGTGATCGTCCCCGACCTGCCCGGCTACGGCTACTCCGACCGGCCGGCGGCGAAAACCCCCGATTCGATCGCCGTCGCCGCCTTGTGGGCCGATCTGATGACCGCACTCGGCTACCCGCGCTTCGCCGCGGCGGGCGGCGACATCGGCAGCAGCGTCAGCCGTTTCCTGGCATTGAATTGCCCGGACCGGGTGGTGGCGGTGCATCGGATGGACGGCGGCCTGCCCGCTTTCGCCCCCGACGACCTCACGCCGGAAGAACGGGACTGGCTCGGCGAAGCCGCGGCCTGGGGCGCGGCCGAAGGGGCATACGCCGCTCTGCACCGCACCAAGCCGCAGACCGCCGCGGTGGGCCTGACGGACTCCCCCGCCGGCCTGGCCGCCTGGATCGTGGAAAAACTCCGCACCTGGAGCGACTGCGACGGCGACGTGGAAAACGCTTTCAGCAAAGACGAAATCCTCACCAACGTCACCATTTACTGGCTGACCGGCACCATCGGCTCCGCCATGCGGATGTACCGTGCCAACGGAGCGATTCCGCCGGAACAGTACGCCCGCCGCGTAGAGGTCCCGTCCGGTTTCTCGATCTTCCCCGCCGACCTGGTCCGAGCCCCGCGCAGCTGGCTGGACCGCATCGCCAACACGGTGCGGGCAACCGAACCAGAACGAGGCGGCCACTTCGCCCCCTTCGAACAACCTGAGCTGTACGCCCAAGAACTGCGCGATTTCTTCCGCCCTTACCGCACCACCTGAGAGCGACCGCGGACCCTCGCCCGAGCATCACCGCGGACCACGGGCCGCCGCCGACCCGTTCGAGCGGCCGGTACCGGCTGCCGATCAGCTGGTCCGCGCGCACCGACGCTCCCCTTGGAGCGACCCGACCCCGGTGAGGTAACTCGCAGTGACGAGACTGCGTCAGGTCCGGTGGCAGAACGCGGCCCGGACCGCGTCCCGGCCGCTGCGCGGCCATTGTGGACGGTCCGGTTCTGACTGCTCGTGACCGGGCCGGTCCCAGCCTCCGCGCTTCGCCCGCCGACCGGCCGTACGCCCGGCACGGACGGTGAGCTCGCGGGCTCGCCCACGGGGTGCTGCTCAGACACCCGGGTGAATCCGGCAGGGCGCGATTCGCACGCGGGCCGCCCGGGTACCTCTCCGGCGACGGCACCGCGGCCGTCGAAGGAGACCTCCATGCTCAGTCACCACGAGCGCGTCGAGCTGGACAAGATCGAGCGCTGGTTCGAGACCAGCGATCCCGAGCTGGCCGCTGCACTGCGCCGGGGCAAACCGGCGCAGTCCGCGGCACTGCTCACGGTCTTCGCTGTGCTGCTCGACCTTTCCGCCGCCGGTCTCTTCGTCGCGGGGCTGGTCAGCGGCAACCCGGTGCTGACCGTGTGCGCGGCTTTCGCCGCGGTAGGCGGGGTTTCGGCGCACTTGGCCCGCAGCCACGACCGCCACTGACCCGCGCTGCCTCGTCGGGCTTCGGCTGCCAGCCGAACCACACGCGGATGGGCGGTCAACGTCACCCGGCCGGTGCCGTGTTTGTCCCTTCCGGACCGCAGGCAGCTGCCGCCGCGTCCGGCGCGGCTGAAAATCCGCCCGGTTCCGGATGCGCACCCTCCCCGCCGCACCGCACACTGGTCCGGTGTCCGACTGGGTCCTGCACGTCGATCTCGACCAGTTCATCGCCGCCGTCGAGGTCTCGCGGCGGCCGGAGCTGCGCGGCCGTCCGGTGATCGTCGGCGGCAACGGCGACCCGGCCGAACGCGCCGTCGTCGCCACCGCCTCCTACGAGGCGCGCAAGTTCGGCATCGATTCCGGCATGCCGCTCCGGCTGGCCGCGAAACGCTGCCCGGACGCCGTTTTCCTGCCCGTCGACGCCCCGGCTTACCAGGAAGTATCCGAGCGCGTGATGGCCCGGCTGCGCGAGTTCCCGGTGGTCGTCGAGGTGCTCGGCTGGGACGAGGCGTTCCTCGGCGCGGGCGTCGACGACCCGGAAGCGCTGGCCGAGGACATCCGCCGCGGCGTCGCCGATGAGACCGGGCTGTCCTGTTCGGTCGGCATCGGCGACAACAAGCTCCGCGCCAAGCTCGCCACCGGTTTCGCGAAGCCGGCCGGCGTCTACCGGCTCACCCAGGCGAACTGGTGGGACGTGATGGCCGAGCGGCCCACCGACGCGTTGTGGGGCATCGGCCGCAAGACCGCGAAGAAGCTCGCCGAAGCCGGCTACCGCACCGTTCTCGACCTCGCCGGCGCGGATCCGGCCGCGCTGGCCGCGAAGTACGGCCCGCGGCTGGGCCCGTGGTATCGGCTGCTCGCCGGCGGCATCGGCGACGCCGAGGTCAGCGCGACCCCTTACGTGGCCCGTTCCCGAAGCAGGGAAACAACATTCCAGCAGGACCTGACCGATCCGGAAGCCATCGCCGCGGAGATCGAGACCCTCGCCGGACGCGTCTCCCGCGATGTCGCGGACGAGGGCCGCCCCGCGGCACGCGTCGCGGTGAAGGTGCGGTTCGCGCCGTTCCTGACGCACACCCACAGCGTGACGCTGCCCGCACCGTCGTCGGATCCGGCGGTGCTCGCCGCGGCCGCGCGAACCCTCTTGGACCGCTTCGACTTCGGCAAACCGGTGCGGTTGCTCGGGGTCCGCGCGGAGTTCCCGCGCGCTTGACAGGTCCGGACCTGCCTTGCCATGGTGGAAACCGACGCGCCCGCGGAGGCGCGGCTCCGGGCCGAGAGGCGCTGCGACGGGGATTCCCCGCCACGCTCGGCCTGCGAGAGTTCTCGATGAAGGGCGCCTCCTGTCCAGGAGGTGTGGTCAGTGTTTCGCTCAGAGCCGCCGGGCGAGATGCAGCGTCAGGTCGGCGACGACTTCGACGGTCTCCGGGAGAACGTCCCGGATCCGCTGGAAAACCCTTTCCCGCACCGGAATCGGCAGCATCAGGTAGGCCGAAACGGTGGACAGCCGGGCGACGTACTCGCCCGCGGGCACCGTCAGCCGCCGCGCGAGGACGACCTGGCGGACGTCGGCGAACAGCTCGGACCGGTCGAGCTCCGTGCCCGGCCACTGCAGCTCGTCACCGGCCGGCGTGCCGTCCGGCGACGGGATCTCGTCGCTTTCCGCAAACGGCGCGAGCGCGACTTGGATCGCTTGCGCCACAACGGGATCAGCCGGACGGGCCGGGCTGCCGAAGGAAGCGAACGTCCCGCCGGGCGCGAGCAGCGCGGCGATCCGCGGCCATCGCCGGTCCTCGTCTGTCCAGTGCAGCGCCGCGGCCGCGTACACCAGGTCGTGCCGCCGCTGCGACCGCAGATCCTCCAGCGCCGCTTCCCGCGTTTCGACGCCGGGCACCCGCTTGCGCAGTTCGGCGAGCATCGCCGGATCCGGGTCAGTCGCGGTGACCGCGATCCCCCGCGCCGCGAACAGCCTGGTCGCTTTCCCGGTGCCCGCACCGATTTCGAGGGCGGCCCGGACCGGCTTGCCCGCGTAGGCCAGCACCGTATCGGCTAGCTCGGCCGGATACCCCAGCCGGTACCGCTCGTACGACTCGGCCACCTGCCCGAAACTCAGCGCGCGCTCGCCCATGCCCGGCATTCTCGCCTGATCCGGTTCTGCCCGCCTCACCTTTCGGACGCCGCTCGCCGCGTCCGCGTTTCGCCCTGCTCGAAAAACCCGGAAAGCCCTGGAAAGGAACGCTCATGGCACCCGCCTCGCGCACTGTCGACGGTCTCGAATTCGCCGTCGCCGACCTGTCGCTCGCCGCGGCCGGACGCACCCAGCTCGACCTCGCCGAGCACGAGATGCCCGGACTGATGGCCATCCGCCGCGAATTCGCCCCGACTCAGCCGCTCAAGGGCGCGCGCATCGCCGGGTCGCTGCACCTGACCGTGCAGACCGCGGTGCTGATCGAAACCCTGGTAGCGCTCGGCGCGCAGGTGCGCTGGGTGTCCTGCAACATCTTCTCCACCCAGGACGAGGCCGCCGCGGCGGTCGTCGTCGGTCCGGACGGAACGCCAGAACACCCGGAAGGCACTCCGGTCTTCGCCTGGAAGGGCGAAACCCTCGAGGAATACTGGTGGTGCACCGACCAGCTGTTCCGCTTCCCCGGCGGCGAGGCGGCGAACATGATCCTGGACGACGGAGGCGACGCCACCCTGCTCGTCCACAAGGGAGCCGAGTTCGAAGCGGCCGGCGCGGTGCCCGCCCCGCACGAGGACGACCCGGAGGAGTACCGGATCATCCTGCGGACCCTGGCGGCCAGCCTCGCCGCCGATCCCCGGCGGTTCACCCGGATCGCCGCCGGCATGCGCGGAGTCACCGAAGAGACCACCAACGGCGTCAAGCGGCTCTACCAGCTCGCCGCCTCCGGCGCGCTGCTGTTCCCGGCGATGAACGTCAACGACTCGGTCACCAAGTCGAAATTCGACAACAAGTACGGGATCCGGCACTCGCTCCCGGACGGCCTCAACCGCGGCACCGACGTGATGATCGGCGGCAAGTTCGCCGTCGTGTGCGGATACGGCGACGTCGGCAAGGGAGCGGCCGAAGCACTGCGCGGGCAGGGCGCGCGGGTCGCGGTGACCGAGATCGACCCGATCTGCGCGCTGCAGGCGGCGATGGACGGGCTGGAGGTGGTCGAACTGGACGACGTCGTCGAGCGCGCGGACATTTTCCTGACCACCACCGGGAACTTCGGCATCATCTCGGCCGCGCAGATGTCCCGGATGAAGCATCAGGCGATCGTCGCGAACGTCGGCCACTTCGACAACGAGATCGACATGGCCGGCCTCGCGCGAATGCCCGGCGTGGTGAAGGCCGAGGTGAAGCCGCAGGTGCACACCTGGCGGTTCCCGGACGGGCACGCGATCATCGTGCTGTCCGAGGGCCGGCTGATGAACCTCGGCAACGCGACCGGGCACCCGTCGTTCGTGATGTCCGCGTCGTTCGCCAACCAGGTGCTCGCGCAGATCGAGCTGTTCGCCAAGCCAGGCGAGTACCCGACCGGCGTGCACCGGCTGCCGAAGCAGCTGGACGAGAAGGTCGCCCGGCTGCACCTCGACGCGCTGGGCGTGCGGCTGACGAAGCTGAGCAAGCAGCAGGCGGACTACCTCGGCGTCGATGTCGACGGTCCGTACAAACTGGACCACTACCGGTACTGACCGGGGACCGGATACCCCCGAACGGAGCAGCGACTGGTCCGAATGCCGCCGTTTCCGCCCGGGCCGGACGGGAGATCCGTGAAGGGCGCGCACCGACTGCCCGGCATCCGCCCGGCGGCGATCCACTGTTCGAAGGAGACCGCCTCGTGCTCGTTCTCGGAGTTATTCTGCTCGTCCTCGGATTCCTCTTCAGCATCCCGGTCCTCTGGACGATCGGGATCATCCTGGCCGTCGCCGGCGCGGTGCTGGCCGTGGCCGGGGCGACCGGCCGCCGGATCGGCGGCCGCGCGCATTGGTACTGATGCGAAAGGGAGTACCGGCACGAAAGGGGTCCTCCGGCTCCGAGGGGGAGGGAGAGCCGAAGGACCCCCGGTAGTGTTAGCACATCGCCAAGCAGCTTGTACACGGCCGCCTACCCGATCGGGTAGAGATCAGCGGCCGGGCGGGCCGCCGCACCCAGGGTCGACGAAGGTCAGGAAGCCTGGCGCAGCAACGGTTTCGCCGCCCCGGTGCAGGCGCAGTCCGCGTCCAGGGTGTGACAGTCGATGATCAGCCCGTGCCGGACCCGGTCGAGGTCGGTGCAGGACGGGTCGGTGCACTCGGCGAATCCGTGGTCCGGGTGCACCACCAGGGTGCCGTGACAGTGGTCGAGTTTGCTGGTGCAGAACGCGCACTCCATGCTCAGCCGCCTTCCGCTTCGGTGTTCGTGGCCGCCGGCCCCGAAACTCCCGGACCGGACGGCTCCTTGGTACCACTGGAAAAGCGGCGGCCCGGGAAAACCGGCGGCGTGTCGGCCCACTCGGTCCGGTGAACTGCGTGCAACCCCCTCACGCGGTGTGACGAACCGGGTTTCCGGACGACAGCGGCGAAATCGCGGTCAGGCGCTCTTCGACCGCCGGGCCGGTTTCTTCGCCGCCGGCTTCGCGTCTTCCGCCTTCGCTTCCTTGGTCTCCTCAGACTTCGCCGTCTTCGCCGTCTTCGCCGGGCGGCGGCTCTTCTTGGCCGCCGAGACGCTGGCCTCCAGAGCCGCCATCAGGTCGACGACCTCGGCCTTCTCCCCTTGCCGCGGCACGCGGGCGGTCTCGCCGCCGCCCGCCTTCGCCTCGATCATCGCCTCGAGCGCCTCGCGGTAGGCATCGGAGTACTTCTCCGGCTCGAACACCGGCTCGGACAGCGAGTCGATCAGCGAGCCCGCCATCGTCACCTCCTGCGGCCGGACCTGCGGCGGATCCTCGTGCAGGAACGGGAAATCCGGGACCCGGACCTCGTCGGCCCACAGCATGGTGGTCATCACCAGCACGTCGTCCACCACCCGCAGCAGCGCCAGGCTCTCCCGCTGGCGCACCGCGACCTTCGCGATCGCGACGTGGCTCGCCTTCTGCAGCGCGTCGCGCAGCACCACATACGGCTTCACCGCGTTCTTCTGCGGCTCCAGGTAGTAGCTGCGATCGAACCGGATCGGGTCGATCGACTCCAGCGGCACGAACTCCAGCACGTCGATCGCATGCTGCGTAGGCAGCGGCAGGTCGGCCAGGTCGGCGTCGGTGATCACGACCATCTCGCCGTCCGGCAGCTCGTAGCCCTTGGCGATGTCGGCGTAGGGCACCTCCTCGCCGTCGATCGAGCAGAACCGCTTGTACCGGATGCGCCCGCCGTCGGCGACGTGCACCTGGCGCAGCGACACGTTCTTGTTCTCGGTCGCCGCGTACAGCTGGATCGGGATGCTGACCAGCCCGAAGGACACCGAGCCCTTCCACATCGACCGCATGCCGCGCACCTCCGCCGCGTCGCCGGTACGTACTCACGCTCGGTGACCACCGTAGCCGCGATCGGCGCGTTGCGACAGTCGTCGCAGGTCGAGGGCGTTATCCGCACCGGGCGCGCAACCAGTTCCGGGCGGCGGCTTCCGGATCCGCGGACGGGAAGTCCGGCGGGATCGGGCTGTTGCCGCAGGCCCGGCCGGTCCGGTCCACCGCGACTGAGGTGGTGACGAGCAGCTTGGCGCCGTCGGCGAGCGGGTACACCTCGTTGCCGGTCGCGTACCCGGCGGTCGGCGCGCCGAAAACGGCGCTGCGGCCCAGTCCGCGCAGAGCGATCAGCGTCATCTCGCCCGAACTGCCGGTGTCTCGCGAGGTCAGGACGGCGATCGGCGGCTTGGGGCGGGACAACCGCACCGGATTGGTTTCCGCCTCTGCTGTGCCGTCCAGCAGAGCTTGACCGCCGCGGACGGACCAGGCCCTCGAAGCGATCCCCGGACCGGCGAACGAGCCGATGTCGCCGTCGCCGAGCAGCGGTGCCAGCACGGTCAGCATCGGCCACATGTCGCCGCCGGTGTTGCGACGCAAATCAACGATCCAGCCGCAGGACGCCTGCGCTTGCACCGACCGCAGCGCCGCGATGCCCGCGTCGAGATAACGCCGCTCCCCCGCCGGATCCGCGACGAAACCCGGGATTACGAGCGTCGCGATCGCGTCCGCCGCCCGGCTCCGCGGAACCGGGATCCCCGCCGGCGCGGGCGGCTGAGCCTGGCTCGGATCGAGCAGCACGGTATGCGGATTGCCGAGGTCCGCGATCGTCTTCCGGATCACCGGATAGGTCTGGCTCGGCACCAGAAATCCCTCCGTGGCCCGCACTGCGTCGGCTTCGGTGCGCGGCCAGTCCAGCCGCTCCCGGTCGATCGAGTGCGCGCGCAGCAGACGCAGCGCCCGCAGCAGATACGCCTGCGGACTAGCTGCGTCCGGCACCGGTCCTGGCGCGGCGGCGGCCAGCGCGCCGCCGAGCAGCGCCAGCACGGCGAGCGCCCTCCTCATCCCGGCGTGCCCGGGAAGTACGGGTTCTCGATCACCCCCACCAGGTTCCCGTCCGGAGCCCGCACCAGTGCGGTGCGTATCCCGCCGCCGAAGTCGGTCACCTTCGCGTGCTCGGTCGCGCCCTCCCCGAGCAGCCCGCGCACCGCCTCGTCCACGTCCGGCACGCCCCAGTACGTCACCGGGCCGTCGCCGTTCTCCGCCCGGCCCTGCGGATCCAGCGCCAGTTCGTAACCGTGCACGCTGAACCCGACATAGAACGGCTCGTCGAAGTAAGGCGCGATGCCGAGAACCCGGGTCCACCACTGCTTGGCGGCGGCCAGATCGTCGACCGGATACACGATCGTGCGCAGTCCCTCGAACATGTGTTCATCCTGGCATAGACTGGGTGCGTAGACCGAAACTTTTCGCGTTCCGCATATTTTTTCGCACCCCGCAACTTTCGCTGCTACGCTGGTCGCCGTGACCTCGACTGCACCAGTGGGCCTTCGCGAGCGCAAAAAACGAGCCGCGCGGCAGGCGCTGGCCCAAGCGGCACTGCGGATCGCCCTCGAACGGGGCGTCGACCAGCTGCGGGTCGAGGACATCGCGAACGAGGTGGGCGTCTCGGCGCGCACCTTCAACAACTATTTCTCGAGCAAGGAGGAGGCAGTCTGCTCGTTCATCGTCGAGCACCAGGAGCGCGTGCGGGAGGCGCTGCTGGCCCGGCCCGCTGACGAACCGCTGTGGGCGGCCGTGGTCAACGCCGCGGTCGACCGCTACGCCGAGGGCGACGGTCCCCAGCGCGAGGACGTGTGGCGGATGCGCGACATGATGCAGAACACCGCGCTGTTCAGCGAGATGCTGCGGGCGCACGCCACCGTCGAACGCGTGCTGTCCGAAGCCATCCTCGAGCGGGCGGGCAAGCAGGCAAATCCGTTGCACGCCCGGATGATGGCGAGCATTGTGCAAGGCGCCAGCCGCGTCGCCTTCGACACCTGGCTCAACGGGGCCGTCGAAGACGACTTCCTGCCGATCTTCACCGGTCTCCTGCGGGAGGCAGCAGCCGGGATGCCGGCACTCGCCGCGGCCGCCGCGGCGCGCTAGACCCGAACCGAACACTCTTCACCTGGGGGAGAAACCGACCGTGCTGGTCAAACTCATGCGCATGCACCTGCGCCCGTACCGGGGCGCGCTGTGGCTCGTCGTGCTGCTGCAGCTGGTGCAGACGATCGCCGGGCTGTACTTGCCCACGCTCAACGCCGACATCATCGACAGCGGCCTCGTCAAGGGCGACACCGGCTACATCATGCGGACCGGCGGCTTCATGCTGCTCGTCACGCTGGTGCAGATCGCCGGGTCGATCGGCGCGGTCTACTACGGCTCCCGGATCGCCGCCGCGGTGGGCCGCGACATCCGGGCCGGCGTCTTCCACCGGGTGCAGGACTTCTCCGCCCGGGAAATCGGCCGGTTCGGCACGCCGTCGCTGATCACCCGCACCACCAACGACGTCCAGCAGATCCAGCTGCTGACCGGGCTCACCTTCACGCTGATGGTGTCCGCGCCGATCATGTGCGTCGGCGGCGTGCTGCTCGCGCTGCAGCAGGACGTGCCGCTGTCCGGTCTGCTCGTGGTGATCGTTCCGGTGCTGGCCGTCGCCGTCATCACGCTGATCACCCGGATGCGCCCGGGCTTCCGGCTCATGCAGGAGCGCCTGGACAAGATCAACCAAGTGCTGCGCGAGCAGATCATGGGCGTGCGGGTGGTCCGCGCGTTCGTCCGCGACAGCCACGAGCGGGAACGCTTCGGCCACGCCAACGACGACCTGTACGCGGTGTCGATGCGGGTCGGCAGGCTGATGGCGCTGATGTTCCCGATCGTCATGCTGGTGATGAACGTGTCCACGGTCGCCGTGCTGTGGTTCGGCGGGCTGCGCGTGGACAGCGGCAGCATGCAGATCGGCGCGGTCACCGCGTTCATGGCCTACCTGCTGCAGATCCTCGCCTCGGTCATGATGGCCAGCTTCATGTTCATGATGGTGCCGCGCGCGGAGGTCAGCGCCGAGCGGATCGCCGAGGTGCTGGACACCGAGTCCAGCGTGCGCCCGCCAGTGCGGCCCAAACCGGCCGGCGCCGCGAACGGGCACCTGGACATCTCCGCGGTCGAGTTCCGCTACCCCGGTGCCGAAAGGCCGGTCCTGCAGGACGTGTCCCTGTTCGCCCGGCCCGGCGAGACCACCGCGATCATCGGCAGCACCGGCAGCGGGAAGACCACTCTGCTCAACCTGATCCCTCGGCTGATGGACGTCACCGCGGGCAGCGTCCGGGTGGACGGCGTCGACGTGCGCGAGCTCGATCCGGACGCGCTGTCGTCCGCGGTCGGCATGGTTCCGCAGAAGCCGTACCTGTTCTCCGGGACGGTCGCCAGCAACCTGCGCTACGGCAACCCCGAGGCCACCGACGAGCAGCTGTGGCATGCGCTGGAAGTAGCCCAGGGCAAGGACTTCGTCGAGCGGATGGAACAGGGCCTCGACTCCCCGATCGCGCAGGGCGGCACGAACGTCTCGGGCGGGCAGCGGCAGCGGCTCGCGATCGCCCGGATGCTGGTGCAGCGACCGGAGATCTACCTGTTCGACGACTCGTTCAGCGCACTCGACTACGCCACCGACGCGGCGCTGCGCCGCGCGCTGGCCGACGAAATCAACGACGCCACCGTCGTCATCGTCGCGCAGCGGGTCAGCACGATCCGCGGCGCGGACCGGATCATCGTGCTCGACGACGGCCGCGTCGTCGGCACCGGAACCCACCACGAGCTGATGGAAACCAACGAGACCTACCACGAGATCGTGCTTTCGCAGCTGACCGAGCAGGAGGCGGCGTGAGCGAGGAGACCAAGGCCCCGCCCGCTTCGCCGGGCGGCAAGGGCGCGATCGAACGGAAAAGCGCCGCGCGCAACGCGCATCAGCCCGCCGCGCGCGGACCCGAGCGGTTCATGTCCGGCGGGATGCCCGCGGAGAAGGCGCTCGACTTCAAGGGCTCGCTGTCGCGGCTGCTCCGGCTGCTGCGCCCGCAGCGGGTGATGCTGATCGCCGTGCTGGTGCTTGGCGCGGCCAGCGTCGCGCTGACCGTGATCGGCCCGAAGGTGCTGGCAAAGGCTACCGACGTGATGTTCGCCGGCGTGATCAGCCGCGACCTGCCCGCGGGGGCGACCAAGGAGCAGGTGATCGAGGGCCTGCGGGCACGCGGCAACAACACCCTGGCCGACACGTACAGCGCCATCGACCTCAACCCCGGGCACGGCATCGACTTCGCCGCGCTCGGCCAGGTGCTGATGATCGTGCTGGCGCTGTATGTGATCGCGTCGTTCTTCGGCGCGGTCCAAGCCCGGCTCACCACTTCCCTGGTGCAGGGCGCGGTGTTCCGGCTGCGCCAAGACGTCGAGGCGAAGTTCGCGCGGCTGCCGCTGCGCTACTTCGACCGCCAGCCGCGCGGCGAGGTGCTGAGCCGGGTCACCAACGACATCGACAACCTGGCGCAGTCGCTGCAGCAGACGCTGTCGCAGATCATCACGTCGCTGTTCACCGTCATCGGCGTGCTGGTGATGATGCTGCTGATCTCGCCGACGCTGGCGGTGGTCGTGATCGTGACGGTGCCGGCGTCGGTGTTCGTCGCGGCGAAGATCGGCAAGCGGGCGCAGCCGCAGTTCATCACCCAGTGGGGCACCACCGGCAAGCTCAACGCGCATGTCGAGGAGATGTACTCGGGCCACTCGCTGGTGCGCGTGTTCGGGCGGCGGGCCGATTCGGAAGCGATTTTCCGCGAGCACAACGAAGCGCTGTACCAGGCGAGTTTCAAAGCGTCGTTCATCTCCGGCACCATCCAGCCGGCGATGATGTTCATCGGCAACCTGAGCTACGTCCTGGTCGCCGTGGTCGGCGCGCTGCGGGTCGCCTCGGGTTCGCTGACCCTCGGCGACGTGCAGGCGTTCATCCAGTACTCGCGGCAGTTCAGCCAGCCGGTCACGCAGATCGCCAGCATGGCGAACCTGCTGCAGTCCGGGGTGGCCTCGGCGGAGCGGGTGTTCGCGCTGCTGGACGCCGCCGAGCAGGAGCCGGAACCGGAGCGGCCGCAGCGGCCCGCGGTCGTCCGCGGCCAGGTCGAGTTCGAGCACGTGTCGTTCCGCTACCTGGAGGACACGCCGCTGATCGAGGACCTGTCGCTGTCGGTCGAGCCCGGGCACACGGTCGCGATCGTCGGCCCGACCGGTGCGGGCAAGACCACGCTGGTCAATCTGCTGATGCGGTTCTACGAAATCGACGGCGGCCGGATCACTCTGGACGGCGTCGACATCAAGGCGATGAACCGGGAAGAACTGCGCGCGAAGACCGGCATGGTCCTGCAGGACGCCTGGCTGTTCGGCGGCACCATCGCGGAGAACATCGCCTACGGCGCGGACAACGTGACTCGCGAACAGGTCATCGAGGCCGCGAGGGCGACCTACGTGGACCGCTTCGTGCGCACCCTGCCAGACGGCTACGACACGGTCCTGGACGACGAGGGCGGCACGGTCAGCACCGGCGAGAAGCAGCTGATCACCGTCGCCCGTGCCTTCCTGGCCAAGCCCGCGATCCTGATCCTGGACGAGGCCACCAGTTCGGTCGACACCCGCACCGAGGTACTGATCCAGAACGCGATGAACTCGCTGCGCTCCGGCCGCACGAGCTTCGTGATCGCGCACCGCCTGTCCACGATCCGCGACGCGGACGTCATCCTGGTGATGGAGAACGGCAACATCGTCGAACAGGGCAACCACGAAACCCTGATCAACGCGGGCGGCGCCTACTCGCGGCTCTACGCCGCCCAGTTCGCCGAGGCGATGGCGGAGACGGAGTAGTCCCGGAGCCGATCACGCCGCCGCTGTCGTTCCTCTCCCCGTGCGGCGGCGTCCCCTCGGAGACGCACGTTCCGTGAAGGACCCCTTGAGGGACTCAGATTCCCGCAAGGGGCCCTTCACGGCCGGAAGACGCCACGGACCTGCCCAAACCGGGGCAGGGCGGCTAACCCCCGCCCCGCCACCTCGGTCTGCAGCGCCGACCGGACGGCTCAGGCTTCGGGACGGCAACACGGCATTCCCCGCGAAGCCCCCGACCGCGAAAACTCACCGCACCGGACCCCCGAGCACCCCGCCGTCAAGGCAGGGGAAGGTTCCGCAGATTGGACTTCGCCAGCTCCAGCATCTTCCCCACCCCGCCGCTCAACACCGTCTTGCTGGCCGCCAGCGCAAACCCCCGGACCTGCGCCGCGGTGATATTCGGCGGGATCGACAACGCGTTCGGGTCCGTGACCACATCGAGCACCGCCGGGCCGTCGTGCGCCAGAATCTCCCGGATCCCGTCCCGCACCTCCCCCGGCTTCTCCACCCGCCGCGCGTGCAGCCCCGCCGCCCGGGCGATCCCCGCGAAGTCCACCTGATCGTGATCGGTGCCGAACTCCGGCAACCCGTCCACGAGCATCTCCAGCTTCACCATCCCGAGCGACGAGTTGTTGAACACCACCGCCTTCACCGGCAGCGCGTGCGTCTTCAACGTCAGCAACTCCCCCATCAGCATCGCCAGCCCGCCGTCCCCGCACATCGCGACGACCTGCCGCCCCGGCGCGGCGGCCTGCGCGCCGATCGCGTGCGGCAACGCGTTCGCCATGCTCCCGTGCACGAACGACCCGAGGATCCGCCGCCGTCCGTTCGGCGAGATGTACCGCGCCGCCCACACGTTGCACATGCCGGTGTCCACAGTGAACACCGCGTCGCCGGCGGCCTCCTCGTCCAGCACATCCGCGACGAACTCCGGATGCAACGGGACGTGCTTGGCCACCTCGCGGGTGTACGCGTCGACCACGCGCTGCAGTCCGCGCTCGTGCTTGTGCAGCATGGAATGCAGGAACGAGTGGTCATCCCGCGAGCGCAGCATCGGCAGCACCGCCCGCACCGTGGCCCCGACGTCGCCCTGCACACCGAATTCCAGCACTGACCGGCGGCCCATCCGCGCCGGGTCGATGTCCACCTGCACGGTATTGCGCTGCGGCAGGAACGTGTCGTACGGGAAGTCGGTGCCGAGCAGCAGCACGAGGTCGGCAGCGTGCATCGCGTCGTAGCAGGCGCCGTAGCCGAGCAGGCCGCTCATCCCGACGTCGTAGGGGTTGTCGTACTGGATGAATTCCTTGCCCCGCAACGAATGCCCGACCGGCGCTCCGGTCGCGGCGGCGAGCGCGAGCACCTCGTCGTGCGCGTCGCGGCAGCCCGCCCCCGCCATGATCATCACCTTCTCCGCCCGGTTGATCCGGTCGGCGAGCCGGGCGATATCGGCCTCGGCGGGCACCACGGCGGGCGCGCTGCCCAGCGACGCGGACTCGCCGGTCGGGTGCGCGGCGGTTTCGTGCGACACGTCGCCGGGCAGCACCAGGACCGCTGCCCCGCGCCGGCCGACCGCGTTCTGCACCGCGATCCGCGCGAGCCTCGGCATCTGCTCGGGAGAGCTGACCAGCTCGCAGTAGTGCGAGCATTCCGCGAACAGCTGCTGCGGATGCGTCTCCTGGAAGAAGCCGGTGCCGATCTGCGTCGACGGGATGTGCGAGGCGATCGCGAGCACCGGGGCGCCGGAACGGTGCGCGTCGTAGATCCCCTGCAGCAGGTGCAGGTTGCCCGGCCCGCAGCTGCCCGCGCACACCGCGAGCCGCCCGGTCAGCTGCGCCTCGGCGGCAGCGGCGAACGCGCCCGCCTCCTCGTTGCGCACGTGCACCCAGTCGATCCCGCCCCGCGCGGACCCGCCGGTGCGCCGCACCGCGTCCACGACGGGGTTGAGGCTGTCGCCCACCACCCCGTAGATCCGGCGTACGCCGGACTGCACGAGAACGTCGATCAACTGGTCGGCCACGGTTGCCATGCGTCTGCGTCCCTTCGTCGAGCCTGTTGCGCAGTCTGGCGCCGATCGCCGGAACCGCCCACCGGATTGACAACTAATCTTGTCAATGGCACCGTGAACCCGACCGGCCCGGAGGAGGAGCCCGCAGATGCCCGGTGAATTCGAGGTGCGCAAGGAGATCTCGCTGCCCGCCGATCCCTCGGCGGTCTGGGACGCGGTGGCCTCCGGGCCCGGCATCGATTCCTGGTTCATGGGCAGGCACGAAGTGGACGCCGTGGCCAAGCGGGTCCGGTTCCGGCTCGGCGAGCTGAGCACCGAAGCCCGGATCACCGCCTGGGACCCGCCGCACCGGTTCGCCTACCGCGGCCCGGCGGCCGAGGACGGCACATTCGACGCGATGGAGTTCCTGGTCGAAGCGGCCGAGGGCGGCACATCCGTGCTGCGCTTCATGCATCGCGGGTTCGCCGCGGACGGCTGGGAAGACGAGTACCACGAGTCGTTCGGCGCCGGCTGGGAAATGTACCTGCACACGCTCGGGGAGCTGTTGCGACACTTCCGCGGCCGCTACGCCGCCTACGTGACCGCCGACGGCCCAGCGTCCTCAGCCCGCCCGGACGCCTGGCCGAAGCTGCTCGCGGCGCTGCGCCTGCCCGAGCCGGCAACCGGCCAAGAGGTCCGGTTCGCCTTCGGCGGCAACGAAATCGCCGGTGTCCTCGACTACTCGACCCGGCATTACGCCGGGATCCGCACCTCGGACGCGCTGTACCGGTTCCACGAGCGATCACTGCTCGGGATGCCGATCGCGGTCGGGCATCACCTGTTTCGCGCCGTGGACGAACCGGCCGAGACAGCCGGCTGGCGCGACTGGCTCGCCGACGCGCTCAGCTGAGCTCAGCGACGCCGCACCAGCACCGCGATCCCGCCGAGCGCAGCCACCGCGCCGGCGACGACATTGCCGATCGTCGCCCCGGTCGACGGGACTGTCTCGCCGCCGTAGCGCAGCACGAACGGCGACACCGCCGCCCATCCGCCGAGCACCGGCAGAACCCAGGTCAGTGTCGAGTTCCGGGTGCTGATCGACGCGAACACCACGATGGCCAGCCCGGCCACCGTGTTGCTCACCGCTAGTTCGGCCGCGCCGCCGAAGCGGGCCAGCCAAGGCGCGGCGATCAGATACAGACCGGCCAGAACGGCCAATCCCGCCGCGCCGCCGACGGTCGCGGTCTTGCCGGACATGGTGCTGCCGGACATCGGGTCATCACCTCACCAGAGCTCGGGTCCAGCTGCCGGGTACCCGAGATCGGCACCGGGAATCACTTCCCGGCGGCAGCGCTCGCCTCGCGCAGCCCCCGCCGCACCGGCACTTCGATGCCGGACACCGCGAACGCCCGCAGCACCAGCGGTCCGGTCGCCACGATCGACAGCGCCGGCCGCGCGCGGCGCGTCTCCTCGATCGCACGCAGCCCGGCACAGCTGAGATAGCCGACCCGCGACAGGTCCACCACCAGCTTCTCGCCGACCCCGCATGCGTGGCTCAGCGCGGCCCGGAACTCCGCTACCGACGCGACGTCGATCTCCCCCGCGGCGGTCACCAGCACGACGTCGTCCCGCTTGCTGGTGAAGACGGTGAGGCCGGCACCGCCGCGAGAAGAACGCATTCGGGGGACGGTACGCGGTCGCGCGGCCGCGGCAAACCGTCCGGCACCCTCCGGGTGGGCCGCCTCACCCGCCCGTCACCTCACAGCAGCGCGAGCAGTTTCTCCTGGAGTTCCGGCTGGCCGGCGAGCCCTTCCCGGACCAGCCGCTCGGTCCTCGGCCGCATCCACTCGCCGGGAGCGAGCGACCAGTCGAGCGCGCCCAGCGGCGGCTGCGGGTCGTATTCGACGCCGAACTGGACCAACCGCGCCACGTCCGGCCCGGCCAAGCGCTCCACCAGGTGCAATGCCAGGTCGATCCCCGCCGAGACACCGGCCGCGGTGATCACCTCGCCAGTGTCGACCCACCGCTCCCGGACCGGCTTCGCGCCGAACGCGCGCAGTGCCTCCAGGAACGTCCAGTGGGTGGTGGCCTCGCGCCCATCGAGCAGCCCGGCCTGGCCGAGCAGGAGCGAACCCGTGCACACGGACGTCATCAGCTCAGCGCTGGCCGCCGCCCGCCGGAGGTAGCCGACGAGCGCCGGGTCGCCGAGCGCCCGCAAGGTCGGCGCCCCGCCGCCGGGGACCACGACCCACGACGGATCCGGAATTTCCGCGAAGGTGTGGCTCGGCGCGATCCGCAGCGGCGTGTCGGTCCCGACCGTCGCGGGTTCCGCGCCCACCACCGCCACCCGCACCGACGGCTCGGCCTCGGCGAAGGCGGAGAGCACCTGAAGCGGCCCGACCAGGTCCAAAATCGTCAATCCTGGGTACACCACGAAGGCGAACGTCTTCTGGGTCATGCCCGCACCGTCCCGCGCCCGCTCGGCCGACGGGACTCGCGTGTCCGAAATCCTGCGAACCCTGTTAATCGGCCGGTCGACCTGCTACCGTGCCGGGCATGCCGAGTCCCGCCCGGCAGGTCGTGATCCTCGGGTACCCCGACGCGGAACTGCTCGACATCGCCTGCGTGTCCGACGTGTTCGACGCCGCGACCCGGCTCGGCGCGGCCCGGCCTTACGACGTCCGGCTGGCCACCGTCGAAGGGCGCCCGTTCGCCTGCCAGTCCGGCCTTGCCCTCGCCCCGCACCTGCGGCTGGACCAGGTCCGCGGGCCGATCGACACGTTCGTCGTCGCGGGCGGCATCGGCCACCGCGCCGCCGCCAGGGACGAACGGCTGCTCGCCCACACCCGCCGGCTGTCGCAGCTGAGCAGGCGCACCGCGTCGGTCTGCACCGGGTCGTCCGTTCTCGCCGCCGCCGGTCTGCTGAGCGGCCGCCGCGCGACCACGCACTGGGCGCACGCGGCCCGGCTCGCCGAGGAGTACCCGTCGGTGACGGTGGATCCGGTGCCGCTCTTCGTCCGCCACGGCGACATTTACACCTCCGCCGGCGTCACCAGCGGTCTCGATCTCACCCTGGCTTTCGTCGAGGAGGACCACGGCCCGACCCTCGCCCGCGAAGCCGCCCGCTCGCTCGTCACCTACCTGCAGCGGCCCGGCAACCAGGCGCAGGTGAGCATGTTCCTGTCCGGACCGCCGCCGGAGCACCGCCAGGTCCGCGACCTCACCGCCTACGTCGCCGAGCACCTCGCCGACGACCTCGGCACCCCGGCGCTGGCGGCCAAGGCCGGGATCAGCACCCGCCAGCTGACCCGGCTGTTCGACGCGCATCTCGGCACCACGCCGGGAAAATACGTGCGGACCGTCCGCGCTGAACACGCCGCCCGGCTGCTGTCCGGCACCGATCTGCCGCTCACCGCGGTCGCCCGCCGCTGCGGCTTCGGCTCCACCGAAACGCTGCGCCAGGCGTTCCTGGACCATTTCGACACGCCGCCGTCCGCGTACCGGCGGGTGCACCTGCGCTCCGCGCACGCCTGAACGAAACGCCGGGTACGCCCGTCTCCTCCCCCACCCGGTACCGGCGAACCCCGGACCGGGAGGGCAGGATGTCCGCCGTGGCACCGCGCGACTACTCCGACGACGACACCGGCCCCTTGTCCCGGGTTCCGGGCGAACCGCCTGTGTCCCCGTCCGATTCCGCGCCGCCACGCCCGCGTCCGGACCAGTCGCGGCGCCCTCGCCGCCCGGACGCGGCGCGGCAGTCCGAGCGCACCGGCGAGCCGCGCCTTCCCCGCGCCGACGACTCCGGCGTCGCTTGGCCCGCCGCGGACGAGAAGCCCGCTCCCCCTCGGCGGGCAGCGCCGCCCCGCGCTCAGCGCAGCGACGGACGAGCCGGTAACCGCCGTGCGACCCCCGGCTCCGGGCAGTCCGGCGAGCTGCGCCTGCCCTCCGCCGCCCGTGCTCCGCGAGACACCGCGAACCCGCGCAGGAGCACGCAATCCGACGAACTGCGCGTGCCGCCCCGTCCTGGCGGCCCCCCGCCCCCGACCGCCCGCCGTCGCCCGCCGAGCCAGCCGAAGCAGTCCGAAAAGGACGCTTCGGCCACGGATGACCCGATGGGCCATGGACACGGACATGGCCACGGACATGGCCCGGCCGCCCCGGCGTCGCAACGGGTCCGCAAGCTGCTCGTCTGGTTGCTGGCCCCGCTTGCCGTCCTGACCGTCGTCGGCATGGCGGTCCTCTACCCGTGGGGCACCTCCCTGCCGACCAGCACCGTCCCGCAGGGCACTCCGGTGCAGGCGACGATCACGACCGCCACCTCCGGTCCGTGCCTGCAGCAGGGCCAGGTCCAGGTCGGTTCGCAGCCGGACCCGAACGCCAAGCCGTGCCTCACCGCCGATCTGCAGATGACCGACGGCGCGGCCACCGGGAAACCGATCCGGCTCACCGTCCCGATCGAACCCGGCACCCCGCGGTTCTCCGCCGGCGACAAGGTCGTCCTCGCCTACAACGGCGGCAACCCGGCCGATCCGCAGTCCTACGTCCTGGTCGACTTCCAGCGCGGCACGCCGCTGGTGCTGCTTGCCGCCCTGTTCGCCGTCGCGGTGCTCGTGCTGGGCCGCTGGCAGGGCCTGGCCGCGCTCGTCGCGCTGGGCCTGAGCTTCGTGGTGATCGTCCTGTTCGTGCTGCCCGCGATCCTGGCCGGCGAGAATCCGCTGCTGGTCGCGATCGCCGGCGCGGGCGCGATCATGTTCATCGCGCTGTACCTGACCCACGGGCTGACCGCGAGAACCTCGGTCGCGGTGCTCGGCACCCTGGTCAGCCTCGCGCTGATCGGGATCCTGTCCGCGATCTTCTCCGCCGCCGCGTCGCTGACCGGTCTCGACGAGGGCACCACGACGCTCATCTCCTCGCTCGGCCACGGCATCGACGCCCGCGGGCTGTTGCTGGCCGGGATCGTGATCGGCGCGCTGGGCGTGCTGGACGACGTCACGATCACCCAGACCAGCGCGGTCTGGGAGCTGCGGCGCGCGAACCCGGCGCTCGGCTGGCGCGAGCTGTACCGCTCCGGTCTGCGGATCGGCCGGGACCACGTCGGCTCCGCGGTGAACACGCTGGTGATGGCCTACGCGGGCGCCGCGCTCCCGGTGATGCTGTACTCGGCGATCTCCGGCGTCGGCCTCGGCGCGCTTCTCGGCAGCGAGGACATCGCCGCGGAAATCATCCGGACTCTGGCCGGTTCGGTCGGCATCGTCGCGGCCGTCCCGGTCACCACCGTGCTGGCCGCCCTGATCGCCGCACGCGAGCCGGTGGACCACCTCCTCAGCACCACGAACCTCGCTGAGACACACGAGTAACACCCGGCATCCCCCGGCACGGGCGGACACCGCGCGGGCGGCTACGTTGGCCGCGTCGCCGCATCCGAGGAGGCGTCGTGTTCTCAGCCGTCCTGGCCGGACCCCGGGTCACCGTGCACCTGATCCGAAGGCTGTTCGCGTCCGCGCTCGAGGCAGCCGAGACCGTCCCGCGGATCGCGACCGCGCTCGACGAGGTCCGCGCGACGCTGCGCCACCTGGAACGGCTGCTCGCCTACGTCGCCGAAGAACTCCCCGAACTGACCGACCAGCTGGACCGCATCCGCGCCCAGGTGGCCGCCCTGGAAACCCGCGCCGAAGAACCCGCCGGACGCGAATAGCCCATTACAGCGTGGCGACAAAGCGGCTGACCGCTTCCATCGGGAATCGCTGCAGGTATTTTCCCGCCGGGGCCGCCGAGGCAAGCCGGTAGAGCGGCCGTTCCGGCACCGCGTCTCCGCGGGCTTCCGCGCGCAGCTCCGCGACCAGCAGCTCGGAGAACACCAGGCCGTTGGCATCGGTGTTGTTCAGCACCGCGTCCGCCAGCCGGCGCAGCTGCAGCGCGCCGAGTTCGCGGCCGCCGGTGCCGGAGAACACCGCCAGGTCGAGCTTTACCGCACGCCGCCGGCGCGGGACGGTCACCAGGAGCGAGACAGTGCGGCTGCCCCGGACGTCGCTGATCACCACGTCCATCCGGGGCGCTTCCAGCAGGTCCATCCGCCGGGTGCCCCAGGTGCGGACCACCAGTGTGGTGCCCTCCAGCCAGATCCGCCTGCGGTACGCGTAGAGCACCACGTACACCAGCGGCAGCCCGACGACCGCGGCGACGATCAGCCCGGGCAGCTGCCCTCCGATCAGGCCGACGATCCCGCCGAACCCGGCGGCGACGATCAGCACGCCGAACACGCCCGACCAGAGCCGGCGCTTGCGCAGTTTCGGCTCGTCGGCGAACAGCGGCACCCGCTCCGCGGCCGGTTTGTCGTCGGTCATTCCGCGGCCCCCGGCAGGAACGGGTTGGCGGCGCGTTCGCGGCCGATGGTCGTCGCCGGGCCGTGGCCGGGCAGGACGACCGTGTCGTCCGCGAGCGTGAGCAGTGTGCGCAACGATCTCTCCAGGTCGGCGCCGGATCCGCCGGTGCGCCCGACCGACCCGGCGAACAGCGTGTCCCCCGTGAACACCAGCCTGCCACCCTCGCCGGACTCGACGGCGAACGCCACCGATCCCGGCGTGTGCCCCGGCAGCGGGAGCACCCGGACGGCCAGCCCGGCCGCGTCGAGCACGTCCGCACCGCCGAGCGGTTCGAACGGGCCGTCATACCACTCCGCGTCGCGCGGGTGCAGCCAAAGCGGGGCGCCGTGGCTGCGTGCCAGCTCGGCGGCGGCCCCGACGTGGTCCGGGTGGCCGTGGGTGGCCAGCAGCGCGACCGGGGTCAGCCGGTGCTCGGACAAAGCCTCGGCCAGCGGGGCGGCGGCGCCCTCGCCGGGGTCGACGACGACGCACGGCCCTCCGGCGGCGGGCGCCAGCAGGTAGCAGTTGGACTGCAATGGACCGGCAGCGAACCCGGCGACGAGCACAGCGCTCACCTCCCGGGAAGCGGCCTTGATCACGACGCGGAGAAGACTAGCCGCCCCTGTACAGAGTCCTAACAGGCTGTGCCCATACACTGCCGCTACCTCAGACGTGTGACTTCGAGCGGAAACTGGAGGGCGGGTGGCGACCAACCAGCAGCGCCGAGAAGCCGCTAAGCGCAAACTCGAGCGGCAGCTCGTGCGCCGGGCGGAAAAGGCGAAGCGACGCAAGATCGTGGGCGCTGGAGTGGTCGGCGGTGTCGTCCTCATCGTCGCCGGGCTCGTGGTGTGGATCGTGAACAGCAACGGCAGCAGCGACACGCCCGCCGCCGCCGAGTCGCCGTCCAGCAGCGCGGCACCGGCGCCGAGCGCCACGAACATCCCCACGCAGCGCACCGCGCTTCCCAAGCGCACCAAGGCCCTGCCGAACCCGACGACCTGCTCCTACGCGGCGGACACCAAGCCGTCGTCGAAGAAGCCGACGGTCCCGGACGGCAAGAACGTGCCTTCGACCGGCACCGTGACGATCACGATGAAGTCGACGCAGGGCGACATCCCGCTGACGCTGGACCGCTCGCTCGCGCCGTGCACCGTGAACGCGTTCGAAAGCCTGGCCAAGCAGGGCTTCTACACCGACACGATCTGCCACCGCCTCGGCGTTTCCGGCCTGCAGATGCTGCAGTGCGGCGACCCGGACGCGAAGGGCGACGTGACCACGGACGGCCGTGGCGGCCCCGGGTTCACCGTGCCGGACGAGTTCATCGACGGCATGAAGTACGGCCGCGGCATCCTCGCGATGGCCAACACCGGCCAGCCGAACAGCGGCGGCAGCCAGTTCTTCATGGTCTACGGCGACGCCGAGCTGAACCCGCAGTACACGATCTTCGGCAGCATCTCTGACGAGGGCCTCAAGGTGCTCGACAAGATCGCGAAGACCGGCATCGGCGCGGTCGGCCAGGACGGCATGACCGGCGAGCCCAAGGAACCGGTCAAGTTCACCGCGGTGACCGTCTCCTGACGGCAGGTTCAGACCGAAAGTCCGGGAAGGGGCCCCTTGAGGGAATCTAAGTCTCTCAAGGGGCCCTTCCCGGACTGCGCGACCGTCAGCGGTAGGTGAACTGAGGGGCCCGCCGGTTCAGGAACGCGTCCACGCCCTCCGCGTAGTCCTCCCCGTGCAACGCGGCCAGCCGGATCTCCTCGACCTCCCGGTCCGGCTTCTCCGCCCCCGCCACGATCTTCTCGATGATCCGGTTCATCCCCCGGATCGACGCCTGCGACCGCCCGCACAGCGTCCCGGTGAACCGCGCCGTCGCAGCTTCCAGCCCGTCCGCCGGGAACACGTCGTTGACCAGCCCGACCTCCCGCGCCCGCCCGGCATCGACGAGTTCCCCGGACAGCAGGAAGTACTTCGCGTGCGCCGGCCCGACCAGCGACACCAGCTGCCGCGTCGAGGCGAAGTGGTAGACGATGCCCAGCTTCGCCGGGGTGATCCCGAACCGGGCGTCCTCGGCGGCGAACCGGAAATCGCAGGCCACCGCGATCTGGCAGCCGCCGCCGATGCAATTGCCCTGGACCATCGCGACCGACGGTTTGCGCATCGCGGTCAGCGCCGCGACCGCGGCATCCACCGCCTCGTCATACCGCGCGGCCGCGTCGGCAGTCGATCGCAGCTCCCGGAACTCGCCGATGTCCGCGCCCGCGGAGAAGTGCTTGCCCGCACCGGTCAGCACGAGCACCTTCACCTCCGGATCGGCCTCGACCTCGGCCACCACCCCGGGGATCGCCGCCCACATCCCGTGGCTGATCGCATTCATTTTCTCCGGCCGGGAGAACGTCAACCGGGCCACAGCACCGTCGCGGGTGAACTCGAGTCCGTCCATTCCCGCACCCTAACCGGCACCAGCCCGCAAATCCGGGCGCTGTGAGCCGATCGGCTCACCGCGCAGCCAGTTCCCTCACCTCGCCGAACACCGGCTCCAGCTGGTGCCGCACGATGTTCGCGCAGATCTCAGCCCGCGCCGCGGCGTCCGAAGTGGACAGTCCGGCGAGGGCACCCGACGCTTCCGCCGGGGCGCTTCCCGCCGCCGGCCGCGACCGCGTCGCGAGCTACGACGCCGAGGTCACCCGGTACACGTCGTAGACCCCCTCCACGCCCCGGACCACCTTCAGCACGTGCCCGAGGTGCTTCGGATCGCCCATCTCGAACGAGAACCGCGACACCGCCACCCGGTCCCGGGAGGTGGTGACCGACGCGGACAGGATGTTCACCTTCTCGTCCGCGAGCACCTTGGTCACGTCCGACAGCAGCCGGTGCCGGTCCAGCGCCTCGACCTGGATCGCCACCAGGAACACCGAGGACGACGACGGCGCCCACTCCACCTCGACCAGCCGCTCCGGCTGGTTGCGCAGATCGTCGGCGTTCGTGCAGTCGGTGCGGTGCACGCTGACGCCGCCGCCGCGGGTCACGAAGCCGAGGATCTCATCGCCCGGCACCGGCGTGCAGCAACGGGCCAGCTTCGCCCAGACGTCGCTGGCGCCCTTGACGATCACGCCGACGTCGTTCGACCCGCGACGCCGGGTAACGGTGGACGGCGTGGCCCTCTCGGCCAGCTCCTCCTCCGCCTCCTCGACCCCGCCGATGAGCGCGACCAGCCGCTGCACCACGTGTTTCGCGCTGGTGTGGCCCTCCCCGACCGCAGCGTACAGCGACGAGATGTCACCGTGCCGCAGCTCGGTCGCGACCGAGCCCATCGACTCCGCCGACACGAGCCGCTGAATCGGCAGCCCGACCTTGCGGATCTCCTTGGTGATCGCTTCCTTGCCCGCGTCGATCGCCTCGTCGCGGCGCTCCTTCGCGAACCACTGCCGGATCTTCGCCCGCGCCTTCGGCGAACCCGCGAACTGCAGCCAGTCGCGGCTCGGCCCGGCAGTCTCCGCCTTCGACGTGAAAATCTCGACGACCTCGCCGTTCTCGAGCTTCCGCTCGAGCGCGACCAGCCGCCCGTTCACCCGGGCGCCGATGCAGCGGTGGCCGACCTCGGTGTGCACCGCGTACGCGAAGTCCACCGGCGTCGAGTCCGCGGGCAACGTGATCACGTCGCCCTTCGGCGTGAACACGAAGATCTCGCGCGCGGCCAGCTCGTAGCGCAGCGATTCGAGGAAATCGCCCGGGTCCGCGGCCTCGCGCTGCCAGTCGAGCAGCTGCCGCATCCACGCGATCTCGTCCAGCTCCATGCCGCTGTTGCTGGCGTGAGTGCCCTTGGTTTCCTTGTACCGCCAGTGCGCGGCGATGCCGTACTCGGCCGTGCGGTGCATGTCGTAGGTGCGGATCTGCACCTCGAGCGGCTTGCCGTCCGGCCCGATCACCGTGGTGTGCAGCGACTGGTACACGCCGAACCGCGGCTGTGCGATGTAATCCTTGAACCGCCCCGGCACCGGCTGCCACAGCGCATGCACCACACCCATCGCGGCATAACAGTCGCGCACGTCCTCCACCAGGATCCGCACACCGACCAGGTCGTGGATATCGTCCAGGTCGCGGCCGCGGACGATCATCTTCTGGTGAATCGAGTAATAGTGCTTCGGTCGCCCCTCGACCTTCGCGGTGATCCGCGACGACACCAGATTGTTCGTCAGGTCCGCGATCACCTTGCGCAAGTAGGTGTCACGCGAGGGCGCGCGGTCAGCGACCAGCCGGACGATCTCGTCGTACTTCTTCGGCTGCAGAATCGCGAACGCGAGATCCTCCAGCTCCCACTTGACCGTCGCCATGCCAAGCCGGTGCGCAAGCGGAGCCAGCACTTCGAGCGTCTCACGCGCCTTGCGAGCCTGCTTCTCCGGCGGCAGGAAGCGCATCGTGCGCATGTTGTGCAGCCGGTCGGCGAGCTTGATGACCAGCACCCGCGGGTCCTTCGCCATCGCGATGACCATCTTGCGGATGGTCTCCGCCTCAGCCGACGTGCCGAGCTTCACCTTGTCCAGCTTCGTGACACCGTCGACGAGCTCGCCGACCTTGTCGTTGAAATCCGACTTCAGCTGCTCCAGCGAGTAGCCGGTGTCCTCCACCGTGTCGTGCAGCAACGCCGCGACCAGCGTGGTGGTGTCCATGCCAAGCTCAGCGAGAATGGTCGCGACCGCGAGCGGATGGGTGATGTACGGATCGCCGGACTTCCGCCGCTGCGAACGGTGCAGCTCCTCGGCCACGTCGTAGGCATGCTGCAGCTGCGTCAGGTCCGCGTTCGGATGCATCTCGCGATGGATGACGGCGAGCGGCTCGAGCACCTGCTTGACCGGAGCGGCACGCTGCGCGGTGATCCGCCGCGCCAGCCGAGCCCGGACCCGCCGGGTCGCCGAGGGACTCGGCGCCGCGCCGTTCACCCTCGCCCCGTTCGTCCCGGTCTCCGCGGCAGTGACCCCGGCGTCGAGCTCTTGGCTCACCCGCACCTCCAGCTTGCGTTCGTGCGGCCTGCGAAGCTCCAGCGTAGCCGCTGAAGCTGTGGCGACCGACACCCACGCCCGCTCCCGGGTGACCAGGCCGCCGCCTTCCCTGATTACAACGCGTGGCGAGGGCAATTAATTCGTGTCTTTGGCGCCGACTCCGTCGGCGCGGGCGGGATCGCCTTTAAGTCGGCGTCTGGAGGGAGCGGCGAGCCCGGCCGGGGGCCGGTCACGCCGCTCCCTCCAGACGCCGACGCGATCCCGCGGGGGTGGTCGGGTGAGGGGGGTAGCTGGCCGGAGGGGGGCAGGTGAGCGGTCGCGGAACTGCGGGGGCGCGTGAGCGTTAGCGGTCGCGGGACCGCGGGGGCGCGTGAGCGTTGCGGTCGCGGGACGGCGAGAAGGGGCGAGTGAGGCGGGTCATGCGAAAGGCGCTGTCCCGGAGAGTGGGACAGCGCCTTCGTCACGGCATCTCAAACGTCAGACCTTGCGCAGGGCCTCCACGCTCCGTCCGCCCAGCGCTGCCCGGCCGCCCAGGGAGGCCAGTTCCAGCACCACCGATACGCCGGTCACGGTGGCACCGGCGTCCTCTAGCAGCTTCGCGGTCGCCGCGACTGTGCCGCCGGTGGCCAGGACGTCGTCCAGCACGGCGATCCGCTGGCCCGGCTGGACCACGCCGGCGGGCAGTTCGACGCTGGCCGTGCCGTACTCCAGCGAGTAGTCGACCCGGCCGGCCACCGCCGGGAGCTTGCCCGGCTTGCGAACCAGCACCACTCCGAGGCCGCGCGAGTACCCTGCCGCCGCGGCGAGCAGGAATCCGCGGGCCTCGACGCCGGCGACCAGGTCGGCCTCCGGGTCCAGGCTTTCCGCCAGCGCGTCGGTGACCGCGGCGAAGCCGGGACCGTCGGCGAACAGCGGGCTCAGATCGCGGAACAACACGCCGGGTTCCGGGAAGTCCGGCACCTCCGCGATCAGATCCAGTGCTTCGTCGAGCCTCAACGCTTCTTCTTCCCCGCCGGCCGCTGCTTCGGGTGCCGCGCGGGGACGCCGGACGCCGCCGCGAGCGCCTTTTCCTTGCGGAGTTCGGCCGCCAGCTGGTCGTCGTCGTTGGCGTCGAAGCTGTCGTCGCCGGCTTCGCGCTTCGCGGCCTTCGCCCGGCGAGCCGCCACGCGCTCGGCCTGCTGCCGGTACTGCGGGTCGCGCATCTTGAAGTCGACCAGCAGCGGCGTCGCCAGTGCGACCGACGACAGGACACCGACCAAGGTGCCGGTGAGCTGCACCAGCGCCAGGTCCTGCAGTGTGCCCGAGCCGAGCAGGATGTACCCGACGATCAGCAGCCCGAGGATCGGCAGCAGCGCGATGAACGCGGTGTTGAACGACCGCATCAGAGTCTGGTTCAGCGCCAGGTTCGCCGCCTCGGCGTAGGTCCGCCGCGACAGGCCGAGCAGTCCGCGGGTGTTCTCCCGGACCTTGTCGAACACCACCACGGTGTCGTACAGCGAGAAGCCGAGGATGGTCAGCAGGCCGATCACCGTCGCCGGAGTGACCTCGAAGCCGACCAGCGAGTACACGCCCGCGGTAACCACGATGTCGTGCAGCAGCGAGATCAGCGCGGCCAGCGCCATCCGCAAGTCGAAATAGATCGCCAGGAAGAGCACGACCGCGACGAGGAACACCGCGAGCGCGATCAGCGCCTGGCGGGAAATCTCGTTGCCCCAGGACGCGCTCACCGCGCTGTCGCTGATCGCCTGCTCGCTGGACTTGCCGTTGCTGCCGATCGGGCCCAGGTCCTCGAAGATCTGCTTCTTGACCTTGGCGACCTGGTCCGCGGTGAGCGCCTCGGAACGGGTCTGGATGGTCGAGGCCGCGCCCGCGCCGACGGTCTGGGTCGAGGCCGGGGCCTCGCCGAGGGCCGTGTGGAACGACTTGATCACCTGGTCCTGGGTGATCTGGCCGTGCGAGCCGTGCGCGGGCAGCTGGATCTGCGTGCCGCCCTCGAACTCGATGCCGATGTTGAAGCCGCGGAACACCATCGAGGCGAGGCACACCAGCACCAGCCCGACGAAGAACAGGTACCACTTCTTGCGCGAGCCGACGATGTCGACCGCGCCGGTGCCCACGTAGAGCCGGTGGAAGAAGCTTTCCTTCTTGCCCGCCGGCGCGGAGCTCGTGCCCGACGGCTGTTCGGCGTCTGTGCCCAGGTCTTCGATACCCACGTCAGGCCTCCTTCACGTTCGCGCGACGACCCGGAGCCGGACGCGTGGACTTGCGCTGGGCGCCCAGCTTCTGCACGGCGCCGAGGCCGAGGTTCTTCGGGTTGGACAGGAACTTCGACTTCGACGTGGACACCATCGCCACCAGCGGGTGGGTGACCAGGTAGACGACCACCAGGTCGAGCACCGTGGACATGCCGAGGGTGAACGCGAAACCCTGCACGTCGCCGACCGCGATGATGTACAGGATGGCCGCGGCGAGGAAGCTGACCGCGTCCGAGGCGAGGATCGTGCGCCGGGCGCGGGCCCAGCCGCGCGGCACCGCGGACCGGAACGACCTGCCCTCGCGGATCTCGTCTTTCAGCCGTTCGAAATAGATCACGAACGAGTCGGCGGTGATGCCGATCGCGATGATCAGGCCGGCGACGCCGGCGAGGTCGAGCGTGTAGCCGATCCAGCGGCCGAGCAGCACCAGCACCGCGTACACGAGCAGGCCGGACATGATCAGCGACCAGATCGTCAGGATGCCGAGCAGCCGGTAGTAGAACAGGCAGTACACGAACACCACGAGCAGGCCGATCGCGCCGGCGATCAGGCCGGCTTCGAGCGAGGCAAGGCCGAGCGTCGCGGACACCGTGGTGGCGTCGGACGAGTCGAACGACAGCGGCAGCGAACCGTACTTGAGGATGTCCGCCAGGTTCTTGGCGTCGGCCTGAGTGAACTTGCCGCTGATCTGTGTGTTGCCGCCGAGGATCGCGTTCTGGACGGTCGGCGCCGACACCACGTCGGTGTCCAGCACGAACGCTGCCTGCTTGCCGACGTTGGCCGAGGTGAAATCGCCCCAGGCCTTGCTGCCCGCGCTCTTGAAGTTCAGGTCGACGACCCACTGCCCGTTCTGCTGGTTCAGGCCGGAGTTCGCGGACGCGATCTCAGTGCCGGGGATGATCTCCGGACCGAGCACATACTTGTTCGCGTCCTTGTCGCCGCAGGTGACCAGCGGCTGGTTCGGCAGGTCGTTGCCCTCCAGCGGGTCGGACACGTTCGGCGCGCACGTCAGCGCGGCCAGCGCCTTCTGCTGCGCGGCCTGCGCTGCTGCTGCTTCCTGCTGGTTCTTGGGGTCCTTCGGCACGAGCGCGGCCGCCTGGCGCAGCGCGCGGGCCTCCTCGATCGGGTTCTTGCCGTCGGCCGAGGCGGGCGCAGAGGGCGTCGCACTCGGCGGCTGCTGGGCCGGGGCACCGGCCGCTCCCCCGCCGCCGGCTGGCTTGCTGGGCGAGGTCGCCGGAGCGGACGGGCTGCCGGTCGCCGAGGGGGCACCGGACGCGGGCGGAGCGGCCGGAGTGTTCGGGACCGAAGTGATGACCTCGCGGATCCCGAGCTTCGCGGTGCGGCCGAGGTTCTTCGCCTCGTCGCCCTGCTCGCCCGGCACCGTGATCACGATGTTGTTGCCGTCGAGCAGCACCTCCGCGCCGCCGACACCGATCCCGTTCACCCGGGTCTCGATGATCTGGCGCGCCTGGTTCAGCGACTCTCGGGTGGGCTGGCCGCCGTCGGGCGTGCGCGCGGTGAGCGTGACCCGGGTGCCGCCCTGCAGGTCGATGCCGAGTTTCGGCGTCGCTTTGCCGCCGCCGGTGAAGAACACCAAGGCGTACAGCACGACCACGATCAGGGCGAAGAAGGCGAGATAGCGTCCCGGGCGCAGATGCCCGGCCGATGGTGCCACGGTGCGTCGGTCTCCTCGAACTGGCACGGACTGGGTCGACCCCAACTGGTGCGGCGCGCGAACCGGAAGGGGTCCTCCGGACGCGGCTGGGCGTGAACTATGACGTCGAACACGCACGCAGCACCGAGACAGTACTCGGTGCTGCGTGAGCCCTGCGTTCGCCCGTACCGACTTTCGTCGGCTGTGGGCGGTTCACTGCCCGGTGAGCGGGAAGCTACTTCTTCCCGTGCTCGAGCGGGGGCGCCACCTGCGCACCGGAGGTCTGGTTCTCCTCGGCGGAGATCGTCTCCTGCGCCGGGGCTTCGGCCGGAGTTTCGACGGCCGACGCGACGCCGGACTCCTCGGACTCCTCGGGCTCGACGGCCGGCTCGACCTTCTCGCGCACCGCGAGACGCAGCCAGGTGGTGACGAGGCCCGGCGCGATCTCGATGTCGATGGTGGTGTCGCCGGAAGCGTCGGCGACCGTGCCGTACAGACCGGAGGTGGTCATCACGCGGTCGCCCGGGGCGAGACCGTTCTGAAGCTCTTGCTGGGCAGCCTGCTGCTTCTTCTGCTTGCGGGTACCCATGACGAGCGGGACGGCCACCACGAGCAGCAGCAGCAGCGGCAGCAGCATTGAGTTCATGATTCTCCATTCGACGGACGCCGGCGCACGCCGCCGAGGCCCGGTTTGGGACGGGTGTGCTCTTCTCGAGTGTGCCAGGTACCGGCGGAAACGCCACCACCCGGCCCGCCGTCGGCCCTCGTCAGGGCTGGTCGAACAGCGTCGGGCCGCCTGCTTCTGCGCGGCCTGCCTCGGGCGGCGGAACCAGTCCGAGGTGCTCCCACGCCGCCGCGGTCGCGACCCGGCCGCGCGGCGTCCGGGCGAGCATACCGGCTCTGACCAGGTACGGTTCGCACACTTCCTCGACCGTGGTGGCCTCCTCGCCGACCGCGACCGCGAGCGTCGAGATGCCCACCGGTCCCCCGCCGAACGAGCGGGTCAGCGCGCCGAGCACGGCCCGGTCGAGCCGGTCCAGGCCCAGCTCGTCGACGTCGTAGACCTTCAGCGCGGCCTGCGCCACCTCCAGCGTCACCTTGCCGTCCGCCCGCACCTCGGCGTAGTCGCGGACCCGGCGCAGCAGCCGGTTGGCGATCCGGGGCGTGCCGCGCGAGCGGCCGGCGATCTCGGCGCAGCCGTCGCGGTCGATGTCGATGCCCAGGATGACCGCGGCGCGCCGGACGACCAGTTCGAGTTCGGCGGCGGAGTAGAACTCCATCTGGCCGGTGAAACCGAACCGGTCGCGCAGCGGACCGGTCAGCGAACCGGACCGGGTGGTGGCCCCGACCAGGGTGAACGGCGCGATCTCGAGCGGGATGCTGGTCGCGCCCGGGCCCTTGCCGACGACCACGTCGACCCGGAAGTCCTCCATCGCCAGGTACAGCATCTCCTCGGCGGGCCGGGCGATCCGGTGGATCTCGTCGATGAACAGGACGTCGCCGGGGGCCAGGTTGGACAGCATCGCGGCCAGGTCGCCCGCCCGCTCCAGCGCCGGGCCGGAGGTGATCCGGATGGCCGCGCCCAGTTCGGCGGCGACGATCATCGCCATGCTCGTCTTGCCGAGGCCGGGCGGTCCGGACAGCAGCACGTGGTCCGGCGGCACGCCGCGCCGCCGGGCGCTTTCCAGGACCAGTTCCAGCTGCTCGCGAACGCGTTCCTGGCCGACGAACTCGTCCAGTTTGCGGGGCCGGAGGCTGGTTTCCAGGTCGCGTTCGCCGGTCTGGGCGAGCGCGGACAGCGTTTCGTCGTCGGCTTCGTAGCCGCCGGTGTCGAACTCGGTCACTTCGTTCATCGGCTGTTACCGCTTGCGGCCCAGCGCGGCCAGCGCCGCGCGCAGCACCGATGCCGTGGTGTGGCCGTCGCCGTCGGCGAGCACCCGGTCGACCGCCTGCTCGGCCTGCTTCGCCGCGAAACCCAGCCCGGCCAGCGCTTCCACCACCTCGCCGCGCAGCGCACCCGGCGCGGCGACGACCGGCGCGTCGCTGGTCGAGCCGAGCGCGGTGACCTTGTCCCGCAGTTCGAGGCTGAGCCGCTCGGCTCCCTTGCGGCCGATGCCGGGGACCTGGGTGAGCACGGTGATGTTGCCTTCGACCAGCGCGGCCCGCAGCTTGTCCGGCTCCAGCACGGCGAGCGTGGCGAGCGCGAGCCGCGGCCCGATCCCGGACACCGTCTGGAGCAGGCCGAACAGCTCGCGCGCGTCCTCGTCGGCGAACCCGAACAGAGTCAGCGAGTCCTCGCGCACGACGAGCGCGGTGTGCAGCCGCGTCTGCTCGCCGCGGCGCAGCGTGGCCAGCGTCGCCGGGGTGGCCTGCACGGCGAAGCCGACCCCGCCGACCTCGACCACCACGTGGTCGAGCCCGACGGACAGCACTTCGCCGCGTACCGAGGAGATCATCGTCGTGCTCCAGTTTCGTTCTGCTTCATCGCTTTTTTCGCCGCCGCGGCGAGCCGGGCCTGGTGCGCGCGGGCCAGTTCGGCGGCCCGCGCCTCGGCCTCGGCGAGCCGGACCCGCATCGGCTCCCGCCAGAGGTGGCAGATGGCGAGCGCGAGCGCGTCGGCGGCGTCCGCCGGATGCGGTTTGACCTCAAGCCCGAGCAGCCGCATGACCATGGTGGTGACCTGCGCTTTGTCCGCCCGGCCGGAGCCGGTGACGGCGGCCTTGACCTCGCTGGGCGTGTGGAAGACGACCGGCAGCCCGCGCCGGGCCGCGGCCAGCGCGACCACGCCGCCGACCTGCGCGGTGCCCATCGCGGTGCGCACGTTGTGCTGGGCGAAAACCCGCTCCACGGCGACCGCTTCGGGCCGGTACCGGTCGAGCCAGCGCTCCACCTCGTCGGCGACGCCGAGCAGCCGGCGGGCGAGATCGTCCTCGGGCGGGGTGCGCACGACGCCGACCGCGACCGGGCGCACCGAGCGGCCTTTGCCGCCGTCGACCACGCCGAGGCCGCACCTGGTCAGACCGGGGTCGACCCCGAGCACCCGCACCGTTTCTCCTCCGCCCGCGCGAACATTAGTTCGAGATGCAGGCTAACGGTCGGGGTCCGGCGTCTCGTGGACGGACACGCGAAACCTCGCGGCGAAACCCGGTCAGGGGCCGTCGACGCCGGGAGTCCAGCTCTCCGGGTCTCCGCTTTCGGTCAGCACCGGCTGCCACTGCGCGAAGCCTTCCGGAGCGCCCGGATGCCACGGGAACTGCCCTTCCGGGGTCGCGACGATCATCTGCAGCGCCGGGAAGTCGCCGTCCGGGTAGACCAGGAACGCCGACCCGAAGTACTCCGGGTAGTGGCCTTTCGCGACCCGCTCGAACACCACCGGCGCGCCGTCGAAGAAATCGTCGTAGCGACGGCCGACCTCGAAGATCTCGCCGTTGGCGGAGCGGTCGACGTAGGCGTCGAGCAGCACTGGGGCCATCTGGTCGGGCAGCCCGACCACGACCGCCTCGGGGACGTTGTGCAGCGCCCACGCGCACGCGGTGAAGCAGTAGCCCGCGCCCTGGTCGTCGGCGGGCACGGCGATGACCGCGTTCCCCCGTTCCCGCGCCTGGGTTTCGATCCAGGCGATGAGGCTCTGCTCTTGCTCGGTGAGGGCGGAGGTCGTCACGGGCGACATTCTGCCCCACGCGCGCCCATGATCCCAGCCCCCGCGCCGGTCATTTTCCGCGGCATGCCAAGGATTCCGCGAATTCCCCTGCACCGCAACGGAATCCGCGACGCAAAACGGCCGCGCCCGGGAACCCCGGCGGCGCGGCCGTTTCGCTCTCGAATGGATCAGTCCACCGCGTCCGCGGCCTCGTCCGGCCCGCGGAATCCGGCGCGGTGCGCGGACGTCGCCATCGCCCCGGTCAGTCCACCGCGGCCATGACCTCGTCCGACACGTCGAAGTTCGCGTACACGTTCTGCACGTCGTCGCAGTCCTCGAGCGCGTCGATCAGCTTGAAGACCTTCTTCGCGCCGTCGACGTCGAGCGGCACGCTCACCGACGGCAGGAAGGTGAGCTCGGCCGACTCGTACTCGAACCCGGCCTCCTGCAGCGCCTTGCGCACCGGCACCAGGTCGGTGCCCTCGGAGACGATCTCGAAGTTCTCGTCGAGGTCGTTGACCTCCTCGGCCCCCGCGTCCAGGACGGCCATCAGGACGTCGTCCTCGCTGGCCCCCGCCTTGGGCATGATCACGACGCCCTTGCGGGTGAACATGTAGGCGACCGACCCCGGGTCGGCGAGGGAGCCGTTGTTGCGCGTGAGCGCGGTGCGGACCTCCATCGCGGCGCGGTTCTTGTTGTCGGTGAGGCACTCGATCAGCACCGCGACGCCGTTCGGGCCGTAGCCCTCGTACGTGATCGTCTGCCAGTCGGCGCCGCCCGCTTCCTCGCCGGCGCCGCGCTTGCGCGCGCGCTCGATGTTGTCCTGGGGGACGGAGTTCTTCTTCGCCTTCTGAATGGCGTCGTACAGCGTCGGGTTGCCGTCGGGGTCTCCCCCGCCGGTCCCGGTGCGAGCGGCGACCTCGATGTTCTTGATCAGCCGCGCGAAGAGCTTGCCCCGCTTGGCGTCGAGGTTCGCCTTCTTGTGCTTCGTCGTGGCCCACTTGGAGTGGCCGCTCATCTTTCCTCCATCTGTTCCCGCGGCCGCGTGCCTCCCGGAGCGGCCGCCGCAATCCTTTTGCTCAGGCTTCTCGCACGAGCTCGACGAACAGCCGGTGCACGCGCTCGTCCCGGGTGATCTCCGGGTGGAACGCCGTGGCCATCACCGCCCCCTGGCGGACGGCGACGATCCTATCCGCCCTCGGCCCGTCCGGCGGGTCGTCCGGGTCGGGCACGGTGGCCAGCACCTCGACCCCGTCGCCCGCCTTCTCCACCCACGGGGCCCGGATGAACACCGCGTGCAGCGGACCGCCGGGCAGTCCGGCGAACGGGAGGTCCGCCTCGAACGAGTCGACCTGCCTGCCGAACGCGTTGCGCCGCACGATCACGTCGAGACCGCCGACCTGCTGCTGGTCCGGACGCCCGTCGAGCACTTGCCGGGCCAGCAGGATCATCCCCGCGCACGAGCCGAACGCGGGCAGACCGCCTGCGATCCGCTCGCGCAGCGGCTCGAGCAGCTCGAACGTCTCGAGCAGCCGAGACATCGTCGTGGACTCCCCGCCGGGCAGGACCAAGCCGTCCACTTCGGACAGCTCGGACGGGCGGCGCACCGAAACCGCGCGGGCGCCCGCGCTCTCCAGCATCGCGACGTGCTCGCGCACGGCGCCTTGCAGGGCGAGCACGCCGACCGCCGGCCGTGCTCCCGTAGCTGTCGCCACCAAACCTCCCGTGAGACGTTCGCACCAGCTTAGGGGGGCCGACCGGTGCGCTTCCGGCCAGGTCAGGCGGGCGGCGCGGGGGCCGCCGACCACCCGGCCGGAGCTCCGGCGGCCGACCCCGGGCCGGCACGAAGTGGACTGCTGAAATTCGTCACCAGTGGACACCTCGAAGGTGATCTCCACTGGCACCGGGCCGACGGGCTTCCGCTCCGCCGTTCCCGTTGTCCATGGTAGGCCGACCAGGAACGCACTGGTCAACGCTCCCCGACCGGAGAACCGATCGATTTCCGGCTCGAAAAGTGGCCTTCCGAGATACCTCGTCAATGGCCTGCCTCAGCGGTCCACCGGCGGCCTACCCTTGAGAGCAGGACCCATCCGTCTTCCGAGAAAGGCCCGCAAGGTGTCGCAGCAGCAGAACGCCGAACCCCAGACCGTCACCGGCACCGCGAAGGTGAAGCGCGGCATGGCGGAGATGCTCAAGGGCGGCGTGATCATGGACGTCGTCACCGCCGAGCAGGCGAAGATCGCCGAGGACGCCGGCGCGGTCGCGGTCATGGCGCTGGAGCGCGTGCCCGCGGACATCCGCGCGCAGGGCGGCGTCGCCCGGATGAGCGACCCGGACCTGATCGACGGCATCATCGAGGCGGTGTCGATCCCGGTGATGGCGAAGGCCCGGATCGGCCACTTCGTCGAGGCGCAGGTGCTCCAGGCGCTCGGCGTCGACTACATCGACGAGTCCGAGGTGCTCACCCCGGCCGACTACGCCAACCACATCGACAAGTGGGCGTTCACCGTGCCGTTCGTGTGCGGCGCGACCAACCTGGGCGAGGCCCTGCGCCGCATCACCGAAGGCGCGGCGATGATCCGCTCGAAGGGCGAGGCCGGCACCGGCGACGTCTCGAACGCGACCACCCACATGCGCAAGATCCGCGGCGAGATCCGCCGCCTGCAGTCGCTGCCGGAGGACGAGCTGTTCGTCGCCGCGAAGGAGCTGCAGGCGCCGTACGAGCTGGTCAAGGAGGTCGCGGAGGCCGGCAAGCTGCCGGTCGTGCTGTTCACCGCGGGCGGCATCGCCACCCCGGCCGACGCGGCGATGATGATGCAGCTGGGCGCGGAGGGCGTGTTCGTCGGCTCGGGCATCTTCAAGTCCGGCAACCCGGCCCAGCGCGCCGAGGCGATCGTGAAGGCGACGACGTTCTTCGACGACCCGGACGTGCTGGCGAAGGTCTCGCGGGGTCTCGGCGAGGCGATGGTCGGGATCAACGTGGAAGAGCTGCCGGAGCCGCACCGGCTCGCCGAGCGCGGCTGGTAACGAGCAGGCATTCGCCGCTGCCGCGGCGGCGTATTTCCGGACAACCGGCGAGGGGCCAGCGCCCCTCGCCGGTTGTCGCGTGGACGCCCGATTCTCGTCTGCGCGGCCCGTGCGCGAACGCCGGTCCCCTCGCATGAGTCACCGAGCGAAACGGGCAGCCGAACCCTTCGCCTCCCGGCGCGGATTCGCCGCAGCCGACGGTTGCCCGGCGCGTTCGCGGGTATCCGTCAGCGTGCAGTCGCGAACCGGGCTCAGGGAATCCCGCATCGAGGGGGCGCTATGACCGAGACGACCGGACGGGAACGACGGACCTCGCGGGCGCACTTCCGGCCGAGCGCTCCCCGGCTGGCATCCCGCGGCGCTGGCGGGAACGCCGCGAGCCGGCCGGCAGGCTGGGCCATGGCGCTGCTGACGAGCGCAGGCGTGGTTCAGCTGTCCATGCTGGCGGACACGCTCCGGCCCGACCGTCCGGATCTCGGTTCCGGGTACGTGAGCGAGCTCGAGGCCAGCGGCGTCGCCGGCGCGCTCTGGTTGCGGTGCGGGTTCGCGCTCGCGGGCGCTCTCGCCGCCGCGGCCGGTTCGCTGATGGTGGCCCGGACCAGACGGCACGGTCCACTGTGGAGCGGCCACATACTCGAACCAGCAGCCTGGGCAGCGCTGGCCGGATACGGTGGCTGCTCCGCGACCGCCGACCTTATTCCGATGCCCTGCGCGCCGCATCTGTCCGCCGGATGCCAGGCAGGGCCGACCGGGCGAGCGCTGAGCTGGACCGACATTGCGCACAGCGTGCTGAGCACGCTGACTGTCGCCTGCCTTCTCCTCTGCACGGCTTGCTTGGTTCTGCTCTGGTGGCAGGCCAGCCGGCGGGATCCGCGGCTCCGCGGCTGGGCGGCCCGGGGTCTTGCGGTGCTCGTGGGGGGTCTGCTCGCGGAGTCGGCTTCGGGGCTCGGCATCGAACTCGGCCTCGCGACCGGCAGTCTCAGTCGGCTGGCCATCGGCTTCGAAGCTGTCTCGCTGCTGTTTCTGGCGACTGCGGTCGCCCCCGGCACGTTCCGGACCACGGTGCCCGCTTCTGCCCGAGGCGGCCCGGGAACGCGAAGCTGAGCGGCCAGCCGCCGCGACCGCGGGCTGTCCCCTCCGGTGCGCACGGCGGCGCTTTCCGCGAAGACTGCTGGCTTTTCTCTCGCGCAGAGCCGGAGAGCCCTATCCAGGCTGCTCCTCGGCCGCCGCGGCCAGCCCCTGCAGCACAACGCCGGCTGACGCCAAGCCGTCCGCGATGCTCCGCGCATCCGCCCGAGCCTGACCGAGAGCGTGGCCTACCGCGGTCACCGCATCGACAGCCGCGCCGACCGGGTGGCCACGCCGCTCGATCCGCCCGCCCAGCAAACCGTCCTCCAACAGACGCTGAAGCGCTGGCAACACTTCGGCTACGTCGTCGGCCAACAGCCGCAACGCGGCGACGACCCGAGACAGCTCCTCCGGCTCGCTCCGGGCCGTCGCCTCCAGCGTTCCGGCAAGACGGCGAGTCGCCGACCGAGCCTGCGCGGCGAGCAATGACGGCGGGACCGACACGACCAAGTTCATACTTCGAGATACCCGGCTGGCGACGAGCGAAACTTGATCATGGCGACCGGATGGACGGTTCGCGCGGAGGGCCCGCCGGTTCACGAACGCGCAGCGGGAGATCCGGTTCCGCGGGCCTGGCTGGCATCGCGCGCGCGACCGAATGCTTGCCAGCTCGCCGGCGGCGGCACGAGGAAGGCGATCACGAAGCTGACAAGCCAGGCCAGCAGGCCGGGATGAGCCGCGAGCGGCGCGGTCAGCGACAGGAAAACCCGCAAGGTGCCCGAAATCGTCCATCGCCACCACCGGGGAGTCATTCCGGACGGATACCCCGGAGCCAGAGCCGGAAACCCGGCGGCTACCGCCGTCCGGCTGCCGCGCAAGAGTTCTGTCTGCCCCGCGATCGCGCGCTCGGGTGCCAGCGGATCGCGCGCTTTCGGGATCGGAGACCCGGCCCGCTCAACCGGGACGGGAGATCATCGCCAGCCGGGGCCGCCGGGTCTCCCCCAGCATCGGCCCCGGCCGGTGCGCGCGGCACACCGTGCAGACCACCGCGTGGCTCACTGGCGTGCCGTCCTCCTTGACCAGCCGTCCGACGTGCACCGCTTCGCGTCCGCACTGTCCACACGGGACAGTCGCACTCTGCGGATCGACCAGTAACCTGCTCATTTCCCTCTCCCTTCGACAGTTGCGTCGCCCGGCGGATTACCCGGTGCGTTCCCGGGCAAACCGGACGCTTGCGCATTTTCGGCCTTTCGTTTCTCCCGGGGCGGCAAGCGATCCGGACGGACGGCAGCCGCCCGGCGACGGCTGGCGATTTCTACGCAGAATCCCTTACGCCAGCGCGGAAACCGCAGCGGTCGCCGGCAATTCGAGCACCCAGCCACTCCAGCGACAGCCGCTGTGATCACCTGCGGGTCGAGCGCGAACCCGACCGCGCGGAAGTCAGATGTACTCGGAGATCTCGACCCCGTAAGTTCCCGGTTCCAGCGCCTCGAAGAGGTGCGGCACGTCGCCCGGGTAGGAGATGTAGTCCCCCGGCTGCAATTCCTCGGGCGCCTCCAGCACGCCCACCCGCGCTCGTCCCGCGCACAGCACGATGTGCTCCATCACTCCGGTCATGTGCGGGTCCGACCGCCGCGGCGTGCCGGGCTCGGCGCGGATCAGGTAGATGTCGCGGCGCGCGGAGGGCGGGCAGGCGGACAGCAGCGTGGCCGCGTAGTCGGCGTGCTCGGCGAATACCGTCGGGCCCTTGCCCGCGCGGATCACGCGCACCTTCGGCCGTTCCGGTTCGACCAGGCGGGAGAACGGCACGTCCAGCGCGACGCCGAGCGCCCAGAGCGTCTCGACGCTCGGGTTGCCGGTGCCGGATTCCAGCTGCGACAGCGTGGATTTCGCGAGGCCGGCACGGCGCGCGACTTCGGTCAGCGAGAGTCCGGTGCGGGCCCGTTCGCGGCGCAGCGACTCCGCGATGATCTCCAGGGGCGCGCCGGTGCTCTCGTTCGCCATGTGTGTTCGCTCCATCAGTCTTCCCGTTCGTCTTGACGAACAGCCTGGGTCATGTTCAGCATAGGACACTATGCGTTCGATTTGGCGAACACTCGATCGCGGCCTCGCCCGCGACATCGGCCTGGTATGCCTGGCCGACACTCTCGTCGGAGTCTCCTACGGTGCCATCACGGTGAGCTCCGGCCTCCCGCTGTGGGCGCCGATGCTGTTGTCCCTGCTCGTTTTCGCCGGCGCGTCGCAGTTCATGTTCGTCGGCATCGTCGCCTCCGGCGGCAACCCGCTGGCCGCGGTCGCCGCCGGGCTGCTGGTGAACGCCCGGCACGTGCCGTTCGGGTTCGCGGTCGGCGACGTGCTCGGACGCGGCCGGCTCGGCCGGCTGGCGGGCAGCCACCTGATGATCGACGAATCGGTGGCGTTCGCGCTGGCCCAGCGTGACGCGGACCGGCGGCGCGCGGCCTACTGGGCGTGCGGCATCGGGCTGTTCGTGTGCTGGAACCTCGGCGTGGTGGCCGGTGCGTTCGCCGGTTCGGCGATCAGCAACACCGACGCGTTCGGCTTGGACGCCGCCTTCCCGGCAGTTCTGCTGGCCCTCGTGCTGCCGTCGCTGAAGGACCGCACGGCGCGGCTGCCGGTGCTGATCGGCGTGGTGGTCGCGCTCGTCGCGACGCCCCTGATGCCGGCCGGGCTGCCGGTGCTGCTCGCGCTCGTCGGCGTCGTCGCCGGTGCGGCGGCGAAGGAACCCAAGACGTTGGAAGGGGCGCACTGATGGACGGCGCGGAACTGATCGTCGCGACGCTCGTGCTGGCGGCGGGCACCTTCGCGTTCCGGCTCGCCGGCCCGCTGCTGCGGACCCGGGTCCGGCTCTCCCCTCGCGCCGAGAAGCTGATGACGCTCTCCGCGGTCGTGCTGCTTGCCGCACTGGTGGCGACCAGCGCGTTGACCCAGGGCCACGGTTTCGCCGGGATCGCCCGTCCGGCCGGGGTCCTGGTCGGCGGAGTGCTGGCGTGGCGGAAGGCGCCGTTCGTGCTGGTGGTGGTCGCGGCGGCGGCGACCGCGGCGCTGCTGCGGCTGGCCGGAGTGCCGTGAGCGAAGGCCGGGCGGAACACTCCCCAGCCTGGTCTCGGCTCTCTCGTCTTGCTTCCCGGCGGGTCGCGGGTGTGTGATCGAGGACACAGGTGTTCCGCCCGCCGTCGCTGAGGAGGCCGCCATGGCCGACAAGCAGAACAGGAGTGCCGACACCGGGGCCGCCGTCGCTGTGGACGACCCCGCCAAGGTGCGCAACGTCGTTCTCGTCGGGCCATCCGGCTCCGGGAAGACCACCCTGACCGAAGCGCTGCTGGCCGCGTCCGGCACCGTGCCGCGGGCCGGGTCGGTGGTGGAGGGCACCACGGTGTGCGACCACGACCCGGCCGCGGTGCGCCAGCAGCGTTCGGTCGGGCTTTCGGTCGCTCCGGTGCTGCACGCCGGACACAAGATCAACCTCATCGACACCCCGGGGTACGCCGATTTCGTCGGCGAACTGCGCGCCGGGCTGCGGGCCGCGGACGCCGCGCTGTTCGTGGTCTGCGCCGCCGAGGGCGTGGACGCGGCCACGGTCGCGGTGTGGGAGGAATGCGCTTCGGTGGGGATGCCGCGCGCGGTCGTGGTTTCCCGGCTCGACCACCACCGCGCCGACCCGCTCGCCGAGATCACCGCCTGCCGGGCCGCGTTCGGCGACGGCGTGCTGCCGCTCTACCTGCCCGCGCCCGACGGCCTGGTCGGGCTCATCACGCAACGCCGCTACGACTACTCGGCCGGCTACCCGCCGCGCGTCGGCGAACCGGTGCCGCTGGAAGCGTTCGCCGACCAACGCAACGAACTCATCGAGGGCATCATCGCCGAGAGCGAAGACGAAACCCTCATGGACCGCTACCTCGGCGGCGAAGCGATCTCCGAAGACGTGCTGATCTCCGACCTGGAAACCGCCGTCGCGCGCGGATCGTTCCACCCGGTCATCCCGGTGTGCGCGACCACCGGAGTCGGGCTCGCCGAGGTCCTGGACGGCATCGTGCGTGCATTCCCGTCCCCGCTTGAACACCAGCCGCCCGGCGTGACCAGCCCGGACGGCGCCCCGCACGAGGCGCTGGCAGCCGATCCGGACGGTCCGCTCGCCGCCGAGGTCGTGCGCACCGCGGTCGACTCCTATGTGGGGCGAGTTTCGCTCGTCCGGGTGTTTTCCGGGACGCTCCGGCCGGAGAACGCCGTGCACGTCTCCGGACACGGTCTCACCGAGCGCGGTCACGAGGACCACGACGCCGACGAACGCGTCGCCCACCTGTATTCGCCGCTCGGCGCGAACCTTCGCGAAGTCCCGTTCTGCGTGGCCGGCGACCTGTGCGCGCTGACCAAGGTGGGCTCCGCGGAAACCGGCGACACGGTGTCGTCGCCGGACGAACCGCTGCTGATGAAACCGTGGCGGATGCCCGAACCGCTGCTGCCGGTAGCGGTGGTGGCGAAGTCCCGCAGTGACGAGGACACCTTGTCCCGCAACCTGTCCCGCCTGGTCGCCGGGGATCCGACATTGCGGCTGGAACGCAACGCCGAAACCGGTCAGCTCGTGCTGTGGTGCATGGGCGAGGCGCACGCGGACGTCGTCCTTTCGCGACTGCGCGCGGGCGGCGCGGACGTCGGCACCGAACCGGTGCGGATCAGTCTGCGCGCGACGTTCGCGAAACCGGCGCGCGGGCACGGCCGGCACGTGAAGCAATCCGGCGGGCACGGGCAATTCGCCGTGTGCGACATCGAAGTGGAGCCGCTGCCCCGCGGCAGCGGATTCGAGTTCGTCGACAAGGTGGTCGGCGGCGCGGTGCCGCACCAGTTCATCCCGAGCGTCGAGAAGGGCGTACGCGCACAGCTGCAGCGGGGTGTCCACGATGGACATCCGGTGGTGGACGTCCGGGTGACGCTGGTGGACGGGAAGGCGCACAGCGTCGACTCGTCGGACGCCGCGTTCCAGACCGCGGGTGCGCTGGCGGTGCGGGAAGCCGCCGCGGCCAGCCGGATATCGCTGCTGGAACCCTTGGATTCGGTGCAGGTGACCCTGCCGGACGAACACCTCGGCACGGTCCTGGGCGACCTGTCGTCCCGCCGCGGCCGGGTCATGGGCACGGAATCCGGGCAGGGCGGGCAAACGCTGGTGTATGCCGAGGTCCCGGCGGTGGAACTGCTGCGGTACGCGGTCGATCTGCGTTCGCTGACCTCGGGGACGGCGACGTTCACCCGGCACCATGCCCGGTTCGAGCCGATGCCGGAAGGAGCCGTAGTCAGCTCGTGAGCGGGGACGAGCCGTGAAGGGCCCCTTCAGGGAATCTAAGTCCCGCAAGGGGCCCCTCACGGAATCCAAGTCCCTCAACGGGCCCCTCACGGAACCCAAGTCCCTCAACGGGCCCCTCACGGACGCGCGGTGCGGGGCAGGGCGGGACGCGCGTCAGAACTCGAAGCCGCCCGGCCGCCCGTTCCGGTCCGCGACCAACCCGGCCAGCGTCGCGATCGCGATCTCGGCCGGCCGGCGCGAGCCGATGTTCAGCCCGACCGGCCGGTGCACCCGGGCGATGTCCGGCTCCGCCACGCCCAGCGCGCGCAGCGCTTCCACGTGCGGTCCCGGAAGCCGCGGGTTGCCCAGTACGCCGATCCAGCGCGTCGGCACCGCCAGCACGGCCTGCAGCACCGGGCCCAGCTCCGGCCGGTGGTGATCGGTCACCACGACATCGGCGTCCGGCCCCGGCGACGGCATGGTCGTGCGGACCTCGACGCCTTCGGGAGCGTCGCTCGCGCGCGCCTCGTCCGGCTCGAACAGCACCACGTGATAGTCCAGATCCGCCGCATACCGCAGGAGAAACCGCGCTACCGGCGAAGCGAACACTGCCACCAGGGTCCGCGCAGCGGGCACCTCGACAGTTTCTCCGTGCGCGACCGCACAAGCATCGGGTTCGGTCATGGCCCCAGTCTGCCTCAGAGGTCCGGCTCGGCGAACTCGAAGTACTCCGGCAACGGCGCGGTCCCGGCCAGCTTGAAGTACCGGACCTTCCGCCGCCGCCGCAACGCCAGCGTGTCCCGCACCGCGTCGTTGTGCACCCGGCGCGCGATCACCACGCGGTGTTCCGCGTCGGTCAGTTCTTCGGACAGCACCACCGGCAGCCGCGACCGCTCGACGCGGGCCAGCGCCAGCGTCAGCTCGTTCTCCGCCGCTTCGCGATCGGCGCGGTCGGCCGACTCCGCTTGCGCGGCCGCGCTGTGCAGATCCGAACCGTCGTGCAGCACCGCCGCGACGGCACGGGCGACCACCGCGCGGCGAGCCAACGCCGCCTCGAGCGCGGCCCAGCCGGCGTCGGTCCGTACGTGCAGCCGGTCCAGCCGATTGGCAGTCGCGACCAGGAACAGGCCGCCGAGCACCACGATCACGGCCGCGGCGATCAGCAGCCATTCCAGGAACGTCACGCGAGCTCCCGGTCCCCCGCTGCGACCAGCCGCGGGTCCGCCGCGATCGCGGTTTCGTAGACCCGCAGCACCTGCGTGACCACCACGGCCCAGTCGTACGCGGTCACCCGCTCTCCTGCGGCCGCCGCGAGCGAGGCGCGGCGGGCCGGATCGCTCAGCAGCTCGCGCAGGCCGTCGGCGAGCGCGGCCGGGTCTCCGGTCGTGGCGAGCAGACCGGCCCGTCCGTCGTCCAGGACACGGCGGAACGAGTCGAGGCTGCTGGCCAGCACCGGCGTGCCGGCGGCCATCGCCTCGGTGAGGACCATCCCGAAGCTTTCGCCACCGGTGTTGGGCGCGCAGTACACGTCGACGCTGCGCAACGCCCGGGCTTTCGTCTCGTCGTCGACCTGGCCCAGCAGTTCGACGTGCGGCCACAGCCTCGGCCCGGCCATCCGCCGCAGCTGTTCCGGATCGCCGCGGCCGACGACCAGCAGCCGCAGCTCCTCGAACTCCGGCAGCAGCCGGCGCGCGGCTTCCAGGAGCACTTCCATGCCCTTGCGCGGTTCGGTGAACCGGCCGACGAAGCCGATCGTCCCGCCCGCCCTCGGGTAGCCGTCCAGCGGCAGCGCCCGGGAGAAGAATTCGACGTCGACGCCGTTCGGGATTTCCACCGCGTCGCCACCCGCGTGTTCCACCTGCACCCGCCGGGCCAGCGCGGACACCGCGATCCGTGCGGTGATCTTCTCCAGCAGCGGGCGCAGCACCGGCTGGAACGCCGACAGCGTCCGCGAACGCGTGGTGGCGGTGTGGAAAGTCGCCACGATCGGCCCGTCCGCGACCTTCAGTGCCAGCAGCGAGAGGCTCGGCGCGGCCGGCTCGTGCAGGTGCAGCACGTCGAAGCCGTTGTCCCGGATCCACCGCCGCACCCGGGCATAGGACACCGGGCCGAACTGCAGTCGCGCGACCGAGCCGTTGTACGGGATGCCCAGCGCCTTGCCCGCCGGGTGCACGAAGTCCGGCAGCTGCGCGTCCTCGTCCGCCGGGGCCAGCACGGACACCCGGTGCCCGCGTTCGAGCAGGGCTTTCGCCAGGTCGATCACGTGCCCCTGGACGCCGCCGGGGACGTCGAACGAGTAGGGGCACACGATCCCGATCTTCAACGCGCGCGCCACCGGGGTCAGCTCGCTTCTTCCAGCGTCGGCGCCGCGGTGTCGGCGGGCCAGAACGGCTGCAGCATGTGCCAGTCCGCCGGATGCCCGGCGATGTCGCCGGCGAACACGTCGGCCAGCGCCTGGGTCGCCGCGGGCACCTCGGCCCGCGCGGTGACCCGGATCCGCGGGTGGATCCGGATCTCCCAGCCGTCCTCGGTGAACCAGCAGCCGGTGGGCAGCAGCGCGGCGCCGGTGGTCGCGGCCAGCCGGGCCGGGCCGGGAGGCAGCGTGGTGCGCTCGCCGAAGAACCGCACCGGCACGCCGGACGCGGTCAGGTCCCGGTCGCCGAGCAGCACCACCAGCTTGTTCTCGCGCAGCCGGCGCAGCAGCAGCCGCATCGCCGCGCTGTCGCCGGTGAGCGGCACGATCTCGAACCCCAGCGACTCGCGGAACGCCACGAACCGGCGGTACAGCGATTCCGGCTCGAGCCGCTCCGCGACGGTGGTGAAGGTGCCGGCGTAGCTGGCCAGCCAGACCCCCGCGATGTCCCAGTTCCCGCTGTGCGGCAGCGTCATCACCGCGCCGTTGCCCTCGGCGAGCGCGGCGTCGACGTTCTCCGCCCCGCTGACCGTCACCTGCTTCGCGACTTCGGCGAGGTCCATCGCGGGCAGCCGGAAGGTCTCGAACCAGTACCGCGCGTACGACCGCATCGCGCGCCGGACCAGCTCGTCCAGCTCGGTCTCGTCGGCCTGCGGCACCACGCGCGCCAGGTTGGCACGCAGCTGCTTGACGCTCCCGCCGCCGCGCCGGGCGGCCAGGTCCGCGCCGAGGGCGAACGCCGTCGACCCGAACGACCGCGGCAGCCGGCGGGTCATCCGCCAGCCGGTCGCGTAGCCGAAGTCGGCGAGCCGCTGGGACAGTCCGCTCACGGTTGTGTCCCGCCCGCCTGTTTCGCTTTGGCTTCCCGCGCGGCCTTCGCGACCGCGTTCGCCCGCTGCAGCAGCGTGATCACCGACAGCACGGCGAGCAGCCACAGGGAGATCTCGACGGTGTAGGGCACGCCCAGGCCGTGCAGTCCGGTGCCGACGAGCGCGATGATGAGCCGCTCGGCCCGTTCCACCAGCCCGCCGTCGGCCTCCAGGCCGGACGCTTCGGCGCGCGCCTTCACGTACGAGATGACTTGGGCCAGCACCAAGCAGATCAGCGCGGCGGCGGCAGCCCGGTTGTTGTGGTCCTCGACGAAGCACCACCACGCGATGGCCGCGAACAGCGCGCCGTCGACCAGCCGGTCGCAGGTCGCGTCGAGAACGGCGCCGAACGGTGTGCCGTACCCGCGGGCGCGCGCCATCGCGCCGTCGAGCAGGTCGAGCATCGCGAAGCCCCACACGGTGAACGTGCCCCACAGCAGCATGCCCTGCGGGAAGAACGCCAGCGCGCACGCGACAGCGCCCGCGGTGCCGATGACGGTCATCGCGTTCGGGGTCAGTCCGGCGCGGACCAGCGCGGCGCCGATCGGGTCCGTCACGCGGGAGACCGAGGCACGGGCGAAAATGTTGAGCATCTTCCTCGTCTGTGCACCTGAGTCGGGAGCGGGTGGGCGACGAAAGCCTATCGACCCCGCCGCGCGCGCCCGACGTGCCCGCCCGCGACCCGCCGGAGGATCAGCCGGATGTTGCGGTCGCGGCGACCGGCGAGACCAGCTCAGCGGCCTCGTCGGCGGCGTCCGCCGCCTCCCGCACGGCCTGGCACCGGGGGCGCATCCCGTTCGCGATGGCCTCCGAGATCTCGCCGAGCTGCCGCACCTGCTCCGGCGTCAGCTGGTCGAAAAGGGCCTCCCGGACCGCCTCGACGTGCCCGGGCGCGGCTTCCGCCAGCGCGGAGAACCCGGAGTCGGTGAGCACCGCCCACGAGCCGCGCTTGTCCGTCGGGCAGGATTCGCGCCGGACCCAGCCCTTGGCCTCCAGCCGGGACACCGCGTGCGACAGCCGGCTGCGCGACGAGTCCAGCACCGAGGCCAGCTCGCTCATCCGCATCCGGCGGCCGTTCGCCTCGGACAGCGAGACGAGGACCTCGTAGTACGACGGCGGCATCCCCGATTCGTGCTGCAACTGCCCTTCGAGGTGTGCCCGCAGCATCGCGCTGGCGGCCTGGTAGGACCGCCAGACCTGCTGTTCTTCGGCGGTCAGCCAGCGTGGTTCGGACATAATGCCATCATACGCTGGTTGAGCACTCAATTACCGGCGCGCGACCGGCCTCACCACGCGCCCGCCAGCAGGTCACGGGTTTCGCCGAGCAGCTGCGGCAGCACCTTGGTGTGCCCGATCACCGGCATGAAGTTCGCGTCCCCGCCCCAGCGCGGCACCAGGTGCTGGTGCAGGTGCGCGGCGATGCCGGCACCGGCGATCACGCCCTGGTTCATCCCGATGTTGAACCCGTGCGCCGCCGACACCGCCCGCACCACGCCCATCGCGTGCTGGGTGAACTCGGCCAGCTCGCGGGTCTCCTCGGCGGTGAGGTCCGGGTAGTCCGCGACGTGCCGGTACGGAACCACCATCAGGTGGCCCGGGTTGTACGGGTACAGGTTCAGCACCGCGAACACGGTCTCGCCGCGCGCGATGATCAACGCTCGCTTGTCGTCGCCGAGCCCGGGCAGCCGGCAGAACGGGCAGCCGTCGGGCTCGTCGCCGTCCGGCTTCTCCTGGCCGCGAATGTAGGCCATCCGGTGCGGGGTCCACAGCCGCTGCAGCGCGTCCGGGACCCCGACCCCGTCCTGTTCGACGAGTTCCGGCCCGGTCACTGCAGGATCTTCTCCACGGCCTGGGCCGAGGGCGACGCGTTCTCCCGCCGGGCGACCCATTCGGCGATCGCCTCGACCGCCTGCTCGACCGGCACGCCGTTGATCTGCCCGCCGTCGCGGAACCGGAACGACACCGCGCCGGCCTCCGCGTCCTTCGCGCCGGCCAGCAGCAGGAACGGCACCTTCTGCGTGGTGTGGGTGCGGATCTTCTTCTGCATCCGGTCGTCGCTCGCGTCGATCTCGACGCGGACGCCCTTGTCGCGCAGCGCCTTCTCCACCCCGGAGAGGAACTCGACCTGCTCGGAGGTGATCGGGATGCCGACCACCTGCACCGGCGAAAGCCAGGCCGGGAACGCGCCCGCGTAGTGCTCGGTCAGCACGCCGAAGAACCGCTCGATCGAGCCGAACAGGGCGCGGTGGATCATCACCGGCCGCTGCCGGGACCCGTCCGGGGCGGTGTACTCCAGTTCGAACCGCTTGTTCTGGTTGAAGTCCAGCTGGATGGTCGACATCTGCCAGGTGCGGCCGATGGCGTCCTTGGCCTGCACGGAGATCTTCGGGCCGTAGAACGCCGCGCCGCCCGGGTCCGGGACCAGCTCGAGACCGGAGTCGATCGCCGCCTGCCGCAGTGTCTCGGTGGCCTCCTCCCACTCCCATGCCTCGCCGATGAACTTGTCCGAGTCGTCGCGGGTGGACAGCTCGAGATAGAAGTCGGACAGGCCGTAGTCGGCGAGCAGGTCCAGCACGAACTTGAGCAGCGACCGCAGCTCGGACGGCATCTGCTCCTTGGTGCAGTAGATGTGCGAGTCGTCCATGGTCAGCCCGCGCACCCGGGTGAGGCCGTGCACCACGCCGGACTTCTCGTAGCGGTAGACGGTGCCGAACTCGAACAGCCGCAGCGGCAGCTCGCGGTAGGACCGGCCGCGCGAGCGGAAGATCAGGTTGTGCATCGGGCAGTTCATGGCCTTGAGGTAGTAGTCCTCGTCCTCGAACTGCACCGGCGGGAACATGGTGTCGGCGTAGTAGGGCAGGTGCCCGGAGGTGTGGAACAGCTCGCCCTTGGAGATGTGCGGCGTGTTCACGAACTCGTAGCCGGCTTCCTCGTGCCGACGGCGCGAGTAGTTCTCCAGCTCGCGGCGGATGATGCCGCCCTTCGGGTGGAACACCGGCAGACCGGAGCCGATCTCCTCGGGGAAGGAGAACAGGTCCAGCTCGGCGCCGAGCTTGCGGTGGTCGCGGCGCTCGGCCTCGGCGATCCGCTCCAGGTAGGCGTCCTGCGCCTCGGCGGATTCCCATGCGGTGCCGTAGATCCGCTGCAGCTGCGGGTTCTTCTCGCTGCCGCGCCAGTAGGCGGCGGCGACGCGGGTGAGCTTGAAGACCGGGATGAACTTGGTGGTGGGCACGTGCGGGCCCCGGCAGAGGTCGCTCCACACGCGCTCCTTGGTGCGCGGGTCGAGATTGTCGTAGATGGTCAGCTCGCCGCCGCCCACCTCCATCACCTCGGTGGTGTCCACATCGGACTTGAGGTCCACCAGCTCGAGCTTGAACGGCTCGTTCGCCAGTTCCTGCTTCGCTTCTTCGGTGCTCTCGAAGACGCGGCGAGAGAACTGCTGCGCGCCCTTGACGATCTGCTTCATCCGCTTCTCGAGCTTCTGCAGATCCTCGGGCGTGAACGGCTTTTCGACCGCGAAGTCGTAGTAGAAGCCGTCGCGGACCGGCGGGCCGATGCCGAGCTTGGCGTCCGGGAACTCCTCCTGCACCGCCTGGGCCAGCACGTGCGCGGCGGAGTGCCGGATCACGCTGCGGCCGTCGTCGGTGTTCGCCGCGACCGCTTCCACCTGCGCCTCGGCTTCCGGGGCCCAGGCGAGGTCGCGCAGCTTCCCGTCGGCGTCACGGACGACGACGATCGTGTCCGGGCCTTTGGTGGGCAGTCCGGCCTCGCGCACCGCGGCGCCCGCCGTAGTGCCCGCCGGCACCACCACGCGCGGGGCGGGTACGGCGGCAGCTGACGACGGTTGGGACACGATCGGACTCCTTAGGAAGAAGGAAGGGAACGGCTTCCGGTGATGCTAGTCGGCGGCGGTCCTACCGCTTCGGGCGACGTCCCCCGCGGACGCGCAGAGGCCGCCCCGGGCGTGCGGGGCGGCCTCCGTGCGCGGGACCTGCGGGTCAGAGGGTCTCGACGACCTGCTCGAAGTCGAGCCGGGGCAGGCGGTCGAACCACGGGTTCTCGCCCGGCTTGCCGACGTTGACCACGACCAGCGAGCGCCAGTTGCTGTCGGCGAAGAACTCCTTGTCGACGCCCTCGGCGTCGAAGCCGGTCATCGGGCCGGCGGCCAGCCCGGCGGCGCGCACGCCGATGATGAAGTAGCCGACCTGCAGCAGCGAGTTCAGCTTGGAGAACTCGACGCGGCCGGACTCGTCGGAGAACATGTCCTTGACGCCCGGGTTGTGCGGGAAGACCTGCGGGATGTTCTCGTGGAAGTCGACGTCCGCGGCCAGGATGACGGTCAGCGGCGCGCTCTCGGTCTTGGCGCGGTTGCCCTCCATCAGGTGCGGGAGCAGGCGCTCGCGGGCCTCGTCGCTGCGCAGCACCAGAGCGCGCAGCGGCTGGGTGTTCATCGAGGTCGGCGCCCACTTGACCAGGTCGTAGATCGCCCGGACCTGCTCGTCGGTCACCGGCTCGGAGCTGAAGCTGTTAGCGGTCCGTGCCTCGCGGAAAAGCAGATCCTGCACCTCGGCGGGCACCTGCAGCTGCTTCGCGGACTCAACGAAAGTAGTCATCGGTTTCGGCGTTCCTTCCCGTGCTGTCGCCTACTTCGCGATGCAACCTGGTTGAACGCTTGACTATTTCGCGCCGACGATCTTTGTGGCCCAGCACACAGCGAGCGCCGCGGCTCAGTAGGCGCCTTTCCCGGCCAGCACGGCACGGAAGGTCTTCCAGAGGATCACCATGTCGAGCGCCAGCGACCAGTCCTCGACGTAGCGCAGGTCGAGGCGGATGCTGTCCTCCCACGACAGATCGCTGCGGCCGCTGACCTGCCACAGCCCGGTGAGCCCGGGCTTCACCAGCAGCCGCCGGCGCGCGGCCGGCACGTACTTCGCGGTCTCCTCCGGCAGCGGCGGCCGAGGCCCGACCAGCGACATCCGCCCGGCGACGACGTTGAACAACTGCGGCAGCTCGTCCAGCGAATACCGGCGCAGCAGAGCGCCCACCTTGGTCACCCGCGGGTCGTGCTTCATTTTGAACAGCGGCCCGGCACCCTCGTTCGCCGCCTCCAGGTCGCACCGGGCGAGGTGCGCGTCCACCACCATGGTGCGGAACTTCAGCATGGTGAACGCTTCGCCGTCCTTGCCGATGCGGCGCTGCCGGTAGACCACCGGCCCGCGATCCCCCGCCTTCACCGCGACCGCGATCGAGAGCAGCAGCGGAAGGAACAGCGTCAGCAGGACCGCCGCACCGCACCGGTCGACGACCTCCTTGACCAGCCGCCGCCCGCCGGTGAACGCGGGCGCGGTGACCCGCAGCAGCGGCATCCCGAGCACTCCGCTGACGTTCAGCCGCGGCCCGGCCACCTCCATCAGCACCGGCGCGACGACCATCTCCGAGGACGTCCCCTCCAGGTCCCAGGCGAGCCGCTGCAGCCGCTGCGGGTTCCAGTACTGGTCGGCGGTGATGGCCACGACGCGGTAGCCGCCGCGCCGCACGTGCCGGGACAGCTCCTCCAGCCGTCCGACGACCGGGACTCCCTTGATCTCGCCGTGCCCGCTCGAGGTGCAGACCGCTTCCACCCGCCAGCCGACGTGCGCTTCCTTCCGGGTGCGCTCGATCAGGTCGGCGACGGTTTCCGCGCTGCCCGCGGCCATCACCGGCAGCAGGCACAGCCCGCGCCGCCGTTTCCGGTGCAGAATCTGGCGCAGGACATACCGCTGCGGGAACAGCACCAATGCGACGGCCGGCACGACGAAAAAGACCCACGGCTGCACTTCGAGCGCCCCGAAAAGCAGTCCGCCCAGCGCGACGAGAACCGCGGCGGTAATCAGGCCGCGGCCGAGCGTGCGGTATTCCTCCGGTCCTTCGCCCAGCACTCGCGGGCTCCAGGCCCGGCTCACCGGCAGCGAGCACAGCACCGCGAGCGCCGTCCCGAACGCGTGCATGTCGTGCGGCGCCAGCCGGTCGATGACGAACGCGCTGATCGCGATGACCAGGCAGGCGGCCACGAGGTCGGCCGCGACGACGGTGAGCCGGTAGCGCTTCTCCCATTCCGGCGCGTGCGATTTCGGCGACACGGCGGCGGTTTCGGCCGGACCGGCAGTTTCCTCGGGCAGCGCCGCGTCGGCCGAGGGCGGAGCAGGCACCGCCTTCAGCTCGAACCGCGGCAGCGAAATGCCGTCCGCGGCCAACGGCCGCACCGGTTCTTCCATCAGTCCTCCCGCACTGGGCAAGCTCCCCGGACCTGATTCGCCGCCGGCACACCGAACTTGCACCAGTAGTCACAACCCGTGATCACCGGTCGAGTTCCGCTCCCTTGGCCGAAGGTGTGACACTCGCCAAGATATCGGTGCCCCACCAAGCGGTGTTACACGGATTTGAGCCACTGCCTGCGAATCTTCCGACCAGGAAGCACCGAGTGGATCACGACGCGGTCGCGATGGGTTATTTCCCGCAGCGCGAGGTGGCTACGTTAGGTAATCACCGATTCGGCTTCGTTGACCTGGCCGGCCTACCCGTTCCACAGTGGAGTGCCGCGCGCCCAGCCGCCCCGAGACGCTTCGCCGGACCTTTCGGCGCGAAACGCGAAAGCCCGGCGCGAGACGGTACCGGTAGCAATCAACGTACTTCCCGGAATACGGAACGAGCGGGCACCACCGAAGCTGCCTTCCGGATCCGGCGCGGTCGGTCGGAACCGCCACCGGAATCGTTGCCGGGCAGGCGTTTACCGCGGCAGTCCACCGGATCGCGCCCGCCTGGCAGGTTCTCCGCCGGGGCAAGCCAACCTGCCCGGTTCTCCCGCCTGGCACGAGGCCGGCCGCCGGGTCCGCTCCGGCGGGAGAGCAGCCGGATTGCCCCTCTCCCGCCCGCGGCATCACGCGATCGGCGGAGCAGCCGCGGTCGCGTTGAGCGCAGTAACAACGGCTCGCTCTTCGAAGTCGAAGTGCGCCTCCAGCTCGCCCGCGAGCCGGTCCAGGTCCGACCGCAGCCGCTCCGGATCGGATTCGCCCGGAACGAACCCGTCGACCAGCTGCTGGATCGAACGCTGCAGCCGCGCGACGGCCTGGTGCTGCTCGGCCAGCTGCGCGAGGGTCGGCCCGAGCGCCGGGAACTGCTCGGCCAACTGCGGGAACACCACCGCGTCCTCGCCGCCGTGATGCCGGCGGCTCAACGCGGTACAGAAGCCGGCGCACCGCATGCGCAGCTGCTGGGCCAAGTCCGGCGCCGGCCGGGAGATCGCGACCCCGGCACCGCCGACGATCGCGTCCGCCTGCGCCCGCACCGCCTTCAGCTCGGCGCGCAGCCAATCGTGCACCTCGACGAGCCAGTCCCCCCCCCCATCCCCTTGACGCGTTCTTCTCCGGCGCGCGGGTCGATCCGGTGCAGCACGACGACGGGGATTCGCCGGGTCGTCTTCGCTTGGTAATCGCCGTATCCGGGAGCTTCCGCGACCACTTGCGCGAACAGCTCCGCATAGTCCTTCCCTTGCGGAACGGCCGCGATGGCTCGATACTTTTCAGCGCCGGTCTCGACGGTCACGATCGGATTCTTCCGGATGTTGTGATACCAGCCGGGATTGCGGTCCGCACCGTTCGCCGAGGCGACGACGACGCCCTTGCCGCCGATTTCCAGATAGCCGAGCAGTGTTTCCCGGTCCCGTCCGGTCCGGGCTCCCACAGTGGTGAGAACGGTCAGCGACCAGCCCTCGAACCTGCCGGTCAGCGCTCCGCCGCTGGCCCGGAACTCGGCGATCAGCCGTCGTTGGAAGGCGTCGTGGCCGGTGTTGTGCGCATTGCTCATTCAGATCCTTTCGAACAACGGAAAGGAGGCAGCGCACCGATTTCGGACGCGAAAAAACCCCGCAGGCACAAGGCATGGCGCAGTGCTCCGGACAAGAAGCTGCGAGAGGCGGAGTTTCCGACTCGGTGCTGGCTGGTTAGCCGCTACCTCCATGCGATAGGCCCATACGGGGCGCGTCGCCAAATTAGCACAGCTTCGCCGGGCCGGGCAATTCCCGGTTCAGCCGGCGCCGAGGTAGGCCGCGGCGACCTTCTTGGGCACGCACATAGTCCAAGCGTTGATCACCAGTTCGGCGAGTTCGTCGGCGTCGAGCTCGCTCAGGCTCGCGTGCACCCAGTTGAACCTCAGGTCAGATTCCCGGGGCAGCTGGAACTTGCGCGGCTCGGCAGCGACCAGCCCGGCGCGATGCTCCTTGGGATACGCGAACCCCAGCGTCGTCTCGTCTCGCGACAAGGCGAGGTAGACCAGCCGGCCGACCCGGAATTTCACCTGGTCCCGCACGAGGTGCTCCTCGCTGCGGGGCAACGGCGAAGCGAGCGCGCGAACATCCTCGACGGTGACCACCGCTGCTCTCCCCCTCATGCGGGACCGGGACTGAACCCATGCTGTCACGCGCGCCGCCGGATCCTCCCGGCCAATTGCCCGCCAACGATCGCCGCCAGCGCCAGCGCGAACCCGAGCAACTGCAGCGGCCGCAACGCCTGCCCGAGGACCAGCCAGCCCAGTACCGCCGCCACGATCGGCGACAGCAAGCCCAGCAGCGCCGCGGAGGTGACCGGCAGCGTGCCCAGGCCCCGGAACCACAGCAGGTACGCCCCGAGCCCGCCGATCAACCCGAGCCACAGGTAGCCGCCCGCCGCCGCCCCGCCGATCGCCGGCGGCGCGCCTTCGATGGAGAACGTCATCGGCAGCAGCACCAGTCCGCCCGCCGTCAGCAGCCAGCTCACCAACACCGACGAACTGACGCCTGCCGGACGGCCCCAGCGCCGGGTCAGCACCACTCCGGTCGCCATCGACAGTGCACTGCCCGCGCCCGCGAGCAGCCCGAGCGGATCGAGTGCCGCACCCGGACCGAGGACCACCAGCGCGACGCCCGCGACTCCGGCAAGCGCCCACGCGATCTTCGCTGCCGCGGGCCGCTCCCCCAGCAACGGCAGCGCGAGCGCGATCACCAGCAGCGGCTGGATCGCGCCGATCGTCGCCGCTACGCCACCGGGCAACCGTTCCGCCGCGGTGAACAGGAGGGGGAAGAAGAAGCCGATGTTGAGCGCGCCCAGGACCAGCGCGCGCCACCACCACACGCCGCGCGGCAGCCGGCGGAAGATCAGAAGCAGGAGCAGCCCGGCGGGCAGCGCGCGGAGCAAGCCGGCGAAGAGCGGGTGGCCCTGCGGAAGCAACTCGGTGGTGACGAGATAGGTCGTGCCCCACACCGCCGGCGCGAACGCGGTCAGCACGGTGCGCCCGGCGACCCCGGGAGAGGAAGCGGCGGCCGGCGCTGCCGGGGCCGGAAGGTCAGTCGTGGTCATGCGTCGAGCCTGCGCCGAGCCGATCGATGAGTCCAACACATGCTTGTCATCGGATCAATCATGAATCACGATTGATCGCATGGAGCTCCGGCAGATGCGGTACGTCGTCGCGGTGGCCGAGCACGGCAGCTTCACCCGGGCGGCGGAGAGCTGCTTCGTCGTGCAGTCCGCGCTGAGTCACCAGATCGCGCGGCTGGAGAAGGAACTCGGCGTCCAGCTGTTCCACCGGACCAGCCGCCAGGTGCGGCTCAGCCCGGCCGGCACGGCCTTCCTGCCGGTCGCCCGCCAATGCCTGGACGCCGCCGACCGCGCCGCCGCGGAAGCCGCCGCCGCCGAAGGCGAGATCCGCGGCCCGCTCACCCTCGGCGTGATCCCGACGGTGGCCGCCGTCGACGTCCCCGAGGTGCTCCGGCTCTTCCGCACCCGCCACCCGCAGGTCCAGATCCGGCTGACCGGCGGCACGAGCGGCTCCTTCGTCCGGCAGGTCGCCGACGGCGCGCTGGACCTGGCTTTCCTCGGCTTGCCCGAAGGCTTCGAACTGACCGGCGTCGCCCACCGTCTGCTCGCCGAAGACCAGCATCGCGCCGTCCTGGCCGCCGGTCACCCGCTTGCCGCCCGACGGCGGCTCACCCTCGAACAACTGGCCGACGAGACGTTCATCGACTTTCCCGCGGGCTCGACCGGACGGCAGCAGGCCGACCAGGCGTTCGCCACGGCGGGACTGATCCGGCACGTCGCGTACGAAACGAGCGACATACTGCTGCTGAGCCGTCTGCTTCGGGCCGGGCTGGGCGTTGCGCTGCTGGCCGCTTCGTTCGCCGATCAGCTGCCGGAGCTGGTGAAAATCCCGGTCGCGAACGCCCCGACCCGCACCGAACACGTCATCTGGAGCACCTTCGGCCCGGCCCCGGCAGCTGCGGAATTCCTAGCCCAGATCGGGGTCGCCCCCTAGTGACTCGTGATCCCGGTGTTTTCAGTTTGCGTTGTTGTCGACGAGTTTCTTGTGGTGATCTGGCCGAGACGGACCTCGACGCCGGTGCCGGTGCCGGTGCCGCGATCCCGGCCGCGAAGGGCCGCTTGAGAGCATCTGAGTCCGGCAAGGGCCGTCGCCGGTGAGCTCGTCCGGCTTCGCCGGGTCAACTCCCACTTTCACGTCCTAGCGGGAAACCCGGTATCCCCATTGCCGTCCTGGGGCCCGTACGGGTCGCCGACGCCAGCGGAGGCGACTGACGCTCCGAACATCATGCAGGCGAGCAGTGCTCCCCCAGTCAAAGAGCCGCGTTTCATTACTGGTAACACGTTTTCTCCTTACGCTGGCAGCGGTTCAGAACGGAACGGCGTCGGACATCCAGTCGGGATGGCCGGGCATCGGCGACGCCTTCTTCCCGTATGACCACCGGCTCGACGGGCTGGCTGATCACTGGTCGAAGCCAGCCGGAGTTGCCGGGCTGGGATCGCTCTGGAGGTCCTGCCACTGCCGAAGGCCGGCTCGCCGGGGCGGTTTCTGACACGCCAGCACCAGCGCAACGCCGGCACCCGGTTCGTGTTCACCGGAATCCACGGCGAACTGCACCGGCGATCCCGCTTCCGCCGCCTCGTCCGGCTGCCCGCCTTCGCCGGCGGCGAGACGAAGGGGATGGTCACCGGTCAACCAGGCGCTGCACTTCCACGACTCCGCCACAGCCACACCGCCTCGCTGGTCGAAGACCAGGTGCGCGGATCATGCGACCGCTACGACTCGGCCGTCAACGCACGGACGTCGTCGACGGCGGATCGCAGCTCACCAACACTGTGATCGAACGCATACTCGACGTCCTCCAGCAACACTGGGACGCGACGGCCTGGGACTGGCCACGACAGCTGCGCAAGCCCAGAGAGCGGCCTGGCCTCTTCACGCGCCAAGTGCGGCCAGCAGGCCCGGCCACCCTTTTGGTCCCCACAATCACCAACGGCCCGCCGATGAAGATCATCGACAGGCCGGGTGAGCTGAACAAACGCTGGGTGGGCGATACTGGGATCGAACCAGTGACCTCTTCGGTGTGAACGAAGCGCTCTCCCGCTGAGCTAATCGCCCTCTTCCGTGCCACTGAAGGGTACCGCACGACTTTCGGAGGGCGTGCAAACGGGTGGTTTGCCTTCGACTACCGCCTGTCTGCCTGCGGATACGGAACGCACAACCCCGAGCTAGCCAAGGCCCTTCGGGACCGGGGCCGCTTGCGGCGGGGCGCGCCGTCCATGCGACGGTGCTACCGCACGACGGCCGAACCGCGCAGTATGTACCGGTGGCGCCCCATCGGGTGCCCGCTGAAGGCTGCGCGGCACGGACGGCGACGGACCGGACGGACCTCGGGCTGACGGTCCCGAACGGGTGATCTCGACCGCACTCGCGACGGATCCGGGCCTCTGGTGCGTCTCACCGTTGTCCTCGGTCGTCCGGGCCGGGAAGGGAGACGAAGGGTAGGACGATGCGCAACGATCACGTGACGCTCCGCTCGACGGCGGTCTTCGACCTGCTGGCGCCGCGGACCCCGGCGGTTCCGGTCAAGGTGGAGCTGCGCTACGACACCCGCGACCCGTACGCCGTCGTCGCCGCCTTCCGCACCGGCCGCGCTGGCTGGGTCGAATGGGTTTACGCGCGCGACCTGCTCGCCGACGGCCTGCTGGCCGACGCCGGCGACGGGGACGTTCGCATCCGGCCGTCGGTGGAAGACCCCGAGTCGGTCCTGATCGAGCTGAACTCGCCGTCCGGGCACGCCATGTTCGAGGCGTCCGCGCAGGAGCTCGCGGACTTCCTGGACCGCACCTATGACGTCGTGCTGCCCGGCAACGAGCACCTGTGGGTCGACGTCGACGACGCGCTCACTCACCTCATCCCGAACGATCGGGCCTGATCACCGGCCCGGCGACGGGCCAACCGCCCCCCGGTGCCAGCCCGGTTCCGGGGGTTCGATATGGTTCTTCCACACCACGGCGACACGGTGCGAACCGGAAATCCGGATCATTCCTCGCCGAGGCGTAGTGCGGACGTAGCGCAGCTGGTAGCGCATCACCTTGCCAAGGTGAGGGTCGCGGGTTCGAATCCCGTCGTCCGCTCGGAGGGCTCATGCCCATGCGGTGGAGTGGCCGAGAGGCGAGGCAACGGCCTGCAAAGCCGTGTACACGGGTTCGAATCCCGTCTCCACCTCGCGCGATTAGCTCAGCGGGAGAGCGCTTCCCTGACACGGAAGAGGTCACTGGTTCAATCCCAGTATCGCGCACCAAACGTTTACGCTCGACGGAAGCCCTGCTCCTCTTCGGAGGAGCAGGGCTTCCGTCGTTCAAAGGCGATGACAAGCCGATGGCCGCAGGAGCGCCCTCGAGCAACCGCCGCCGGACCCGGTCGACAAGCTGACCGTTGCCGAGCGCCGACGGACCTCGAGGTGCTCACCGGCGCACGGTTCGTGGACATCGCGGCCACAGCAGATCTACGTCCAGGGTGTCTACCTGTGCTCGGTGTCCACGATGTATCGGGTGCTGACGGAGAACTCCTGACGGCTATGCCCGGCACGGCGCCGATGCCCGTGCGGTCATCGGACAAGGCCCGCCACCGGTTCAGCCGTGTCGGCAACCGCCAACACAACGCCGCGTTGCACCGAGCCGCGCTCACCCAGGCCCGCTGCCACGCCGACGCACGGGCTTTGTTGGCCCGCCGTCGAGCGGCCGGCGACGGGGGCTGGAGTCGCTTCGCGCGCTCAAACGACACCGGCCCGACGCGGTCTACCGAGCCCTGCGCACCGACGGGGTCAACGATCGATCAGGCCTGGCTTGGCTTGGCAGAGGAGCGTTCTACGGTCCCCGCCAAGCCGGCACCAAGCAGAAGCTCAGCAGCGGAGAGCGGGTTATCAAGCCCAGCCGCCACAAACACCCCGCACGCAGGCTCGGATGTTTACAGTCCGCGACGCGTGCTGTCGTCCGCTCGCGACGTTGTCGATGATTTTGCCATCAGCCCTGACTTGAAGATGAGCATCAGCAGTGGTCGTCGAGGTGGTGGACCATTGGTATTCATCCGCACCGAGGTAACCGTAGGACCAAACGCTCGAAATCTGCATCACCACGCCATAACCGGGCACACTGAGGTCGGTGATGTACGTTTGAGCCGTGCCGCGTTCTGGCCTGGCAAGGGCGTCCGCGGTGGCAGCACCTCCGACCGACAGCGTGCACACGGCAGCGGTGGTGGCCAATACCGATGCGATCTTGTTCTTGCCTGCAGTGGACAAGATATTCTCCTCATTATTCGTAGGTGCGAGCCCTTACCAAATGAAAAGCCGAGCTCGATAACTTCAATTCGGCGACAGATTCTTCGGGGTCACAACACCGGAAGTTTCAATTCTTCGGGCAGATCCGCAGTTTCTCGAGATCGGACGCGTTGACTTTTCCCCGGTTTTGGTGGCGGTTGTGGCTGTTTGGTCCGTTCAGCGGGCGGCTTGCACCACCCAACATCCTCCGCAGCCGGTCGCCTCGACCCGGGAGATGGCGACGGTCATGGTGCGTCCGCGCGGCTCGCCGCAGCCGAGCGGGACGGTGATTTCGGCACGCCGTGCGCCCGCGTTGCCCAACTCTTCAACCCCAGCGCGCATCCATACCACCGCCTGATTGGACGGCAATGTCGTCGACTACGAATTCCTCGGGACGATCCAGGTGGCACTCCTAGCGTCTCGCAATACTGCTTTAGGGCGGAACTGCCGTGAAGGGACCCTTGCCGGACTCAGATTCCCTCAAGGGTCCCTTCACGGACCTGGTTCACCGCACCTTCACCGGCGTTCGGGCAGGCAGCTCACACGCTCACGAAACCGGCCGACCGCTCGCTAAGCTCGCCCCTGCGGGTCGCCGACGCCGCAGCACACAACCGGGTCGAATTCTCGGGTCTCACCCGAAGTGTTCGCGCCGTGCCCTGGGCGACAAATTCCTGCCCTCCGAGTGATTTACAGCTTGACCTCCAGCGCATCGCTGCAACCTGCCTGGTGGCAGACTACCGCCTTGAAGGAAGTATTGGCTTGATATGGGAAGATCTCCGAATTTCCGGTTGCCTTCAACTTCTGGGCAGCCCTGCCGGGAACTTCCCCAAATGCCACATGCCCGTCCGGCAGATAGCCACCCCAAGAAAGCTTGTTGAACTTGTAGGTCACGGTGTACGGAGGATGGATGGAACCACGTTTGTCGAAATAGAAGCAGACATCGGCAACAGTGCCGCCATTGATTTTGAAGATTTTACAGATCGATTTGTCCGAGGATGCCTGCAGATTACCTGTTTCGCGACCGGCAGAGGCCGAGGCGGTCCCCATACCAGTGAGCAGAAGCGCAGTGGCGACCACGGTTGCAGCCAGCGGTCTCGTCAATCCTTTACGCACACGATCTCCTTGAGATTCACCTATAACCGACAATTTACGTGCAACTATCCCGAAAAGGAAACAAATTTCACGGATCCAAGCCAAGCTCCCGTCACGAATCAGGCAGATTCTTCTCATTTATCCGCGTGCGCCGCAGATTCGCCGCCCGCGCCGAACTGGGCCCCGGAAACTCCGCGGCGCCCACGAACGGGTGCTATTACTCCTGCGACACTTCGCGGGAGAGTTCTGCTTCCAGTCGCTCCGCCGTGGCCTGGATTGCGCGGACGCCGTAACGTTCGCATTCGGCCAGCGCCCGCAGCCGGCATTCGCGGGCCTTGGCCCGTTCGCCCCGCTGGTCTGCCAGCTGGGCGAGTGCCACCAGCACGTCGATCCGGACCTCTGGTGCACGGCCGACGCCGGGCATCGACCGCAGCTCGTCGTCCGCCTCTTCCAGTATTTCTTGGGCGGGACCCGGCTGTCCCGCGGCTGCCATGCTCTCCGCTAGCCGGAACAGCACCGTCGGCAGCAACCGGTCGTTGCCCGGGCGGTCGGCCGCGCTCCGGAAGTATGCCGCCGCCACCCGGTTCACTTCGACAGCCTCCTCGAAATCGCCGAGCGTCTGAAGCAGCGAGCCCAGCAACGACAACGCCAGGTGGTGTCCGTCCGCGTCGCCAGCTCGTGAGAACAGGGCAACGGAGTGCCGGGCGAGATGCAGCGCGGACCGGGCGGAGGTCGAGCAACGTTCGATGCTCGCCCGCCCGTACCACGCCCATGCCTCACCCACCACGTCCTCGGCTTCCGCCGCGGCCGCGGTCGCGAGATCGTTCGTCACTTGCGCCTCGGCGACGCGGCCGCACAACTGGTGCTGAGTCCAGGCGAGAAGGTTCAACTGCTCGACGGTGGCTTCGGCATCTTCCAGCGCCCGGGCCGCGTTGACGCCCATGGTGTAGACCGCAGCCCACAGCCTTCCGGTGCCCCACCGGACCGAGTACCAGAAGATGGACCTGGTCACGGCGAGAACCAACCGATGTTCGTGGTGCAACGCAGCATTCCGCAGTGCGAAGAACCATGTCTCCGCCTCATGATCAAGCCATCGCATCGCCGACACCCGGTCGTGCACCGGGTCCGGTCCGGGTGCGGCCAGCGCCGCACCGGCCTTGCCCGAATCGATCACCTGGGCAGCCTTCTGCACGACGGCGAGCGACCACTCCCTCAGCCGTTTGGCCGCGGCCGTGATGTCCTCGGGCCGCTCGTCCTGTTCCAGCCGCTCCCTCGCGAAAATACGCAGTAGTGTGTCGCAGCGGTAGCGACCCGCCTCGCAGCCGATCTTGAGCAGGCTGGAATCGACCAGCTCTTCCAAACTCGCTTCGCACGTCTCGCGCGACTGCCCCGCGAGCACCGCGAGCACTTCCGCCGACGCGTCCGGCCCGAGAGTCAACGCCAGCAAGCGGAAAATCCTCGCCGTAAGAACTCCGAGCTGGCGGTAGGAAACTTCGAACGCCGCCCTGACCTGAAGATCCCCCGCCGCCAGCAGCGACAGCCTCCTCCGCTCGTCCTTCAGCTGATCAGCAAGATGAGAGATGCCCCAATTCGGCCGGCTCGCCAGACGGTTGCCTGCGATGACCAAGGCCAACGGAAAGCCACCACAGTGATCGACCACCCGCCGCGCAGCATCCAGCTCCGCGGCGACGCGACCAGAACCGACGACTGACGCAAGCAATTCCAGGCCGCTGCCCTGATCGAGGGTGGACAGCGGTATCCGGTGCCGCACGCTGAGACCGCTCATGGTGCTCTGGCTGGTCACCACTATCGCCGAGCCGGAACTGGCGGCGAACAGCGGGCGTACCTGTGCTTCGTCAGATGCGTCGTCCAGGATCACCAACACCTCTTGATCGGCGAGCAACGACTGATACAGCGCGACCCGCTCGTCCTCCGCTGCGGGGACTGCGCGCTCGTCCACCCCGAACGCGCGAAGCAACCGGTAGACCACCCGAGACGGGCACAGCGGCTGGGAACTCGTGCCGCGAAGATTCACATACAGGCACCCTCCGGAGAATCGTTCGGCAAGGGCATGCCCCGCTTCCAGGGCCAGCGCGGTTTTGCCCACTCCGGGCGGTCCGTGGATCACCGCCATCGGCACTCGGCGCGAAGCCTTCGCGTCCTGCGCGAACTGTCCCAGAGCCCGATACTCCAGGTCCCGGCCGACCAGGGGATGCAATATCGGCGGCAGCCTGCAGAAGGCGCCTGCGCCCAACGGGTCGGCTTGCCCCGGCGAGCGCTCGGAGGTGGAGATTCGCCGAACCTGTACCACTGTCTCGCCGAGCCCCCGAGCCTCGTCCGCGGCCAGACCGAGCCCCGCGACGAGGAGTTCGACGGTACGCCGCTGCGGCTTGCGCGTACGGCCGCTCTCCAGGTAGCTGATCGCGCGAAGGCTGATTCCCGTGCGGTCGGCCAGCTCTTCCTGGGTCATGCGGCGGCGAATCCGGTAGAACCGCAGAACATCACCGAAAGCGGAACCGGTCGGCAGCTCCGGCTCTCCCCCTCCCAGAACCAGTGCCGTACGCGAATTTTCACAATCGTTGACAACACTCGTCACAAGCCCATCTCCAACCCTGACGTCACGCCTCGTCCCGGCTGCCGGTATTCAAGGGCCGCTCCTGGCAAAGCCGACCGACTCGCCGGCAAACCCTCGACGACGCTGACACTGGTCGTCGATTCCGGGAACTACCGGATCAGCGACGAAGCGCACTCCAGCCGCGAAAGCGCTTGTTTCCGGCCAGGTCGACGGTCTGCGCGCAACGACGCATGCCTGGATCACCGTCTATACGTAATCATTACCTTTCCTTTACCCTTACGGGCACGATTACATCACGCTGCCAGCCTGTGCCGCCACGCAGAAATACCGGCAGACTGGCGGCAGATCCGCAAGTTTGGACGTCAAACGCGTCAGCATGGGGGTGCAACGGTGCAGATGAGCCCCCGCCCGGATGAGTCCGCCGACCGGCAGCCGAGGGGCCTGTTACGGGTTCTCGCGCACCGAACTTCCTAGCAGATTCGGGGCCACCGAGCGCCCACTGGTTCGCACCTTCGAAGCAGGGTCCGGCCCGTTGACTCGTGATGCGACGAGGGAGAGAGTCCGCCATCCGCCGTGCGCTCACGCCGGCTGCTTCCAGTCACGCCTGCCGAACCGTCAAGTGCAGTTGTCTCGGCAATTCCCCATGGTGTTCGCGCTTGCTCGCTGTCTCTGTCGCGCTTCCGTGCCCAGTCCGATTCCGGAGGGGAGGTGACAGCTGGTGCCTCAGACGCGGATGCTCGCACGGTGAACGGGGCGAGAGGGCGCGAGAAATCGCCCTCGCTCCGCTGCCGAAGAACTCACCCGGAACTGCCCGGTCTCCCCGCTTGCGACAACGTCCGATCTGGACTGCTGAGACCCAGGTCAGCAGCAAGCAGGTGAGCAGTGCGCCGGACCGCCGGCGCGTCGTAACGCGAGCATTCGGCAAGGGCACGCATCCGGTGCTCACGGGCGCGGGCGGGCTCACCGCATTTCTCGCACAGCTTCGCCAACTGCACCAGTATCTCGATCCTGGTCTCCGACCAGCGCGCTTCTTCCAGTGCCGACATCAGCTGGTCCCTGGCCTCCTCCAGGCGGTCTGCCCTGGCCAGGGCCAGGCCGCGAAGGTGCCGCGCCCTGGCCACCCCGATGCTGGCCTGATGTTTCCGGTACAGCGATTCCGCCTCGTCCAGGAACTCGAGCGCGGTCGGCACGTCCCCCGAGACGGTCAGGCTCTCGGCGAGCCGGGTCAACAGGAGCGACAGCAGCTCGTCGTTGCCCGGAGTACTGGTGAGGCCGCGGTGGTGCGCGACAGCCTGCCGGTGCGCCGCCACTGCCTCGGTGTACTCACCCGCCGCGTGCAGCTGCTTACCCAGCAGCGACAGGGCCAGGTGGTACTCGTCGGGAAGCCGGGCCTCTTCGAACAGCTCGGCGGCACGCCTGCCGTGCCGGACGGCATCGCTGGCCGAACCGAGCCGCAGGTCGATGATGGACCGGTAATACCAGGCCCAGGCTTCGAGCACGAGATCACCGACTTCGTGCGCCGCAGCCACCGCGCGTTGGTGGACCACAAGCGCCTCACGCTGTTGCCCGCACAACGCGGACAGTGCCCAGCACAGATAGTTCGCCTGCTCGGCGACAGCACGGAGGTCTCTCAGCGCTTCCGCCGCTTTCAGACCGGTGCCATAGACTTCTAGCCACAGGTGGCCAGACCCGCGCAGATCCGAGTACCAGTGCAGGGCGGTGGCCAGATCGAGGACCCGCCGATGTTCCCCCTGCGCCTGGGAAAGGCGCAACGCGTGGCACCAGTTCGACTGTTCCCGCGCCAACCATCGCGCCGCGGAATCCCTGTCGTGCAGAGGATCCGGCCCGTCGATCTCGATCGTCGCTTCGGTCTGGCCGCGGTCGAAGTACCGGGCCGCCTTCGTCGCGACCGCGAGCAGCCAGTGCCGCGTCCGGTCGAGGGCGGCCCGCACGTCCTCCTCGCTCTCGCAGAGTTCCAGCTGTTCCTTGGCGAACACCCGGACCAGGTCGTGGCTGGTGTACCGGCCGCAGGTACCGCTGAGCCCGAGCAGGCTGGCATCAGCCAGCTTCTCCAGCATCGCCTCGGCGACGTCCGCCGTGTGCCCCGAGACCACGGCGGCCAGCTCGACCGAGATGTCCGGACCCTGCACGAGAGTGAGTCTCCGGAACATTCTCGCCACCGAGAGTTCCAGGTTGCGGTAGGAGATCTCGAACGCGGCGCGCACCTGAAGGTCGCCCGCGGTGAGGACCGAAAGCCTCCGGCGCTCGTCCTCCAGCTGGTCCGCCAGGTGCGCCACTGTCCACTGGCTCCGGCTGGCAAGCCGATTCCCCGCGATCGCCAGTGCCAGCGGCACCCCACCGCACATCTTCGCCACCCGCCGCACCGCCTCGGGTTCGGCCGCCACCCGCTCCTTCCCGACCGCCTGAGCCAGCAGTGCTACCGCGCATTCCTCATCGAGCAGCTCCACCGCCAACCGGTGCCGCGCATCGAGGCCGGCCAGCGTATTGCGGCTCGTCACTAACACCATCGAACCGTTGCTGGCGGCCAGCAACGACCGGACCTGCGCTTCGTCGGCGGCGTTGTCGAGGACGAGCAACACGCTCCGGTCCTGCTGCAGCGAGCGATACAGGGAAAGCCGGTCGTCGAGTTCGGCGGGGATCTTCCGCTCGTCGACGCCGAACGCGCGCAGCAATCGGTACAGCGCTCGGTCCAGCGACAACGGCTCCGGACCCATTCCCTGCAGATCGAGGAACAGTGCGCCGTTCGCGAACCGGCCGGCCAGTCGATGCCCCGCGGTCACCGCGAGCGCCGTCTTGCCCGCCCCCGGCAGACCGTGCACCACCGTGATCTGTAACCGGCAAGAAGAAATCGCGTCCTGGGCGTACTCGTCCAGGACGCTCAGCTCGGCGTCACGTCCGGTGAGTTCGGTCAGCGTCGGAGGCAATGCGCACCCTGCGCGCGCCTGCACCGCTCCGGGAAGCCCGGGCTTGTCGGCCATGGTCGCCATCCGCCGCCCGGCGCGCGCGGCGTCGGTGAACCGATCGGCCTCGTCCTCGGCCAACTCGAGACCGTCGCCCAGAAGTTCCACGGTGCGCCGCTGCGGATTACTGACCAGTCCGCGTTCCATATCACTGATCGCGCGTACGCTGATCTTCGTCCGCTTCGACAGCTCTTCTTGGGTCAGCGAGGAACGCAGCCGATAAAAGCGCAATAATTCACCGAAGTTCATAGTTGCGCTCACGCGGCCGAACTCCTCTCCAGGGCAGACGGGGTAATCCCGGCGACGAATCACCAGTACTGAGATCATCTTGCCACGAAGGTGTGACATCACCTCCCGATGAACGGGACGACCAGCTGCCGCAACCCGATCAGGTGAAATCTCGCGCCAACGGCGAAGCCCTGGAATCAACCAGATCTCACCTGGTGCTGTCGTGATTCCTGGGCGGCCGGTTTGCCGGCCTGTCCGGGAAGGGCCCCTTGCGGGAATCCAATTCCCGCAAGGGGCCCTTCGGGGACGAGACCAGCGAACCGTCCGGCGCGCAGCACCCGAGACAAGCTCTTGCGCCGCGTCAATCACCACGGGAGATACCCACATAAGGGGCGTGCGGCGGCGGCCGTTTTGCTCATCGAAATTGCCGGTGCTTCTGCCTGGTGCACACAGACGTCGGCGGTGTCTACTTCTCAACGTCAGACGCCCTCCTCCCGGCCCGACGCACCGGGAGGAGGGCGGCACTCACGGACGTGAAGATCGGCCTGGCCGGAAAGGTGCTCGACGGTTGCCGGGCCGATCCGCCCCGGTCGCTCGGATCATTCGCGACGCGATATGCGTCCGCCGAGAAGGAGCGTCGGTGCGAGTCATCGCCGTTCCGGCGGATGATCAGTTTTTGATGCAATGAGCTCGGCGTAATCGCCGGAAGGTGTATCGATGAATTCTGTCTTCAAGCGCAGCATAACTACGACATTGGCGGCAACCGGACTACTGGTCGGCCTCTCGACTGGCACGGCATCGGCGGACGACAACCCGCCGGGCATCAAATGCGATTACTCTATCACGACCAAAAAAATGCAGTGCGACGGCAGTTCGGATCAGGTGCGCGCACCCGGCGACGTCGTCGCGGCCGCACTTTTCAGTGCTTACAACTACGAAGGCTATGCAGTGCGGATCTGGGTGGATCAGAACTGCAAGACCGGTGCGACCTACTGGTTCCGTCCCGATCGGCGCTGGTACAAGAACGTCAGGTCGCTTCAGGCGTGGAACCAGTGCGGCGTGTTCCTCGTGGACGAGAACGGGCAGCGGGAAGGCCCGTACACCGAGAACCGTCCCACCGTCGGGCGGTTCGGCACCCAGACCGTGAAGATCGATCTCGAATGAGAGGTGGACAGGTGAATTTCAACCCCGGCCCTTCAAGGATTCTCGGCGCGCTCGCGCTGTCGGTCGCCGTCGCCGGCGGTGTGCTCGCCACCCCGGCGAACGCCGCACAGGCCGCGGACCCGACGCCGCAGCAGGTTCTGCGGTCGTGCGGCAGCGCGAAGTGGTGCAAGTTCCACCCCAAGGGCAGTCTGATCCCCTTCCTGGGCCCGGCCCAGTACATTGGCTACCACGAGAACTGCAGTTCTTCCGAAGCCACCAAGGTGTTCCGGAAGAACGTCTCATCGACCACCACGGACCGGTACAACATCGAAATCGGAGTCGAGGCCGGTCTCGAAGGCGTGCTCAAGGCCTCCGTCCGGGCCAGCTTTGGCCAGGAATGGTCCACCACCGACGAAACCACCCACGAGGTCCGGCAGAACATCGGGCCCAAGAAGAGGGTCGACCTGTGGGCGGTGAAGCACAAGACGAGAGTCACCGGCGACTGGGAGATGTGGCACGAAAAGCAATGGAACGGCCATAACCAGTGGTACGTGTGGGACGACGTCGTCGAAGGTCAGCTCTCCGGTGCGGAATGGAGCTCGAAGTCGTCCGAGCAGGCGGCTCGCTGCTGAAAACCTGAACGGGCCCCCGGTCACCCCCTTGCCGGGGGCCCGTTCTCCTTTTCGGCTGGTTCCCGCCCAGCCGTGATGTTCCGTAGCAAGGAGGTCCCGTGAAAGGGTTCGCCGCAGTTCTCGTGGCATTCGTGCTGGCTCTGTTGTCCGCCCCGCCCGCCACGGCCGACCCGGCGCTGGCCAGGTCTGTTCCGCAGGCCGGCTCGCGCGTCGCGGCGGCGCCGAGCGTCGTGCGCCTCGTGTTCGACCAGGCCGTGGGCGGCGGGGGACCCTACCGGGTGCGCGTGACCAGCGAGAGCGGCGAGATCTGGGACCGGTCGATGGCTGCAGTCGACGGCAAAGTGGTGACCGTGCCGCTGCGGGAGTCGCCGGGCAGCGGCGTCTACGAGGTCCAGTATCAGGTGACCCCGCCAGGTAAGGCCGCGCTGACCGGTTCGTACCGCTTCACCGTCGACCTTCCGGGCCCGACCCCGCCTTGGGTGTGGGTCGCGGTGTTCGTCGGCGTGGCGGGTCTGGTGCTGGCGGCAGTTCGGCTGGCGCGACGCTAGAGCCTGCCTCGGGTTAGCCCCGAGGCCGCCACGCGCGGCCCCGGACCGCCGCCAGTGACGAGCAGCGGGTGCGCGGCGCGGTGGAGCGGACATACCGGCTGCGGTGCGAGCGCGCGGTGATCGACCAGGACACTCCCGCCGAGTTCACCCCGGACGACCACCGGCGCGGGTTCGCCGCCGCGATGGCCGCCCTGGTCGCCGAGTTCGACGCCTATTTGGGCCGTGCCCAGGCGGATCCGGTCGACGATCTGGTCGGCTACCGGCAGCACGCGGTCTGGCTGAGCCGCGACGAACTGCTCGCGATGATCCAAGGCAGGCGGGAGGCGATCGCGCCGATGCTCGGCAGCGCGCCGGCTCCGGGCCGGGCCCGGTACCTGCTCAGTCCGATTCTCTTCCCCAGCGAAGACTGAGCCCGCGAACGCGCGACGCCGGGCGGGGAAGGTCCCCGCCCGGCGTCGCGTCCGTCTCGGTCAGGCCAGCGCGCGCAGCCGCGGCAGCACGTCCTCGGCGAACTGCGACAGATAGCGCTCCTGGTCGTGGCCGGGGCCGTGGAACACGAGGTGGTTCAAGCCCGCGTCCAGGTAGGGCTTGATCTGCGCGACCGCCTCGTCCGGGTCGGACGCGACGATCCACCGCTTCGCGACCTGCTCGATCGGCAGCTCGTCGGCCAGCCGCTCCATCTCCTCCGCCGAGGAGACCGTGTGCTTCTGCTCCGCGCTCAGCGACAACGGGGCCCAGAACCGGGTGTTGGCCAGCGCCTTCTCCGCGTCGCGGTCATACGACATCTTGATCTCGATCATCCGGTCCACGCCCGCCGCGTCCCGCTCCGCCGCCGCGGCTCCCTCGGCCATCGCCGGCATCAGCTTGTCGGTGTAGAGCTCCATGCCCTTGCCCGACGTGCAGATCATGCCGTCGCCCGCGCGACCCGCGTACTTCGCCACGACCGGCCCGCCGGCCGCGACGTACACCGGCACCGGCCGCTCCGGCCGGTCGTAGATCTTCGCGTTGACCAGCTGGTAGTAGTCGCCCTCGAAGTCGACGCTGTCCTTCGTCCACAGCTCGCGCATCAGCCGCACCGACTCGCGCAGCCGCGCGAACCGCTCCTTGAACTCCGGCCATTCCCGGCCCGACACCGCGATCTCGTTCAGCGCCTCGCCGGTGCCCGCGCCCAGGATCACCCGGTCGCCGGACAGCAGCGCCATCGTCGCGAACGCCTGCGCGATCACCGCGGGGTTGTACCGGAACGTCGGCGTCAGCACGCTCGTCCCGATCAGCACCCGGCTGGTCCGCTCGGCCACCGCCGGCATCCACGCCAGCGCCCACGGCGCATGCCCGCCTTCATGGCGCCACGGCAGGAAGTGATCCGACACCCACACCGAGTCCAGCCCCAGCTCCTCGGCGCGCACCGCGAACTCCACGAGCTCGCGAGGACCGAACTGCTCCGCCGACGCCTTGTACCCGACCTTCAGCTCCACGATCGCCCTTCCCCGTCCGCCTGAAACCACGCAGCATTTCCCGTGGCGAGTCCAACCGTACCCGGAGAGGCCGACACAGGACGGGTGTGCGCTAGGTCACCCGGCCAGGAGTCCACACGGGACGTTCAGCCGCGCGCGGACGATTCGGCGGTCCCGACCCTGCGCACCCCGGCGCCGACACCCGCACGATGCTGGCCCGGCGCGGCGTACGCCGGACACCAGCCGAGGACCTCGATCGTGAATGCGCTCCGAGAGCTGCTCGCCGGTCGTCGCGGACCCGTGGATCGTGCTCGGCTGGTGCGTCGGAAAACCAGGGGGTCGCGTTCATCAACGCCAGCCCGCTCGGCCGACAGCCCGGCCCCTTGTCGCCGCTGCCCGACCACTCCCGCGAGTACCGGTCGAAGTCGTTGCGGGAGTGCGCATACGCCGAGTCCGGCTGCCGCGTCAGGAAGCCGTGGTACGGCGCTCCGCCGACCGCGGCGTCCAATTCGGACACTCCGCGGACGAGGCCGGCACCCGGGACAGCGCGGTGAGGCCGGACATCAGCACGCCCTGGTTGTAGGTGTAATGGTTCCCTACCGGGGTGCAGCTGGCGCCGTCGACGCCGTCCACGACCAGCCCGTCCGCGCCGATGATTCCCTTGTCCCGGAACCAGTCCCGCCGTGTTGCGCCCGAGACCGGTAGCGGTGGTAGGCGTCGATCCACGCCATCGCCCACCAGCCGGTGTCGTCGGAGAACTCGTTGCGGAACTGGCCGCGGCCGGCGTTGACGTTCTTTTCGTACGTCGTGGAAATCGCGCAGTCGTAACTGCCCATCCCGGTGACCGCGGCATCGCGGATGACGCCGGTCAACGAGACCGCGCTCCCCCACCAGCCGGCACCGCGGAACTGACCGGTGCCGTTGTCGTACAACGCCATCATCGCGGTCGCGGCGGCTTCTGGGTGCGCCAGCCGCCGACCCCGGACGGCGCGGTGGTGACGCCGAGCCGGGCCCCGCCAGGGTAAGCGCCGACATCGTTGTCAGGGCCGCCGTGAGCATGATCCGCACCGCTGCCTCCTTGGGGTTCCCCGCCTTTCGGACGAAGATCCCGGCGGCGGCCGCGCGCCGTCGATGACAAAGACCTGGCGCGCGAATGCCGCCGAACGGCCGGGCCCGAGCATCGCAGGACCCGGCCGTTGGGCTCACTGCGCGGCGGGCAGGTCGTCGAACTCGACGACCTGGCGCACCTCGACCTCGATCTCCTCGAACAGCCCGGCGTACTCCTGCGCGTACGCCACCGCCTGGGCCCGGTCGTCCACGTTGATCAGCGCGAACCCGCCGATGACCTCCTTGGCCTCGGTGAACGGGCCGTCGGTCGCTACCGGCGTCGCGCCGCGCGGTTTGCGGACGATCGCACCCTTCTCCGACGGGTGCACTCCTTCCGCGGTGATCAGGATGCCGCGTGCGGACCAGTCCTGGATCATCCCGCCCATCTTCTCCATGAATTCCGGGCTCGGGTTCCAGGCTTCCGGGGCGCTCTCGTCCAGCCGGTGCATCATCAGGAAACGCATGACCGCTCCTCGGGTTCAGGCCGGGGCCCGGTCGGCTCCGGGCGCGTTCGCCGGCCTCTGGATACTCGTCGGGCGGGCTCGGCCTGCTTCGACATCGTGCGCCAAGAATTTTTCCGCACGCCTAGATCAGCACCGATGCGAGGGCGACTTTCGCGGCCTGACCAGGCAGGCAGCCGCGCCGACCGTCACGCCGGCGACCGCCAGCCCGGCGACCGGGCTGTCCATCAGCACCAGTCCGGTGAGGAACGCGGTGCCGGCAAGCAGGAGCACCGCCATCCGCAGCACGGGCGCCCAGACGAGGACGAAATCCGCCGCGAGGGACGTCCAGGGGTCGCGAGTGTCGGGCTTGCGGTGGCGACCGTGCCGATTGCGCGCGAGTACCTGCTTGGCGGAGGCGATCATCTCGTCCCGCGAGGCGATCCGCCGAGGCGGACGGGAGCAAGGCGTCCAGTCGACGATGACCCGGACCCGAGCCGGCGGCGCGGAGGAGCTGGGGTGGCGCGGGCTGGGTCGGCCGCGGACGACAGGGGCCGAGGAGGAGCGGGGCCGAGGCAGGCTGCCGGTCGAGGCGGGGTTCCGCGGGAGAGCCGGGGTGCCGCTCCGTCCCCCGGCAGCCGGATCTGCTGGAGCACCACCGTGAGCGTCGCCCGGGGCGGCACCGACGGCGTCGTCCGGCCGAGCAGGTTCGCGGCGGCCGCCAGCGGTCTCCGGCCCCGCTGCCCCGGCCGGTCGCGCCGACGTGCCCGGCGGCAACGCTGTCCTCGGCGGCCGCACCGGCGCGGCCGCCGTTTCCGCGCGGACCGGCTTCGCGTCCGGCCCGGCGCCCTCGTCCGGTCGGCGCGGCCCGGACGGCAGCGCGCTTCGAGGCGACTGGTCGGCGAGGCAGGGAAGTAGCGTCACGAAGATCGTCGTCCCTTTCTCTTCCGGCCCGGCGGACCGGCGCTGACAGATGTCCAGGCGTCCCGGCCGCCGCACGGGCGGCCTCGGATGCGGCCATCCTGGCGAAAACCGTGCGTCACCGACCAGCTCTACTGCCAGTGTCGCGGTGAACGGTCCTTCATCGTCGCCCAGCGGTTCGAGTGACGGCTTCCGTCACTCCCTGCGGTCGCCGTTGCGGCCGTTCCGGAGCCGAACCAGGAAATCTTGTCCAAACCACTAGGCACGTCCGGAGCCGTCCGGCCCCTGGCCGGAAACGGGAATATGCACGTTCATTCGCACGGTCATCCCGGACCGCCGCCCGGCGGCCGGCCTCGGGTCACGACGCTGTAGACACGGAGCGTCACTGCCAATGGTCGCTTCAGCTCACCCATACGAGTGACACGGAGAGTGATGATCGTTCGAGTGAATATCGATCGACGCCGGCCTGCGCTGGGGCGTCCGGAACGACGGTCGGCTGCCGGGCAGCACCGCGGCACGTCGCCGGGGCGAGGGTCAGAAGAGACGGCCCGCGTCCTCGGCCGGCGGTTCTTCCAGGTGCAGCAGGAACCGCTTCCGCTCGACGCCGCCCGCGTAGCCGGTGAGGCCGCCGCTGCTGCCGACCACGCGGTGGCACGGCACGACGATGCTGATCGGGTTCCAGCCGTTCGCGTTGCCCACAGCCTGCGCCGCGCCAGGTTCGCCCAGGTCGACGGCGAGGTCGCGGTAACTGCGGGTCTCGCCGTACGGGATGCGGGTCAGCAGCTGCCAGACACGGAGTTCGAACTCGGAGCCGCGCAGGTCCAGCTCCAGATCGAAGGTCTGGCGGCGGCCGGCGAAGTACTCGGCGAGCTGGCGGGTCGCGTCGGAGAAGCCTTCGTCGGTGCGCGGACCGAACTCGGGGAACCGCGGGGTGCGGCGGTGACCGTCGAAGTAGACGCCGACGAGCGCGCCGCCGTCCGCGACCAGCGTGAGGTCACCGACCGGCGAGGCGGCGACGGTGTGCCGGAAAGCCATCTGTCCTCCGTGATCGGTGCCACGGAACGGTATCCGGGCGGCTCGCGCGTGAGAGCATCGCCGTCCATGGACGACGGTTTCGCGGATATCCCGACCACGACGCTCGCCGACATCCTCGGCCGCGGCCAGGTGCTGGACCACGGCGTGCGCCCGCTGTGGGCGCCGCTGCCGCGGATCGCCGGGCCCGCCTATCCGGTCCGCTGCCCGCCGGGGGACAACCTGATGCTGCACGCGGCTATCCACCGCGCGCCGGCGGGCTCGGTGATCGTGGCCGAATCCGGCGACCTCGACTACGCGCTCGCGGGCGGCAACGTCTGCGCGACGGCTCAGCGCCGCGGCATCGCCGGGTTCGTGCTGGACGGCGTGATCCGCGACCTGATGGAGGTCCGCGAGATGCGGTTCCCGGTGTACGCGCGCGGCGTGATCCCGATCCCCGGCACGAAGGCCGCGGTGACCCCGCTCGGTGAACCGGCCCAGTGCGGCGGGGTGACGATCGCTCCCGGCGACATCGTGGTGGCTGACGAAGAGGGCGTGGTCGTGGTGCCGGCCGGGACAGCGGAGCAGGTGCTGGCCGACGCCCGCAAACGACTGGCGAAGGAAGAGGCGCAGACGCTGGACGACTGGGCGCAAGCGCACCGCGCGAAGGTCGACGCGGCGCTGGCGGCGGGCGGGTTCTCCGGCTGACGCTCAACGGCTCAAGCCGGTGAGCGGGCCGCCGGCTGACACCGCCGCCTCGCCCCGGCGAACGGTTCTCCGGCCGGAGCGCGCTGCGACAGCTCGCCGCCGACCGGACTGAATCGGTTCGTCGTTCAGCCCGATCGGCGCGCCCGGCAAGCGTTCACTCCGGCCGTAGAGTCCACATCGGACTGAATCCGGCGGGTCCCGGTTCCGAATCGGGCGGGGGCGGTTCCGGGTCGGGCAGCGGTCGATCCGGTGCCGGCGACGGCAGCACCGGGTCCGGATCTGCCGGATCGGCGGGCCCGGGCGGTACCGGTTCGGGCGGGGCGGGCGGCGCGGTCAGGCGGATGCTGGGCATCGACTGCTCCTTTCCTTCTTGATGGGCTGCCACGGACCGGCGGAGCCGAAACATCCGCCCCGGCCGGGCGAGGTCGGCTAGGGTCGATGACGGAGCCCACGACCGAGAAAGAGGCGAGACGATGAGCGCGGACAAGCCCGGCGAACAGGAACCTCTCGACGCCGAGATCGTGGAAAGCCCGGCCTCGCCGCGGGTCGCCCCGATGCCGGCCGCGCCGCCCGACCCGGCCGCTCTCCCCGAACCGGACTACAGCGACACCGGCGCGCCGTCCTTCGACTACGTGCGGGACCGGATCGAGAAGCGGTACACCACGTCGGTCGGCGCGCAGGAGCTCGCCGGGATCGGCGGTCCGGAGAACCTGGAGTCGCTGGACAAGAAAATCGCCGACCGCAAGGAAGCGGCCAAAGACAAGCTGGCCGAGATCCGCCGCGCGATGGGCAAGGACTAGCGGCTCGACACCATCCTGCCCGGGGCCTGGCCGGCCCGCTGCGAGGCAGTCCGCGCACGTGACCGGCGCGCTCACCGTCCACAATAGACTCCACGGGCAAACTGCCTGGCCCGCCGGCCGTGGATTCTGGTTGGATCGCGGACATGCCCAGCACCGTGCGCGTTCCCGGTCTCGTGCTCACCGAGCACAAGTTCTCCGTCCCCCTCGACCACGCCGATCCCGACGGCGCGAAGATCACCGTCTTCGCGCGGGAGGTCGCCGATCCGGACGGCCTCGACCGGCCGTTTCTCGTCTACCTGCAGGGCGGTCCCGGGCACGAGGCGCCGCGGCCGTCGGCAGGTGCGCCGGGATGGCTGCCGCGCGCGCTGCGGGAGTACCGGGTGCTCATGCTGGACCAGCGCGGCACCGGCCGGTCCACCCCGGTCGGCACGCTGCCGGGCACCCCGTCCGAGCAGGCCGGCTACCTGACCCACTTCCGCGCCGACGCGATCGTTCGCGACGCCGAGTTCATCCGGCGGGCGCTGGGAGTCGAGCGGTGGAGCGTGCTCGGCCAGTCGTTCGGCGGGTTCACCACGCTCGCCTACCTCAGCCAAGCCGCCGAGGGCCTGGCCGAAGCCTTCTTCACCGGCGGGCTGCCGCCGATCGGGCGGCATCCGGACGAGGTCTACGCGGCGACGTTCGTCAACCTGATCGAGCGCAACCGGCGCTACTACCTGCGCTATCCGGGCGACCGCGACCGGGTCGAGGCGCTGCTGCCGCTGCTCGACGACGGCGCCGTCGCGCTCCCCGACGGCAGTCCGCTGACCGCGCGGCTGTTCCGCCAGCTCGGCCACACCCTCGGTGCCAGCGGCGGCCAGGAAACCCTCCACTACCTGCTCGAACGTGACCCGCTGTCGCCAGCGTTCGCGCACGACGTCGCCAGCACGCTTCCGTTCACCGCCCGCAACCCGCTGTACTCGGTGATCCACGAGTCGTCCTACTCCGACGGGTTCGCCACCCGCTGGTCGGCCGAGCGGACGCTGCCGGAGGAGTTCCGCACCGACCGCACGCTCTTCACCGGCGAGCACGTGTTCCCCTGGCTGTTCGACGACCTGCGCGGGCTGCAGCCGATGAAGGAGACCGCCGAGCTGCTCGCCCAGCACGAATGGCCGAAGCTGTACGACGCGGACGTCCTGAGCAAGTGCACGGTCCCGGCGGCCGCCGCGATCTACGCCAACGACATGTACGTCGAGCGCGTGTTCTCCGAGGAGACCGCCCGCTTGATTCCGACGCTGAAGCCCTGGCTCACTGACGAATACGAGCACAACGGGCTCCGTGCCTCCGGCGACCACGTACTGGGCCGGCTGATCGACCTGGTGCGCGGCCGGGTCTGACCTGACCGGGAGGGGAGTCCCGGCGGGATTCCCCTCACGGCTGGGCCAGGATCACCGCCCGGACGGCCAGATGCAGCGCAAGCCGCTCGTCCGGGCGGGACAGATCCACTTGCAGCAGCTGCTCGATCCGGCCGACGCGCGCGGCCACGGTATTCCGATGGACTCCCAGCACCGTCGCGGTCTCCGCGAGCGAAGACTCCGCGTCGAGGTATGCGCCGAGCGTGCGGATCAGCTCGCCGGGCGCTGAAACCAGCGGAGCGAGCAGCGCCCGCGCCGCGGGCTCGAAGGTGTCCGTCCGGGTCCATTCCAGCAGCAGCTGCGCCATCCCGAGCTGGTCGACGTGCAAGAAGTACCCGGTCTCCGGCCGGGTGGCGGCCAGCCGTGCGGCATCCGCCGCTTCGGCGACAGTCGCGGCGAGACCGTCCGCGTGCGGACGCCCCACCCCCAGGTGCGCGTTCAACGTCCGGCGCAGGCTCCGATGCGCGGCACGCAATCGCGCGGACAACGCCCGCACCCGCTCCGCCGTCGGTTCCTGCTCGAACGTAACCCACCCGGTCCAGCCGTCGCCGTGTTCCACCGTGACGGCGTCCACCGACTCGGCGCGCAACGCACGAACCACCTCCCGCGTACGCGAAACGGTGTCGACGCCCGCCGGTACGCCGATCCGCAGACCGACGTGCCATCCGCCGAGCCGCCAGCCAGCGTCGGCGGCTCGGCGGCGCAGATCGGCTCCGGGTTCGGTGTCCTGCCGCAACAGATCGCCCAGCAGTGCCGTCCGAGACCGGGCATCGCGCTCCAATTCCAGCCGATGCGCCAGCAGCCACCGCTGCACCGCACCGGCGGCCACCGCGAGCGTCGCGGCGACCACGTCCGCCCGCGGCGCTTTTGCTCCGGTCAGCTCCGCCGCCAGCCACACCGACGGCTGCGGCACCACCGCCGGATGCGCGAGCAGCACGCCATCCGGAAGAGAAACCCGTTGCGGCACGGGCTCCTGGAACCGCACCCGGGCCGCCTCGGCGAGCTCCCCCGCCAGCACCTCGCCTCGATCGTCCAAGACCGCGACCGGGGCGTCCAGCAACCGCCGGAGCACGGTCACGATCTCTTCCGGCGGCCGCAACCGCTCCCCCAGCGCCCGATGCGCGACAAGCACCGCGTCGGCGCGAGCGGCGTCCGGCGCCGCCAGCGCAAGACGGGCGTCCACCAGCAGATCGAGCGGATCCGCGGCCGTCACCAGCAGCGGCACCGAAAGCCGGTCCGCCAGCAATCGGGACGCGGCAAGAGGTTCCTCGCCGGGCAACAGCACGCCGGCCGCCCGGCTGTCGGCACACCGCCGCAGGAGCGCATCGACCTGCCAGTCCCCCGACAGTGGCCGCACCAGCACCACCAACGCGCCCGCGGCCGGGGTGCCGGCCGCGTCCAACGCCGCCGTGACCATACTCAATGGACGGTCCAAACCAGACTCTCCGGCGCAGACCCGGACCTGATCTGTCCACGACGGCAAGGCCAGCAACCCGCGCAGAATCATCCCGCCACCACCGGATCGCAGTCGATTCCGTACGCCCGCGGCTCCAGCAACGGCCGCCGCCGCGGATCAGTCCAGAACGGCGCCGCCGCCAGGCACACCACATCGACCTCGACCCCGGCGCGAATCAAGTCGCACTGCAACGGCACCCCGGTGCGCCGGTCCAGTACCGACAAGATGTCCGGGGTGGACGCCACCGGCAGCCCGTCCCGCAACGCCAGCAGATATTCGTTCTCCATCTCAAGCCGCAGCAGCGCGCCGTCGCGGTGATCGGCCAGCGTCGCCGAGCCGCGGCCGAAGCCGGGCCGTCCGCGCTCGCCGGGGCCGACGTGACGGGACACTTCCAGCACCCGTCCCCTCGCCAGGACCCGGCCGCGTAGCGCCGTTTCCAGCGTCGGCAGGTCCGGATTCTCCCCGGCGGCCAGGGCGCGCCGGCCGAGAGCGAGGGCTTGGCTGGTCGTGGCCAGCACGGTGTTCTCCGCCAGTTCGCCCGCCGGGATCGGGGCCAGCGCGATCGCCGCCCAGCCGCCGGAGCTGACCAGGAACGCGCGAACGCCGTCCTCCACCGCCGCGTCGCTCGCCGAAGCCAGCACGACGACCTGGCCGCCGGGCTCGGCCATCGCGGCCGGGGCCATGCCGCGGCCGGTCGCGGCGACCGACGCCTGGTCCAGCCGGGGCAGGCCGCGGCCGCACAGGTCCGCGTCCGCATACGGCAGACCCAGCTCCGCGGCGGCGGCAAGCGGCAGCAGGCCGTTGAGCCCGCCGATCTCGATCGTCATCAGGGCTTGCGCGCGCTGCCCGGTCCACCGCTGGATCGCCGCCACCGCGGAGGCCATTTCGTCGCCGCTCGGCAGCTTTTCGGTCAGCGCGGCGGTCGCGCCGACGATGCCGATCGGCACGACCAGCGTGTCCGGCGGCAGGTCGGCGACCCCGACCACCGCCGGTTCGCGACCGGATTCGAGCAGCCGGCGCAGCAGCACCGCGACCGTGACGGTGTCGCCGCCTCCGCCGGAACCGAGCAGCGCGACCCCGCGTTCGAGGGCCGGCACGTCCGCGGCGGTGATGCGCATGGCTGGTCAGGGTATCAGCGGAAGCTGTATCCGCCGTCCGGATACAGCGTCGAAGCGGTGGGGTGAGCGCGGAGGCTCAGCTCGCGGGCGAGCCCAGCTCGGCCGCCGCCGCGCGCGGCTTGTCACCGCTTCTTCCCGCCGCCGAGCACCACGACCGTCCGGCCGTCGAGCGAAGTCATGAAGCCAGCTCCACCGGGACGAAATCATGCGCCAGCCCGAAGGCGGCCGGGCCGAACGTGGCCAGCGCCTCGGCAGTGCGCATGAGCGGCGGCGTCGAGATCCCGACCACGGTCACCCGCTGGCCGTAGCGCAGCGTCTCGGTGGTGATCGGTTCGGCGGACTCCGCCTCCAGCACGCAGATCAGGTCGGGCACCAGGCAGCGCATCTCGCCGTCCACGAACGCCACCAGGTTTTCGTTCTGGAACTGGATTTCCAGCTTGTGCTCCCCGTCGAACGACGTCGCGGCGGCACGCCCGCGGGCGAACCCCTCCTCGGTCCGGCGTTCCACATCGGACACTTTGCCGCGGAACAGCACCCGCAGATGAGAGTAGAGCGTGTCGCTCAGCGCGACCGCGAGCGCGGCCACCGGATCGGCATTCGCCTCGCGCGCCAAGCGAATCGCCCGTCCTACGCTCAAAGCGAGCGACAGCGTCCGCGGCACCGCGGTGCGTTTCACGTCCGCACCGCTCATCGAGTACTCGGCGATGTGCGCGACGCCGCCGAGCCGGATGGTGACCCCGCGCGCGAGCCATTCCATCCGCCGGTTGTCGGCACCGGTGTCGATCACCGTGGTCTCGCCGCGCTCGCCGGCGATCCCCATCGGCGAGCCGGGAACGCCGTAGACGCCGAAGGTCTCCATCTGCAGTTCCGGGAACGCCCGCCCCATCCCGTCCGCGTCCACCACCGGCAGCCCGAGCCGCGCGCCGACGACCAGCGGGATCATCGAGTTGATGCCGCCGCATTCGATCGGCATCGTCGCGTCGGCCTTCCGGCCGAGGTGCTTTTCCAGCGCCCGCAACGCGAGTTCCGGTTCCGCACCGTTCGGCAGCTTCTCGTGCACCACGGTCGGCGCGCCCATCTGCGCGGTCGGAATGACGAACGTGTCGTCGGCGAGGCCGGCCGGGTCGAGGATGGTGACCGGGCCGTGCTCGCGGATCGCCTCGCGCACCAGGAGGCGCCCGACGTAGGGATCGCCGCCGCCACCGGTGCCGAGGACCGCCGCGCCGCGCGCGAGGTCTTCGAGATGGTCCTCGGTCAACGTCCAGCTGCTCATTCCCGCACCGCCCGGAAAAGAGCTTCGCCGACGAACTGGAGGACAGCGCGGACCTCAGTCTCCGCGATCCGCTCGCGAGCTTCGCTCATGCGTTCACCCCGACCGGGTCGTGGTCGTAGCCGAAGTAGCGCGGACCGGCCAGCTCGATGCCTTCCGGCGTGTGCCAGCGCGGATCCGCCGGGGCGGCGATGACCGTCACCCGCTGGCCGTAGCGCAGGCCCTCGGTGGTCACCGCTTCGCCGGACTCGCGGTCGAGCGTGCAGATCAGGTCCGGCACCGAAGCCCGGACCTCGCCGTCGACCTCGGCCACCAAATGCTCGTTCTGGAACCGCAACATCATCTCCGAACCGGTGTCGCCGTCGGTTCCGGACAGCCGGGCATCGCCGCGAGCGAAGCCGGTCACGGTGCGGCGGGCGACGTCGACCACCTTGCCGCTGAACAGCTTTTTGCCGCTCAGCCGCGCCACGACCAAGTCCACCGGGTCCGCGTGTTCGGCGCGCGCCTGCCGCACCAGTGCGCCGAGTTCCGCGCACAGGCTCAGCGTGCCCGGCACCATCGACTCGCGCGCCTGCTCGCCGGACATCGCGTAGTTGCTGATCATCGCCGAGCAGCCCATGTCGATCGTCGCCGAGCGGGCCAGCCGCTCCGCCCAGCGGTTGTCCACAGTGTCCAGTACCCCGCGGTTGCCCTTCTCGTCCGCGATGGACATCGGGGTGGCGCGGATTCCGTACAGCGTCGGCAGAACCATCTGCAGTTCCGGGAACGCCCGCCCCATCCCGTCCGCGTCCACCAGCGGCAGGCCCAGCTGCGCCGCGGCGACGACCGGGATCAGCGAGTTCACCCCGCCCGCTTCGGCGCACGCGATGTGCGTCAGCTCCTTGCCCAGATAGGCCGCCAGCGTCCGGGCCGCCAGGCCGACCTGTTCGGCGGACGGCAGCTTCTCCACCATCACCGTCGGCGCGCCCATCATCGCGACCGGCAGCACCACCGCGTGGTCGTCCAGTTCGGACAGTTTCACCAGCGGCACCGGACCGTGCTCGCGAACCGCCGCGTGCGCCAGCAGCCGGCCGATGTAGGGGTCTCCCCCGCCGCCGGTGCCGAGGATCGCCGCGCCGCGGGCGATGTCGTCCAGGTCGTTCGCCGTGATCTCCGCCATCGTTCAGGCTCCCAGCTGCAGGTCGCCGACTGCCTTGGCCCGGATCCGGGTGGCATTGCCGGGCAGGTACGGAATGGGCACCTCGTCGAAGTCGACGATGGCCACCGACGACGGGCTCGCGCCCGCCGCGACCGCGCGGTCCACCGCCTCCTGCTTCGCCGCGGCCACCACCTCTTCGCGGCGGCCGGCCTCGATCACGTAAACCCGGTCGACCTCGCCGCCGATCTGCGCGATCGCCGCGCCGATCGCGTTGGCCACCGCGTAGTGGCCCGGCCGGTGCACCCGGCCGGAGCCGGCGAGTTCGTCCGGCAGCAGCACCGAGCCGCCGCCGACGGCGACCACCGGGAGCGGTTCGGACGACGTGCGCATCCGGTCCACGACGTCGGAGACGTCCGCGGCGATCTTGTCCAGAGCGGCCCGCACGAACGCCCGGTCGAGATGCGCGACCAGCGACGGGTCGCCGATCTCGGCGCGGCCGGCGGCGACCGCGATGTCGGTCGCGGTCACCGTGTCTCCGCCGAAGACGAGCGCCTTCGAGGTCAGTTCGTAGCCGACCGAATCCGGTCCGACAGTCACGTTCGCCGCATCGCCGCGGACCCGGCTGCCGCCGCCGATTCCGATCGAAAGGACGTCCGGCATCCGGAAGTTCGTGCGGATCCCGGCCACGCTCACGTCCGTGGTCGCCTCGCGCGGGAAACCCTGCCGCAGCACACCGACATCGCTGGTGGTGCCGCCGACGTCGACCACCGCGCAGGTGTCCAGGCCGGACAGCACGGCCGCGCCGCGCATCGAGTTCGTCGGACCGGAGGCGAAGGTGGCGACCGGGTACCGGCGGGCGAAGTCGACGTCCATCAGCGTGCCGTCGTTCTGGCTCAGATACAGCGGCGCGGTGATGCCCGCGCCGGTGACCGACGCGGCCAGTCCGTCCACGATGTGCGCCGCCAGCTCGCGCAGCGCCGCGTTGATCACGGTCGCGTTTTCCCGCTCCAGCAAGCCGATCCGGCCGATCTCGTGGGAGAGCGAGATCGCGACGTCCGGCAGCTGGGCGGAGATGATCTCCGCCGCCCGCGCCTCGAACTCCGCGTTGACCGGCGAGAACACCGAGGTGATCGCGACACTGCGGACGCCGGCCGCGCCCATGTCGTCGGCGGCCTTGCGCAGTTCGCTCTCGTCCAGCTCGGCGATGTGCCGTCCGTCGAACTCGTGGCCGCCGTGCACCAGGTAGCTGCGCCCGGACACCGCGTCGACCAGCCGCTGCGGCCAGTCCACCATCGGCGGCAGCGAAGCCCCGGCGGGCAGGCTGAGCCGGACCGCCGCGGTCGGGGCCAGCCGGTGCGCCTCGACCAGTGCGTTGATGAAATGCGTGGTGCCGATCATGACCGCCCGCACCGACGCCGGGTCGAACGCCCGTTGCCGCTGCAGGCCGTCGATCGCGGCGACGATGCCCGAGGTGACGTCCTCGGTGGTGCTGGTCTTGATCGAGGCGAGCACCTCGCGGCCGTCCAGAAGAACCGCGTCGGTGTTGGTGCCGCCGACGTCGATGCCGATGCGCACGAAGAAATCTCCTTCCAGGGGCTCGGGGGCGGCAAGGCCGGTTCCGACCTGCCTTGCCGCTCCCGAGGGATCAGGCGGCCGGGACCGGTTCGGCGTCCGCGGTGCGGCTCTTGCCGACCCCGCGGACCAGGCCGAGCTTCCCGGCGGCCACGTACAGGACGAACGCGACGACGAGCGAGTTGATGCTGGGCAGGCCCCAGCCGACGAACTCGCCGAACAGCGCGGCGGCGATCCAGACGACGATCGTCGCGGGCACCCACACCGGGGCCTCCTCCGGAACCGCGCCGCGGGCCCGGGCCTGCGCCAACGCGCCGCGCCACTGCTTCACGACGAAGTACTCGGCGACCATGATCCCGGCGATGGGCGGGAACGCGACCCCCAGCACGGTCAGGAAGTCGGTGAACTTCGAGAGGATCCCGGCCGCGGCCAGCAGGCTGCCCACCACGCCGATCACCGCCGTGACCAGGCCGCGGTGCGCCCGCTTGCCGGTCACCGTGCCGATGAAGTTCACGACGCCGAGGCCGGAGGAGTACAGGTTCCAGTCGTTGATCTTCATCGTGCCCGCGATGACAATCAGCAGCCCGATCCAGCCGACCGACGAGGTGACGATCGTGGTGATCTGCGCGGTGCCGACCGCGTGCGCGAGCAGCACGCCGGCCAGCCCGATCACGTACTCGCCGAGCGTGACCCCGACCAGCGTCTGTTTCACCACGTCGCCGGTGGTGCGGTTGAACCGGGTCATGTCCGGGGTGATGACCGCGCCGACGATGAACCCGCCGGCCACCAGCGTGGTGCCCTGCAGCAGGGACAGCGGCGGGCCGGGCGGCGCGGACGAGACCAGCGCGCCCAGATCGTGCCGGGTCAGCTCGGAGATCACCGACCAGCCGACCAGGACCAGGAACGCGGGCACCATCAGGTACGCGGTCCACGCCATCGAGTGGAAGCCGCGGACCACGACCGCGGTCACCACCAGGCCGAACACCAGCGCCCAGCCCCATTCCGGCAGGCCGCCGACCAGCGAGGCCAGGCCCTGCGCGGACACCGCGGACTGGATGCCGAACCAGCCGATCAAGCTGATCCCGATGGCCAGCCCGATGAGCGCGGAGCCGCCCCGGCCGAACCCGGTCCAGCGCGCGATCATCGAGGTGGTCAGGCCCTCGCGGACGCCGATGACGCCGACGAGGATGGTGATGAACTCCAGGATGACCGAGCCGAGGGTGAACGCCAGCACGGCGTTCCCGAAGCTCATCCCGAAGCCGATGGTGGCGCCGAGCAGGAACTGCGAAAGCGCGGAGACCTGGCCGAACCGCTGGACAGCGACCGACCACCACGAGTAACGAGCGGAGTCAGGCACTCTGGTAAGCGCGTAGTCGTCGACACCGACTGCTGAGGCCATGGCGACCTCCTAATCCGGGAGGGGGACGGGTTCCTCAGACCGTAAGCAGGGCTTACGGCGAGGTCACCGTGCGATCCGCACAGTCTGACCGGCAGCACTGTGCGAATCGTCCGGTCACCCGATCAAGGCATGGACCGCCTGGTACGCGAACGCAGCCGCGCCGACGCCCGCTGCGACGCTCACGACGACATTCGCCGCCGCCGCGAAGTAGGACCGGCGTTCGACCAGCCGGACCGTCTCGTAACTGAACGTGCTGTACGTCGTGAGCGCACCGCAGAACCCGGTGCCGAGCAGCGAATACACCGCTGGGGGCAGCGCGGTTCCGGCGCCGGCGAGGCCGCCGAGCAGAACACAGCCGATCAGGTTGACGGTGAAGGTCCCCCACGGGAACAGGCTTTGGTGCCGGGACTGGACGGCCCGGTCGGTCAGGTACCGCATCGGTGCGCCGACGGCGGCGCCCAGGAACACGAGAACGACGGTCATCAGACGGCCACCTCCACCGGGACGAGCTTGCGCGTGACCGCGTGCCCCAGCAGGACCGCCAGCAACGCGGCCAGGAGCGTTCCGCCGAGGTAGAGGAAAGCCAGCGGCACAGTATCCGGCTGCAGGAGATTGCGCGCTTCGACGGCGTAGGTCGAGAACGTGGTGAAGCCGCCCAGGATCCCGACGCCGAGGAACGGCCGGACCAGCCGGTGCGCCGACCACGCCTCGGTGACCAGCACCATCAGCACGCCGATGAGGAAACAGCCGGCCACGTTGGTCCAGAACGTCGCCCACGGGAAGCCGCCGGACGCGGCCGGTACCGCCTTCGCGAGGCCGTACCGGGCCAGCGCGCCGAGGCCGCCGCCGAGCGCGATCACGCCGAGGACCGAGACATGGTGGCGGACGAGTTCCCGTTGCTGCGCGGGATCCCTGAGGTCGACATCAGGGTCAAGAGGCTCTTCAGGCACAGTCTTCTCCTACTCCACGGACCCGGAGGTCGCAGTTCGAGTAGGGACTGTTGGCGGCCTCGACCACAGTTGCCCGGCACTATCTCCCGGAGCGGCGAGCCCCACCGCCGCGCTGACCCGAGCCTACCGGATCACTTTCCGGGCTCCCGCAAGGCGGCCAGCGCCGGGCCGAACATGGTCGACTTGATCGCCTGGAGGGTGCCGCGGTCCTTGCCGGCCAGCGGGGCGACCCGCTCGATCGCCGCGGCCGGGAGGTTCTCCAGGCTTTCCGTCGCGTCGACCAGGCCGAGCGCGGCGGCCTGCGCTCCGCCGAACCGCTGTCCGGTGGTCATCGACGCGACCGCGGCGGCCGGGGTGAGCTTGGCCTGGACCAGCGCGGCCATGCCAGCGCTGAACGGAAGGTTGAGATCGGCTTCCGGGAAGCAGAAGTAGCCGCGGTCCGCGCGCATCAGCCGGAAATCGTGCGCCATCGCGAGCATCGCGCCGCCGCCGAACGCGTGGCCGTTCACCGCGGCGACGGTCGGCACCGGGAGGGACAGCACGCGGGCGAGCAGGTCGTGGATCGAGGCGACGTACTTGACGGCGTCGTCCGGATGGCTGGTCAGCCAGTCCAGGTCGAGACCGTTCGAGTAGTACTTGCCGCTGCCGGTGGTGACAAGGGCGGCCGGCTCTTTGCCCGCGGTGACGGTGTCGAGGTGGACGTGCACTTCGTCGAGCCAGGCCGGGGCGAACCGGTTTTCGTCGGCGCCGAAGTCGAGAACGTGGACTGGGCCGGTGGTGGTGAGAGTGGGCATCGCTGCTTAGTCCTTCCTGCGGGGCGGTGGCGGCGGGTTGAGCGCGAGTACGCCGCGAACGGCGGCGGCCAGGCGGTCTCGGGCGTGCTGGCTGGCTGGTCCGGTGGCCAGCTCGCGGCGCAGGAGCGCGGTCGGCAGGTCGACGACGCAGGCGGTGACGACTTCGACAGCCGGTCCGTCGCCTCGGTCCCAGAGCTGGCGGGCGAGCCGGACGAGGAGGCGGACGAGGCGTTTGTCCAAGGCGTGCAGGGATTCCACGAGATCGTCGGGCAACTGCGGGCCGAGCACTCGCCGCGACGGGATCGCGACCATCATCCGCGCGGCGTCCGGGCGGGCTTCAGCCACGACCGCCGAGGTGTCCGCCGCCGCCACGACTGCCTCGATCGGGTCGGGCGCGGCGTCGGCCAGGCGCTCCTGCTCGTCGAGGAAGAAGGTCGCGGCTCGCAGCCAGGTGCGGCCGACGAGCGCGGGGAGCGAGGTGAAGGCGTGATAGATCGAGCTGTTCGGGACGCCCGCCTCCTGCGCCAGCCGCCGGACGGTGAGCGCCTCGGGCCCGACGTCGGCGAGGAGTCGCTCGGCGGTGTCGAGGATCAGCTCGGGGTCGTGGATCCGAGGACGGGGCATGACGCCGAGCATAATGGAGCGCGTGTTCCAAAACTAGAGGGCACGTTGTCCGTGAAGGGAACATTGCGGGACTCAGAGTCCCTCAATGTTCCCTTCACGGACAAACGGGAACTCCGGGCCGGGATCAGTCGGCGATGTAGAGGCAGTCTCGCCCGTCCCGGGCCGGGACCTCCGGGTCGTCCAGCCACCGGCCGCCGTCGGCCAGGTAGCGGAAGCGCAGGCGGGCGCCCGGCGAGACCTCCACCGCGGCGGAGCGGGTGCCGTTCGAGCGTTTGCGCAGTTCGTGCCGTCCGGGCTGCCAGTCGTTGAAGTCGCCGACCACGCTCACCGGTCCGGGCGGAGCGTCGAGCGGCAGCACGAACGTCACCCGGCGCACCTCGGGCCTGCGGCCCCGGCTGGTCTTGATCACGCGTTTCCCCTTCCGGCAGGTGCGGTCGTTCTGAATCGTTTCATGACCGCCGCCGGCCACCCGGACGCGGAACGTGCCGCGTCCGGGTGAAAACCGGGGTCAGGTGGTGGAGACGTCGTCCAGCTGCTCGGCCGCCGGGCGGACCGGGAACAGGTCCCCGCCGGGCGGGACCGGGATCTGGCCGATCGCCGCGCGGGCCTTCCAGTCGCCGGCGTCGGCGGCCGCGTGCACGCTGTCGAGCGCCGCGTACTGGATGAAGTGGATGTCCGGCAGCGGCCACTTCTCCTTGCCGGTCGCGGCAGGCAGCAGATGATCGACCGCGGCGAAGATGCTGCCGCCCTTCGGGTTCCGGTACGCCCACAGGTTCACGCCGAGATGCAGGCCCAGCTGCGCGAGCCGGGTCATCGCGACCAGGTTGAACGTGTGGTAGTGGTAGGTCCGGGTCCGGGTGGACTCCTCCGGCTGGCTGCCGTCGGCGTCGATCTGGTGGTCGATCCGGGCCTTGCCCGAGTCGCGGACGATCTGCCGGGCCAGGTCCCGCTGCCCGGCGTAGCTCGCGGTCGCCGCGGTGAGCAGGTCGTAGAACGTGCCGTGGTTGTTGGCCGCCTTGGCCTCGTCGGTCCCGTTCTTGCTGGTGCGCAGCCACGTCAGGAAGTCGCCGGACCAGTCGCGGAACGCCTTGGCGTCGGCGGAGGACCAGCCGGGCGCGCCGGCGTCGAGGATCCGGGCGGCGTCGAGCACCTGGGTGAAGGTGTAGGAGAACTCGATGATGCCGATTCCGCGTCCGTCGGTCTGGCACGGGATGCCCTGCGCGAAGTTCAGGTTCGGGTTCATCTTCGTGGCCGGGTCGAGGAACCAGGTGCGCAGGTCGAGTGCTGCGCGCTGGGCGTATTCCTTCTTGCCGGTGTAGAACCAAGCGAGCGAGAGCTGGTAGATCGCGTTGAACGCGACCAGCCGCGAAGCCTTGTCCGGGACGTTCTTCATCTCGGGATTGACCTCGCCGTCACGGCTGACGTAGGGGCAGCCCTGCGGATTGTCCGGCGTCTTCGGCTGGCTCGGCCAGTAGTACGGGGCAAGGCTCAGGTAGTCGTGCTTGTCGCCACTGGGCGGGATCCGGTCCTTGGCCATGACCGTCCAGGGCCCCTTGGCCATCGCGTCGTCGGCCTGCTTCAGCAGATTCGACAGCGACGTGCGCAGAGTCCGGTCCCCGGCCAGCAGGCCGATCTTGTTGCCTGCCAGGTGCAGGCCGTCGAGCACGACCGGGTCCGGCACGCAGACGAACGAGCACGATCTCGCCGCCGGAGCGGCCGTCGCCGCGCCCGCGGCGGACGCGAGCAGTCCCGCGACCGTCGCGAAGACCGTCGCGACCCGGCGCAGGCGGGAAGAACGGGAAGGAGGCAGCACTGCAACTCCGTTCAGGTATATGAATGCTCCACAGATATGTGAACCAAGCTTGAATAGCCGAATGGCCCGCCTCCGTCAAGAGCGGGTCAGCCGCGCCGGACCGGGTTGCGGAGGGTGCCGATGCCCTCGATCTCGATGGTGACCTCGTCATCCGCCGCAAGCGTGACGTCCGGGCCGGGCACCGCGGATGTCCCGGTGGCCAGGACGGCGCCTCGCGGGAAATCGTCGCCGCGGTAGAGCCAGGCCACGAGATCGGCGAGCCGGCGATGCAACCGCGCGGTCGTCGTCTGCCCTGCCCACCTCGGTTCGCCGGCTCGCCGGATCGACACCGCGATGGCGAGCGCGTGCGGGTCCGGGATCTCGCCGGCGGGCACGATCCACGGGCCGGCCGCACACGAACCGCGGTACGTCTTGGCCTGCGGCAGGTACAGCGGGTTCTCGCCTTCGATGCTGCGCGAGCTCACGTCGTTGACGATCGTGTAGCCGGCGATCTCGCCGGAAGCGGTGCACACCAGAGCCAATTCCGGTTCGGGAACGTCCCAAGCGGAGTCCTGGCGCACGCCGATCGGCTCGCCCGGCCCGCGCACCCGCCAGCCGATGCTTTTGAAGAACAGTTCCGGCCGCTCGGCGTCGTACACCCGCGCGTAGACGTCGGCATCGCCGCTTTCCTCCACCCGCGCCTCGCGCGACACCTCGTACGTGACCCCAGCCGCCCACACCTCGGTGTCGTCGTCGACCGGTGCGCGCACTTCGCCCGGCTTGCCCGGCCGGAGGGCGACCGCGGCGATGGTTTCGCCGAATTCCTTGGCGGACAGGGCAAGCAGCGAGCCGAGCGTGGTGCCGGGCGGGAGCGCGCCGGTCGCCTCGCCGTCGGTGACCTGCCAGCCTGCCGCGGTTTTCGCCAGGCGGCGCATCAGTGCGAGTCCCTCGGGACGGCGGAACCTCGGGCGCCGTGCAGGAAATCGAAGTCCGCGCCTTGGTGCGCCTGAGTGACGTGCTCGCGATACAGCCAGGTGTAGCCGCTGCGGTACGGGCTTTCCGGCGGCGTCCATTCCGCGCGGCGCGCGGCCAGTTCCTCGTCCGGCACGTGCAAGGTCAGCTCCCGTGCCGGGGTGTCGAGAGTGATCCGGTCGCCGGTGCGCACCAGCGCGAGCGGGCCGCCGACCGCCGACTCCGGGCTGACGTGCAGCACCACCGTCCCGTAGCCGGTGCCGGACATCCGGCCGTCGCAGATGCGCACCACGTCGGTCACTCCGCGGTCGAGCAGCTTCTTCGGAATCGGGACGTTCGCGACCTCGGGCATTCCCGGATAGCCCCTCGGGCCTGCCCCGCGGATCACCAGAACGGTGTCCGGCGTGACCGGCAGATCCGGGTCGTCGGCGACGCGATGGTAGTCCTCGGCGGTGTCGAAGACCAGCGCCGGGCCGGTATGCACGAGCAACTCCGGCGAGGCCGCGGACTGTTTCAGCACCGCCCCGTCCGGCGCGAGATTCCCGGTGAGCACGGCGGTTCCGGTGCCGGCCGGCTGGAACGGCTCGGCGACGGTCGTGATCACCTCGTCGTTCCAGCCTTCCGCGGGTTCGGCCTTTTCGCCGCTCACCGTGCGGACGTCCCGGTGCAGGAGCCCCGCTTCGGCGAGCCGGCTGAGAACGACCGGCACTCCCCCGGCGTAGCAGAAATCCTCCATCAGGAACCGGCCCGAGGGCATCAGGTTGACCAAGGTCGGCACCGCACGGCCGAGATCGTCGAAGTCAGCCATGGAAAGAGGGACGCCGACCCGGCCGGCGAGCGCGAGCAGGTGGACGATCGCGTTGGTCGACCCGCCGATCGCCGCGTTGACCCGGATCGCGTTCTCGAACGCCTCCCGGGTCAGGATCGCGGAGGGCTTGAGGTCTTCCTCGACCATCGCCACGATCCGCTGCCCGGCGGCCTGCGCGGTCTCGAACCGGCGCGCGTCGACCGCGGGCCAGGTCGCCGAGCCGGGCAGCTGCATGCCCAGCGCTTCGGCGAGACAGGCCATCGTGGAGGCGGTGCCCATCGTCATGCAGTGACCGTTCGAGCGGGCCATGCAGCCTTCGGCGAAGAAGCACTCTTCCTCGGTCATCCGGCCGGCTTTGAGCTCTTCCTCGAACTTCCAGACGTGCGTGCCCGAGCCGACGTCGGCGCCGCGGAACTTGCCGTTGAGCATCGGGCCGCCGGTGACCATCACCGCGGGCAGGTCGACGCTCGCCGCGCCCATCAGCATCGCCGGGGTGGTCTTGTCGCAGCCGGAGAGGAGGACGACGCCGTCCAGCGGGTTGGCGCGAATCAGCTCCTCGACCTCCATCGCCATCAGGTTGCGGTAGAGCATCGCGGTGGGCCGCATGAGAGTCTCGCCGGTGGCCATCGTGGGGAAAGCGAGCGGGAGCCCGCCCGCCTGCCAGACCCCGCGCTTGACCGCCTCGGCGACCCGGTCGAGATGGACGTTGCACGGGGCGAGCTCCGAGGCGCTGGTCGCGATCCCGATCACCGGGCGGCCGTCGAAGACCTCGGGGCCGAACCCCTGCGACCGCATCCAGGACCGGTGGATCATCCCGGCCCGTCCGGTGGCTCCGAACCAGGCGGTGCTGCGGCGCTCGGGCATCGGGTTCCTTTCGGCCGGCTCTGCCGTTCTTCGATACCGGAAACGGCGGCTCCTGGCAATCAGCTGAGAATTCCCGCGAACCGGACACTTCGCGACCGGTCCGGGCGTTGGACGAGGTGAGACGGTTCCCGGAAACGCGAGGTGTGCGATGAGCCTGATCGGGACGCTGGTCGGATGGGTGCTGACCCTGTTCATCCTGGTGCTGGTGGTGCGGATGGTGCTGGACTGGACCCGGCTGGCCTTCACCGGACCGCCGTGGCTGGCCGACGTGCGCCGGCTGAGCCACCGAGCGACCGAACCGGTGATCGCCCCGGTCCGGAAGGTGCTGCCGCCGGTGCGAGCGGGCGGGGTGGGCATCGACCTGGCGTTCACGGTGGTGTTCTTCGCGGCGCTCATCGTGCGGTCGGTGATGTTCGCGCTGTGACCGCGGCCCGGAGGCGGGGATCCTCGAGCCGCGCCGGGCGGCGGGACAGCTGGGCGTGGCCGGTCGATGCCGAGGCAGCGCGCGAGGCCAGCGGGCCGGTGCCGGGGTTCAGCCGGAGTTGCCCGCGGTGACCGGGGCCGGTTCGTCGTCCGGGCGGCGGCGGCCGGTCCAGGAGTCGTAGCCGCGCATGAGGAAACGGTGGGCCGGGCGTTCGACCAGACGGGTCAGCGCCCAGCCGAGGACCACGCCGGTCGCGATCATGCCCGCGGTTTGCAGCAGCGGGTCGATGCCGAGGCCGGACAGCCAGTGCAGCACGAGGTAGCCGATGGCCTGGTGGATCAGGAAGACGCCGTAGGAGACGCCGGCGAACCACTGGATCGCGCGGCGGGCGAACGGCGGGACGAAGCGGTCCCAGTCCGGGCCGGCGGCGGCCAGCGAGATCACAGCGACGCCGACCGCGATGCCGATCGTCGAGCCCCACTCGACAGTGATGCCGGACGGGGTGACGGTCGAGCCGTGCAGGGCGTGGGCGGTCACGCACACCAGCTCCAGCAGCACGAATTCCGGGGTGGAGAGCCGTTTCGTCGACCAGAGCCGGACAGCGACGCCGGCGACGAACAAGTGCCAGCGATGGAACCCGAAGCCGTCGACGACGAAGCGGTACCACTCCGGCGGACCGGCGACGCGGAACGGCCACTGCAGAAGCGGGACCAGTACCGCGGCCCAGAGCAGGCCGTGCAGCTTGCGCCCATGCCCCCAGCTGCCCCGGTACAGCAGCGCGGCGACGGTGAACGCCATGAGCTGCAGAGGAATCGTCCAGTGCGAACCGTCGAGGAACGGGTAGGCGGCGGGCTTCCAGTTCCAGAGCATCAGCAGGTTGGCGAAGAGGTCGCCGGCCTTGGGCACGAACCAGCCCTTCGGCGACAGGTAACGCAGCACGAAGAAGATCACCACGACCGCGGCGAGGAACGGCGGCAGCAGCCGCGCGATCCGCCCCCACCAGTACCGCCCCAGCGACCCGCGCCCGATCGTGACGGCGGCGAAGTACGCGGAGATGACGAGCAGCAGGCTCGCCCCGACCTGATGCGGGAACACCAGCCGCCGCGGCCCGAGCTCCGGGTGGAGGGCGACGCTCAGGAAGGTGGCGTGGTAAACGAGCACCAGCAGGACGCACCCCGCGCGCACCAGGTCCCAGCTGATTCGCCGGTTTCCCGAGGACACGCTAACCGGACGAAACGAGGACACGCGCGACACCGTAACTGGTGGACTTCCCTCCCCGGGAAGGGCCCCTCGGGGCGGCCGGGAGTCCCGAGGCCGGGTAGACGGGCCGACGCGGGGCGGGACGCCGGGAGCCGGAAAGCCGTGCCGGGAGGGGTTTTCTCGCCGGAAGGCGCTGGTCGGACCCGGGTTGGCGCAATGGGCGGCGAGCGCGTTCGGCCGACTGTTTTTGTGGTACGGGGCGGTCGCTTCCCGGCGAACGAGACGGTTTGGCTTGCCGGGCAACCAATATTTGACTTTTGAGTGTGACGACCAAGCGCCCGCTTGGTCTCGGGCGCGAAGTGTGGGCCAGGTGCGGGTTGAGCCAGGGGTGGACTGGGCCAGGTGCGGGCGACCGCCGGGCTGGCACCGATCGCAGGCTCGCGGCGGCGAGCCAGGCCGGTCCCGGGCCACCCCGGTGGCGGTCGCGGCGGCCGCGGTCCGCGCTAGCGGACGCGGGCACGGTGGCGGCGGACGCGCAAGCGGGCGCGGTGGCGGCGGCGCCCCGGTCGGCGGCGCATGCGTGAGCAGGCGCGAGCCGCCCCGATGGCGGCGCTCAACCCGGTACGGACAACAGGAGCGAGACCCGAAGGCCTGCGCTCGAACCTGCCTCTGCGGAGGACGGCGCAGAACGACACGGCGACCAGGGACGGGAGCCGGCATCGAGGGTCGGCGGACACCTCTCGACCGGAGCGGACGAGAAAGACCGGATTGGGTCAGTCAGGCACATCGCAGCCGCCCCGGGCGGTCGGGCTCGCATCCGCCGGCCCGACCGCCCTGCCGTCAGCCGAGTGCCGGGAAGCCGTTCACCCCGCTCCGGTGAAGTCGATCTCCTCCGTCGTCACCGTCCCGGCGGTTCGGCCCGGCGCGGACTGGTGGCTCCAGTACATGTTCGTGTGCGAGATGACCTGTGCGGGCGGCGGCGCGCCCCAGGTGGTCAGATCCTCCGTAGTGTGCGCATCGCTCACCAGGGTCGCGTCATAGCCGCGCGCCAAGGCGCCGTGCAGCGTCGAGCGGATGCACATGTCCGTCTGTGCGCCGCTCACCACCAGTTTGCCCACCTTCAGGTCCGCCAGCACCGACTCCAGCGTCGTGTCCTCGAACGAATCGCCGTAGGTCTTCTCCACCACCGGCTCGTTCTCCGACCTCACCAGCTCCGGGACGATCTCCCATTCGGCGCTGCCGGGCGCCATTCCCTCGTTCGAATGCCGCACCCACACGATCGGAACCTCGGCCTGCCGTGCCTTCGCCACCAGCGTCGCCACGTTCGCCACCACCGCGTCCCGCTCGTGATTTCCCGTCACGACGCCGTTCTGCACGTCCACCACCAGCAGCGCGGTATTCGGCCGGTCGGTCAGAGTGGTCATCGGCAACCCCTTTCTCCCAGGTAGCGTTCACGCTAGACCACACCCCCGACAGAAACCGGCGAATCAGTCCGGACGGAGGGCGTCGTGCGGGGACGCCGGGCCGAGTTCCGACTCGAAGCGGGACAGCACCAGCGCCAGCAGGGCGTTCAGGTCCGCCAGGCCCTTCTCCCCCAGTGCATCGGCGAACAACGCCCGCTCCCGCTCGGTCCGCTTCTTCGTCGCCGCCGCCCAGCGGGCCCGGCCTTTCCGGGTCAGCCGGATCGGCCGGCTTCGGCCGTCGGACGCGGTGGCGACGCGTTCGATCAAACCCGCTTGCTCCAGGCGGTTGATCCGCACCGTCACGGTGCCGGACGTGACGCTCAGCAGGTCGGCCAGCTCCTTCGGCGTCAGCACCGCGGCACCGGACCGATGCAGGGCCGAGAGCGCTTGCCAGTCCCCCGCACTGAAGCCGTACTCCTTGGCCACCTCGCGCAGCACCAGCTCGAACTGCCGCGACAGCCGGCCGATCCGCTGCCGCGCCGCTTCGACCGGCCCCTCCACGCCGCCGGGCATCGCGGCCAGCCAGGCGGACAGGCCGGCCCCCACCGAATCCGGTTCCACTGGACACTCCCTCGATACTCAAGGTAGTTTGATTTGAGTATCAAAGTAACTGATCCGGAGGAGGTTCGCATGCCCGGACGCGTCTGGTTCATCACCGGGGCGAGCAGCGGGTTCGGCCGAGTACTCGCGCAGACGGTGCTCGCGCGGGGCGAACGCGTGGCGGCGACGGCTCGCGACCCCGCGAAGCTCGCCGGCCTGGACACGTTCGCCACCCGGCTCGACGTCACCGATCCGGGCTCGGTCGACGCCGCGGTCAACGCCGCGGTCGCCGAGTTCGGGCGGATCGACGTGCTGGTCAACAACGCCGGGCACGGGCTGGTCGGAGCACTCGAAGAGCTCACCGACGCGCAAGCCCGCCAGGTTATCGAGACGAACGTGTTCGGCGTTCTCGCCGTCACTCGCGCGGTCCTGCCGCATCTGCGGGCTCAGCGCAGCGGGCACATCGTGCAGCTGTCGTCGGTCGGCGGCGTGGTCGGGAATCCCGGGCACGCGCTGTACGCGACGTCGAAGTTCGCGCTGGAAGGAATGTCCGAAGCATTGGCGGGCGAGGTGGGACCACTGGGGATCCGGGTCAGCATCGTCGAGCCGGGTCCGTTCCGGACGGACTTCGCGGGACGGTCGATGGCCTTCTCCGACCCCATCGACGACTACCGGGACACCCCGGCCGGGGCGATGCGCCGACGGTTTTCGCAGCAGGACGGCGTGCAGCCGAACGACCCGGCGAAAGCCGCCGAAGCGATCGTCAAGCTGGTCGATACGCCGGACGCGCCATTGCGGCTGCCCCTGGGGCCCGAAGCGGTCGGGCGGATCGGGGAGAAGCTGGAGCGGCAGCTCGCGGATCTCGCCGCGTGGGAGCAGGTTTCGCTGGACACGCGGTATCCGGACGACTGACCCGGCAGCCGTCCGGACAACCGGACACGAGTCAGCCCACCGGACCCTGCGCGGGCACGACCGTGACGTCGTGCTGCTGACCGCTCTGGTCGATCACTGTCAGCGTGAGCTTGTCGCCTGGGTGGTGCTGATCCATCAGAGTGGTCAGCGTGGTCGCCGAGTCGACGGTCTTGCCGTCCAGCGCGGTGATCACGTCGCCGGCGGTCAGACCGGCGTTGGCAGCCGCGCCGCCGGCGACGACCTGCTGGATCGCCGCGCCCTGACCGGAGCCGCCCTGCTGCTGTTGCTGCTGCTGCCCTTGCTGAGCCCGGCCGGCGTCGCTGACGGTCACGCCCAGGAACGCGCTCTGTCCGATGTGGACAGTGTTGGATCCGGCGCCGCCGACGATCTGGTGCGCGATGGTAACCGCCTGGTCGATCGGGATCGCGAAGCCCTGCGCGCCGCTCGAGCCGCCCTGCTGGCCGTTGCCCTGCGAGCCGTCGCCCTGCTGGCCGCTGCCCTGCGAGCCGTTCCCGTACCCGCCGGAGTAGCCGTTCCCGTGGCCGCCCTGGCCGCCGAACCCGCGCCGTCCGCCGCCGTTGAACTGGTAGCCGGCCGAGGCGGCGGTGTCCATGCCGATCACCTGACCCTGCGCGTTGACGAGCGGGCCGCCGGAATCGCCGGACTGGATGTTCGCGTCGACCTGGATCAGGCCGGTCAGCTGCTCGGACGAACTGCTCGATTCGTCGGAGGCGGTGATCGACTGGTCGAGCGCGCTCACCCGGCCGCCCGCCGGGATCGGGTCTCCCCCGGCGCCGCCGGCGTTGCCCAGCCCGACCACCGCGTCGCCGACCTTCACCGAGGACGAGTCGCCCAGCGAATCGGTGGTGAGGCCCGAGGCGTTGGCCAGCTTGAGCACCGCGACGTCGTGGCTGCGGTCGTAGCCGATCACCGACGCGGTGTAGGACTGCCCGTTGCCGATGTCGGTGACCTTGATCCTGGTCGCGCCTTCGACGACGTGGTTGTTCGTCAGCACCTCGCCGTCCGAGGTGAGCACGATCCCGGTGCCCGCCGCGGCCGCGCCCTGGTAACCGAGCTCCGTGTTGACGTTCACCAGGCCGGCGCTGACCTTTTTCGCGATCGCTTGCGGGTCGATGGCCGTGCTCGAAGGGCCGCCCGGGGTGGCGGTGGAGCCGAAGTTCTGGTTCCCGGACGCGCCGGACTGCGCCGACGGCGTCCACACGAAGTGTCCGACCCCGAGCCCGACGGCGACCGACAGCCCGATCGCGCCGAGCGCGATCCCGGCCGCCCGCAACGGGCTGCTCTGCCGCGGCCGGTGGTACGGCGTCGCGAACTGCTGCGTCGGATAGGGCTGGCCGGGCATTCCGCCGGATTGGCCGTAGCCGGGCGCCTCGCCGCCGGGGGCGGCACCGGGCGGCGGGGTCCACCCTTGCTGTGGCCCCCAGCCCTGCTGGTAGGGCTGCTGCCGGTAGGGGTACGGCTGTCCGCCGGTCTGGCCGTGGGCAGGCTGCGGCCCCTGGTCGTATCCACCCCGCTCGTGCTCGTTCATGGTCGGCTCCCGCGTCTCGTGACCTCCGCCAGTTCAGGAAACACCCGGTACCTGAGATTTTCCTTGCCGCTGTCAGTGGACAACCTGTGGAACGGGAAACGCCCTGCTCAGCAGGCTTGCCGGAACGGAAATCGACCGGCGGAAAAGCCCTGCCCGGCTCGGGTTCCGAGCCGGGCAGGGCCGCGGAGACCCGCGCCTTCTCCGCGCGCCGCCGGGAGGGCGGCGAGGATGGTCAGCTGACGTGCACGTAGTCGACCACGAGCTGCTGCGGGAACTGCGTGCTGCCGTCCGGGTCGCCCGGCCAGTCGCCGCCGACCGCGAGGTTGAGGATCAGGAAGAACGGGTGGTCATACACCCACTTCTTCCCGTTCAGATCGGCCGGGGTACGGGTTTCGTAGGCGTTCCCGTCGACCGACCAGACGATCTTGTTCGGCGACCAGTCCACCGCGTAGGTGTGGAAATCGTCGGAGAAGTTCGGGCCGTTGTACGGCGCGCCGATGCCGCCGGCTCCCGAGTAGCCGGGGCCGTGGATAGTGCCGTGCACCGTGTTCGGCTCCTTGCCGATGTTCTCCATCACGTCGATCTCGCCGGTGTCCGGCCACTGGTTGCCGCCGAGCATCCAGAACGCCGGCCACATGCCCTGGCCGCGCGGCAGCTTCATGCGCACTTCCACGTGCCCGTAGGTCTGGCTGAACTTGCCGGCGGTGTTCAGCCGCGCCGAGGTGTACTGGCACGCGCCGTACCAGCAGTTGTGGCCGGAATTCTCTTTCTTGGCGGTGATCACGAGGTGGCCCTGGCCATCCAGCGCCGCGTTCGCCGCGCCCGCGGTGTACCACTGCCGTTCGTGGTTGTTGCCGTTGTTGTCGCCGGTTTCGTAGGTCCACTTCGATCCGTCGGCGGGAGCGCCGGCCGGGCCGTTGAAGTCGTCGGCGAACCCGGCGGCCGGAGCGGCGGGAGCGGCCGGGGCCGCGTTGCCTGCCGGAGCCAGCGCGACCGCGCCGACGAGGGCGAGCGCGACGGGAACGGCGAGCAGGCGCCGGCGGGCGGAGGCGTGCTTGGACGTCATGGGCATCCCTCGATTGCTCGAGGGGCGGCCTGGCGGCGCCACCCCAGTTTGTTGTGGATGGCAACAAAGTATGCCGCCGGTCCCGTCCACCGACAACCCTCGCCGTCGGATATTTTCCGACTGAAGGTCCAGACGGGTGGATCCGCCGGGAATTCCGGGCAACCGGCGCGGTCCGGACGGGCAACCGTGAAGGGCCCCTTGAGGGAATCTGATTCTCTCAAGGGGCCCTTCACGGACGTTGCCGCAGACGGTGCCGCGGACGGTGCGGCGCGCTTCCGGTCACACTTCCGCGGCGCGTTCCTCCCGCAGCCACAACACTCCGCACGGCGGCAGCTGCAGCACCGCCGACGCCGGTTGCCCGTGCCACGGGTCGTCGGTCGCCTCCACCGCTCCCCAGTTGCCGACGCCCGAGCCGCCGAACGACTCCGCGTCCGTGTTCAGCACCTCGGCCCAGCGGCCGGCGGCGGGCAGGCCGACCCGGTAGTCGTGGTGCGGGATTCCGGCGAAGTTGGCGATGCACGCCAGCCGCGAGCCGTCCGAACCGATCCGCAGGAAGCTCAGCACGTTGCCGGCCGAGTCGTTCGCGTCGATCCAGCTGAAGCCGTCCGGCCGGACGTCCGCGCTGTAGAGCGCCGCTGTCTCGCGGTAGACCGCGTTCAGCTGCCGGGTCAGATCCCGGACGCCGCGGTGCAGCGGGGCTTCTAGCAGGTGCCAGTCCAGCGCGCGGGACTCCGACCACTCGCGCGGCTGGCCGAACTCGCCGCCCATGAACAGCAGCTGCTTGCCCGGGTGGGCCCACATGAAGGCCAGCAGCGAACGCACCCCGGCGGCCTTGTTCCAGTCGTCACCGGGCATCCGTTCCCACAGCGATCCCTTGCCGTGCACTACCTCGTCGTGCGAAAGCGGCAGGACGAAGTTCTCGCTCCACGCGTAGACCAGCGAGAACGTCATCTCGTTGTGGTGGTAGGCGCGGTGGATCGGCTCGTGCGACAGATACCGCAGCGTGTCGTGCATCCAGCCCATGTTCCATTTGAAGCCGAAACCCAGGCCGCCCAAGTGGGTCGGGCGCGTGACGCCTGGCCAGGCCGTCGACTCCTCGGCCACCATCACCACGCCCGGGTGCCGCTTGTAGACCGTCGCGTTCAGCTCCTGCAGGAACCGCACAGCGTCGAGGTTCTCCCGGCCGCCGTACTCGTTCGGCAGCCACTCCCCGTCCTTGCGGGAGTAGTCCAGGTAGAGCATCGACGCGACAGCGTCCACGCGCAGGCCGTCGAGGTGGAACTCCTCCAGCCAGTACAGCGCGTTCGCGACCAGGAAGTTGCGCACCTCGTTGCGGCCGAAGTTGAACACGAGCGTGCCCCAGTCCGGCTGTTCGCCGCGGCGCGGGTCCTCGTGCTCGTACAGCGGGCTGCCGTCGAAGCGGGCCAGCGCCCAGGTGTCGCGCGGGAAGTGCGCGGGCACCCAGTCCACGAGCACGCCGATGCCGCGCTGGTGCAGCCGGTCCACCAGGTGGCGGAAGTCGTCCGGCGAGCCGAATCGCGAGGTCGGCGCGTAGTACGAGGTGACCTGGTAGCCCCACGAACCGCCGAACGGGTGCTCGGCCACCGGCAGGAGCTCGACGTGCGTGAAGCCGGTTTCCTCGACGTAGTCGGCCAGCTGGTCGGCCAGTTCGCGGTAACCGAGACCGGGCCGCCACGAGCCGAGGTGCACCTCGTAGACGCTCATCGGCGCGTCGGCCCAGTCGGTCGCTTCACGACGGGCCACCCACTCCTCGTCGCTCCAGACGTACTCCGACTCGGTCACCTTCGACGCCGTCGCGGGCGGCACCTCGGTCGCGAACGCCATCGGGTCGGCCTTCTCGTGCCAGTGCCCGTCCGCGCCGAGGATGCGGAACTTGTAGCAGCTGCCGACCGCGACGCCGGGCACGAACAGCTCCCACACCCCCGAAGACCCGAGCGAACGCATCGGGTGGCCGCGGCCCTCCCACGCGTTGAAGTCGCCGATCACCCGCACGCCGCGCGCGGTCGGCGCCCACACCGCGAACGACACGCCTTCGACGGTGCCGTGCGAGGTGTCGTACCGGCGGACATGCGCGCCGAGGACGTCCCACAGCCGCTCGTGCCGTCCCTCGCCGATCAGGTGCAGATCCAGCTCGCCGACCGTCGGCAGCCATCGGTACGGGTCGTCGTCGACGACTGTGCGGTCCGGGTAAACCGTCTCCAGCCGGTAGTCGCCCGGATGGTCCGGCAGCGGCGCGGCGAACAGCGCGTCCGCGATCCGTTCCAGCGGATACCGGCGTTCCCCGGCCACCGCGGCCACCGCGGTCGCACCCGGGCGCAACGCGCGCACCGCCAGCTCGCCGTCGGCGGAGTGCACGCCGAGCACCGAATGCGGGTCGTGGTGCTCGCCGGCGAGCAGCCGGTCGATGTCGCGCGGGGACGGGGCCGCCGAGGGCAGATCCGAAGGTGCTGCGTTCACGGTCACTCGCTTCCGTCGGTGCTGCGGGCGATCGCCGCCAGCGGCACGGCCAGCCAGTCCGGCCGGTTCGCGTGCTCGTAGGCGACCTCATACACGGCTTTGTCCAGTTCGAAGGCACGCAGCAGCTCCGCGTGCGCCAGCGGGTCGCCGACCGGTCCCCCGGCACGGGCGTATCCGGCGCAGAACGCGTCGCGGTTGCGCCGCGCCCATTCCATCGCGTGGCGGGTCGCTTCCGGCGGTGCGTGCTGTCCGACGAGCCGCTGATGCGCCGCGTAATCGAACGAACGAAGCATTCCCGCCACGTCGCGCAGCGGCGAACTGGGCGCGTGCCGCTGTTCGACCGGGACGGCCGGCTCGCCTTCGAAGTCCAGCAGCAGCCATCCGCTGACGGTACGCAGCACTTGGCCGAGGTGCAGATCGCCGTGGATGTATTGCAGCGACATCGGCGACCCGTGCGCGCGCACTGCCTCGAAGGCGTCGCGCAGCGCGGGCGCGTACGCGGCCAGCTCCGGGACAGCCGCGGCGACCAGGTCGAGACGATCGGTCATCGCGCGCACCATCCGGTCCAGCTCGTCTGCGCCCGCCGGCTCGCTGCCGAACGCCCTGGCCAGGTCGGCGTGCACCTCGGCGACCGCGATGCCGAGGCGTTCGGATTCGGCGGCGAAGTCGCCGCCCGCCTCGCCCGGGGCCTGGTCCGGGTCGGCCAGCAGGTCGCGCACGCTCGTAGTGGCCATCGCCCAGCCGTCGACCGCGTCCGGCAGGAATTCCTGCAGCATCCCCATCGTGGCCGGGAGCCCGTCCAGCTCACCGCTGATCGAACCGACCACCCGCGCGACGTGCTTGCAGCCCGCTGCCTGCAGCCCGCGGTGCAGCAGCAGGTCTTTGTTGGTGCCCGGGCTGAGCTTGCGGAACAGCTTCAGGATGTACTGCCCGCCGTAGACCAGCGACGTGTTGCTCTGCTCAGCGGTGATCGGCCACGCGCGCAGCCCGGCCTGCAGCGTCGCTTCCGGCTCCGCCGCGAAACTCAGCGAGCCGGCCGTCGAACCGGCCGCGATCCGGTCCAGCAGTCCGGCGGTGAGGTCCGCGTCGCCGCTCGCCTCGTACAGTCCGTCGCCGAGCAGCGCCGCCGACGCGACCTCCGGCGTCTTGGACCGCCAGCCGATCAGCAGCTGATACGCCTCGGTGCGGTCGCCTTGCACGACGTCGACGATCGCGTGCACCAGCAGCGGGTCCGGTCCGGCCAGCACGGTGAGGGCGGCCGGGCGGACCGCGTCGATCGGCCGGTCCTTGCCAGCGAACCAGCGCTGGCCGGGCAGCCAGCCGGGCAGCACGGCGGCCAGCCGGCCGGGCAGTTCGGGCGCGGAACCGTGATCGGACAGCGGACTCACCTCATTCTTCCGGCTCGAGCAGCTGGAACCAGTAGAACCCATGACCGGGCAGAGTGAGCAGGTACGGCAGCTCGCCGATGCCCGGGAAACGCACCCCGCCGGTCAGCTCGACCGGTGTCGCGCCGCGATGCGCGGAAAGGTCCAGCTCCACCGGCTGCGGGAAGCGGGACAAGTTGTTCACGCAGACCACGACGTCTTCGCGGCCGTCCGGGCGCCGCCACCGGCGCTGGAAGGCCAGCACGCTCGGGTTCGAGCCGCCGAGATCGGTGAAGTCGCCGCGGCCGAAGGCCCGGTGCTGCTTGCGGACTTCGATCATCCGGCGGGTCCAGTTCAGCAGCGACGCCGCGTTGTCGTGCTGCGCTTCGACGTTCAGCGCCTGGTAGCCGTAGACCGGGTCCATGATCACCGGCAGGTAGATCCGGCCCGGGTCGCAGGCGGAGAACCCGGCGTTGCGGTCCGGCGTCCACTGCATCGGCGTGCGGACCGCGTCCCGGTCGCCCAGCCAGATGTTGTCGCCCATGCCGATCTCGTCGCCGTAGTACAGCACCGGCGATCCGGGCAGCGACAGCAGCATCGCGGTGAACAGCTCCTGCTGGTTGCGGTCGTTGTCCAGCAGCGGAGCCAGCCGGCGGCGGATGCCGATGTTCGCCTTCATCCGCGGATCTTTCGCGTACTCGGCGTACATGTAGTCGCGTTCTTCGTCGCTGACCATCTCGAGCGTCAGCTCGTCGTGGTTGCGCAGGAAGATGCCCCACTGCGTGCCGGACGGGATCTGCGGGGTCTGCAGCAGGATCTCCGAGATCGGGAACCGCGATTCGCGGCGCACCGCCATGAAGATCCGCGGCATCAGCGGGAAATGGAACGCCATGTGGCATTCGTCCCCGCCGATCGACTCGTCGCCGAAGTACTCCACCACGTCCGAGGGCCACTGGTTCGCCTCGGCCAGCAGGATCCGGCCCGGGTACTCGTCGTCCACGACCTTCCGGCAGCGCTTGAGGAAATCGTGCGTGCGCGAAAGGTTCTCGCAGTTGGTGCCCTCTTCCTCGAACAGGTAGGGCACGGCGTCCAGGCGGAACCCGTCGATGCCGATGTCCAGCCAGAACCGCAGCACGTCGACCATCGCGTCCTGCACGGCCGGGTTCTCGTAGTTCAGGTCCGGCTGGTGGGAGAAGAACCGGTGCCAGTAGAACTGGCCGCGCACCGGGTCGTAGGTCCAGTTCGAGGTTTCGGTGTCCACGAAGATGATCCGCGCGTCGGCGTAACGGGAATCGTCGTCGCTCCACACGTAGTAGTCGCCGTAGGGGCCTTCGGGATCGGTGCGCGACTGCTGGAACCACGGATGCGCCTCCGAGGTGTGGTTCAGGACCAGGTCGGTGATCACCCGGATGCCGCGCTGGTGCGCCTCGTCGAGCAGGTAGACGAAGTCCTCGACGCTGCCGAATTCCGGCAGCACGGCACGGAAGTCGCTGATGTCGTACCCGCCGTCGCGCAGCGGCGACGCGTAGAACGGCGGCAGCCACAGGCAGTCCACCCCGAGCCATTCGAGGTAGTCCAGCTTGCCGGCCAGCCCGCGCAGGTCGCCGGTGCCGTCGCCGTTCGAATCGGCGAACGCGCGCACCAGGACCTCGTAGAACACCGCGCTCTTGAACCACTCCGGGTCCTTCGGCGCGGCATGCGCGTGCTCGAAGTCGCCCGCCTGCGGCTCGACCAGCAGACCTTCGGCGGTGACCGCCTCACCGGTGTGCGGCACTCCCTCCAGGCCCGCCGCAGCGCTGGGCCGGCTCTCCTCGTCCATCCATTCCACCTTGTCGTCAGTGCGTGCTTAAGAGTGGCTACCCCGGTCGACACTGGGATAGCCACTTTCGAAGAGGTTTAGTCAGGCCGCAAGCCGGCGGCGCAGCGAGACGATGTGCGCGCACGCCCGCCAGGGCTCGAGCCGGACGAAGTTCGCCTGGCCCCAGTCCCAGGTCTCGCCGGTGACCTCGTCGTGCGCGATCAGCCGTTCGGACCAGTCGAAGCCCAGTGCGGGCAAGTCGAGCCAGAGCGTGCCCTCGTGCCCTGCTCGCGGGTCGAGGTTGACCACGGTGAGCACGGTGTCGCCGGTTGCCGGGTCCTGTTTGGAGTAGGCGATCAGCGCGTCGCTGTCGACGTGGTGGAAGCGCAGCGAGCGCATGCCCTGCAGCGCCGGGTGGGCGCGCCGGACGGCGTTGAGCCGGGTCAGCCACGGCTCCAGGGACCGGCCTTCGGCCAGCGCGGCGGCGAAATCGCGCGGGCGCAGCTGGTACTTCTCCGAGTCGAGGTATTCCTCGCTGCCCGGGCGCACCGGCTCGGACTCGAACAGCTCGTAGCCGGAGTACACGCCCCAGGTCGGCGACATGGTCGCGGCCAGCGCGGCGCGCAGCGCGAACATGCCTGGACCGCCGTGCTGCAGCGATTCGTGCAGGATGTCCGGAGTGTTCACGAACAGGTTCGGCCGGCCGTGGTCCCAGTGTTGGACCAGGTCGGAGCCGAACTCGGTGAGTTCTTCCTTGGTGGTGCGCCAGGTGAAGTAGGTGTAACTCTGCGTGAAGCCGAGCTTGGCCAGCCCCCACAGGCGGGCCGGGCGGGTGAACGCCTCGGCGAGGAAGAGCACGTCCGGGTGCGCGTCCTTGACCGACTGGATCAGCCAGGCCCAGAAGTCCGGCGGCTTGGTGTGCGGGTTGTCCACCCGGAAGATGCGCACCCCGTGCGACACCCAGCGCAGCACGACGCGGAGCACCTCGTCGTAGATGCCGCGCGGGTCGTTGTCGAAGTTGATCGGGTAGATGTCCTGGTACTTCTTCGGCGGGTTCTCCGCGTAGGCGATGCTGCCGTCCGGGCGGGTGGTGAAGAACTCCGGGTACTTGAGCACCCACGGGTGGTCCGGCGCGGCCTGCAGCGCGAGGTCGAGCGCGACCTCCAGGCCCAGTTCGTGCGCCCGCGCGGTGAACGCGTCGAAGTCCTCGAAGGTGCCCAGCCGCGGGTGGATCTCGTCGTGCCCGCCCTCGTCCGCGCCGATCGCCCACGGCGAGCCGACGTCGTCCGCCGTCGCGGCGAGAGTGTTGTTGGGGCCCTTGCGGTTCACCCGGCCGATCGGGTGGATCGGCGGCAGGTAGACGACGTCGAAGCCCATGCCGGCGACCCGGTCCAGCTCGCGCTCGGCGGTGCGGAAGGTGCCGTGCACCGCGTTGCCGTATGCGTCCACGCCCCCGGTGGAACGGGGGAAGAACTCGTACCAGGACCCGAAAGCGGCGCGTTTGCGGTCCACCCACAGCTTGAGCGTGCGTCCCTTGGTGATCAGTTCGCGCACCGGGTGCTCGTGCATGACCTGGCGGACTTCCGGCGAGAGCGCGGGCCCGACGCGCTCGGCGAGGTCCTGCTCGTCGTCGCGCAGCGCGGCCGCGGCGCCGGCGAGCAGCGCGCGCTCGGCCCGGCGCTCCGGGCGGCGGGAGACCCGGTCCAGCAGCAGTGCGCCGTTCTCCAGGTCGTTGGCCAGGTCGCCAGGCCCTTGCCCGGCCGCGATCTTCACCTCGACCGCGTGCTCCCAGGTGGCCCACGGATCGCTCCACGCGTCCACCCGGTAGGTCCACATGCCTTCGGCGTCCGGCACGATCACCGCGCCGAACTTGTCCAGCCCGCTGCCCTGCTCCGCCATCCGGGTCTGCCGCGCGGCCCGGTCGCCCGGACCGCGCCAGGCGACCGTCGCGGCGACCGCGTCGTGGCCTTCCCGCCAGACCGTCGCGGTGATCGGGAAATGTTCGCCCGCAACGGCTTTGGCCGGATATCGGCCGCAGCTGACAATAGGTGCGACGTCATCGATCCCGAGCCGGCCAGTCATGGCAATGCCCCTTTTTCACCGTGGATGGGAGTGTGGTCGGACTGCGCTGCCGCGAGTACGGACAGTGTGCCTGATTACGCCAAAGCCGTTGACAGCGGGGCCTTTTTCTGCGTTGCCCGCCACCCGGACGGGCGAACCCGACGCTCTCTCCCCGTCCGAAATCCGCATTCCGGTACCCGCCCGGTAACACGCGCGCAGAATTGCGTTCACATTCGCCCGCCCGTTCCGGTGATTACTCGCGAGTATCGGCGCTGCCGAGCCAACGCTTTCCCGGCGCGCACTCCCGACTCCCGCGAGTCCGCGAAGAGCCCCTCGACGGAATCGAAGTCCCTCAAGGACCCATCACGGACAAGCGGGCGAACCGTCACAGCTGCGGAATCTCGACCGTGTCGCGCGGTGCGCGCAGCAGCAACAGCGAGCGCCCTTCGACGGTGAGCCGCGCTTTCGGCTCCAGCACGCCGGGATGCGCCGGGCTGCCGTCCGCGGTGCTGGTGTCCAGCGTGGGCTTGAACGTCTCGCCGTACTCCGGCCCGGGCAGCACGATCTCGGCCGGTTCCGCGCCCGCGTGCAGCACGAGCAGCCAGGAATGATCGGTGACGAGCGCGCCCTCCCGGTTGCGGGCCTGGCTGTTCGACCCGTCGATCCACATGCACAGCGTGCGCCGGTCCTCGGCGAACCAGTCGACCTCGTCGAACTCTTCGCCGTCCGGACGAAACCAGGTCAGATCGGGTTTTCCGGTCACCGTCGTGCGCCCCTCGAAGAACTCCGGCTGGCGCAGCGCCGGGCTGTGCGCGCGCAGCCGGACCACCCGGCGCGCGAACGCGAGCATCGGCTCGGACAGTTCGGTCGGGCTCCAGTCGACCCACGAGGTTTCGTCGTCCAGACAGTACGCGTTGTTGTTGCCGTGCTGAGTCCGCCACATTTCGTCGCCCGCGGTGAGCATCGGCGTTCCAGTGGACAGCAGGAGCGTCGCGAACAAGTTGCGGGCTTGGCGGGTGCGCAGCGCGAGGATCGCCGCGTCGTCGGTCTCGCCTTCTTCGCCGTGGTTCCAGGCACGGTTGTCGTTCGTCCCGTCGCGGTTGTCCTCGCCGTTGGCCTCATTGTGCTTTTCGTTGTAGGACACCAGATCCCGCAGTGTGAAGCCGTCGTGCGCGGTGACGAAGTTGATCGACTGCCAAGGCCGGCGCAGGTTGTGGTCGTACAGGTCGGACGATCCGGACAGCCGGTAAGCGAGGTCGCGCACGCCGGTCGCGCCGCGCCAGAAATCCCGGACGGTGTCGCGGTAGCGGCCGTTCCATTCGGCCCACTGCGGGCCGAAATCGCCGACCCGGTAGCCCTCGCCGGTCGCGTCCCACGGTTCGGCGATCAGCTTGCAGCGCGAGAGCACCGGGTCGGTGGTGATCGCGGTGAGCATGGTCGACTCGCGGTCGAACATCCCGCCGCGCGGGCGGCCGAGCGTGCTGGCCAGGTCGAACCGGAAACCGTCGACGCCCATCTCCTGGGTCCAGTACCGCAGCGAGTCGGTGACCAGCCGGACCACCGTCGGCGAACCGGCGTCGAGGGTGTTGCCGCAGCCGGTGAGGTCGGCCATGTGCCCGCGCCGGGTGTGCAGGTAGTACGCCGGGGCGTCGAGACCGCGCAGCGACAGCGTCGGACCGTCCGGGCCTCCCTCGCAGGTGTGGTTGAACACGACGTCGAGAATCACTTCGATGCCCGCCCCGTGCAGTGCCGCCACCATCGTGCGGAACTCTTCGACCTCCCTGCCCGGCTCGCTCGCGTACCCGGTGTGCGGAGCGAAGTAGCCGAGCGGCGAGTAGCCCCAGTAATTGTGGCGGCCCGAGCGGATCAGCGCGGGCTCGTCGGCGAACGCGTGGACCGGCAGCAGCTCGACGGTGGTGACGCCGAGCCGGGTCAGGTGCTCGATCGCGACCGGGTGCGCGAGGCCGAGGTACGTGCCGCGCAGCGGCTCCGGGATGAACGGATGCTGCTGGGTGAACCCCTTGACGTGCAGTTCGTAGACCACCGACTCCTCGAACGGCACCTCCGGCTTGATCCCGGTGTCCGGCCCGCCCGGCGACGTGACCACCGAAAGCGGGACGCTGCCCAGCGAGTCCACGGTGGAGGTCGGACCGCGTTCCGGGTCGCCGGTGAACCCTTGCGCGGCGTGCAGGCTGGTGAGCCTGCCGCTGATCCGGCGCGCGTACGGGTCGACCAGCAGCTTCGCCGGGTTGCAGCGGAGGCCGCGGCCGGGTTCGTACGGCCCGTGCACGCGGTAGCCGTAGCGCTGTCCGACCGAGACGCCCGGGACGAGGCCGTGCCAGACGCCGAACGTGCGTTCGGTCAGCTCGATCCGCCGCTCGGCGCCGTCGTCGCCGACGAGGCACACCTCCACGGCGTCGGCGACCGCGGAGGTCACCGCGAACCGGACTCCGCCGCCCTCCGGGTGGGCGCCGAGCGGGAACGGCCGTCCGGCGAGGACCTGGCTGTCGGTTGCGGGTCGCTGTGCCATGGGCCGATCTTTTCAAACCCGGGCCGCCGAGTGCTCCGGCGCTTGGCTGAACTTCGGCGGCCCGGGCTCCGGCCGACCCGCGACGACCTGGGCGGACGTCCGGCGGGGCGGTTCCCGGATCCGGGGCCGGGCCGGGCGCGCCCCGGCTTTCCGGGCATTCGGTGTCAGCGGAGGAGGACAGGTCCGGCTGCGCTCGCGCCGGACGAGCCGCGCGACCAGGCGGGCTCGGCACCGGCGGCGATGCCCGGCCGGCACCGCTCGAAATTCGGGTGACTCGCCGGGCGTCGCCGGTTTACCGTCGCCGGCGATGATCGACGACGATCCCGCTGACGGATGGTTCCCCGAGAGCGTCGCCGCCCGGTACGACGCGCCCGGCGGCGCGAACGCGCCCGAAGTCGTGACCCCGGCGGTGGACGTCCTGGAAGAGCTGGCCGACGGCGGCGCGGCCCTCGAACTCGCAGTCGGCACCGGCCGGATCGCCGCGCCGTTGGCGGCCCGCGGCGTGCCGGTGCACGGCATCGAGCTGAGCCAGGCGATGGCGGCGCGCATCGCGGGCAAACCCGGCGGCGCCGCGGTCGAGGTGACCATCGGCGACATCGCCACGGCGCGGGTGCCCGGCGAATTCTCGCTGGCCTACCTGGTGTTCAACACGATCAGCAACGTGACCGCGCAGGACGGCCAGGTCGACGTCTTCCGCACCGCGGCGGCGCACCTGCGGACCGGCGGGTTGTTCCTGGTGGAGGTCGGCGTGCCGGACTTGCGCCGGCTGCCGCCCGGGCAGGACACGGTCCCGTTCGCGATGGCGGACGGTTATGTCGGGTTCGACCAGTACGACGTTGTCGCGCAGCAGTTCACGTCGAACCACGTCACAGTCTCGGCGGACGGCACCGGGCGGTTCCGGCGGATCCCGTTCCGCTACGTCTGGCCGGCCGAGCTGGACCTGATGGCGCGGATCGCGGGAATGCGGCGGAAGCACCGGTGGGCGGGGTGGGACCGGACGGAGTTCACCGCGGACAGCGGCTCGCACGTGTCGGTGTGGGAGAAGACCGCCTAGACCCCGGCTCAGCGCACCTCGACCAGCGCGAACGACTCCGACGGCAGCACCACCGCGCCTTCCCCGGCCACCGGCTTCCCCCACGACGCCAGCACCTGCGCCGGCTCCCCCTCCAGCGGCACCTCGACCTCGGCCGCGCCGAAGTTGCACGCGAGGCGCAGTCCGCCGCGGTGCAGGACGAGCCACGAGTCGTCCGGAGCGGAGTCCACGACGACCCGGTCCAGCCGTGGATCGGTCAGCTCCGGACGGGACCGCCGGAGCCGGATGAGCGTCCGGTACAGGTCCAGGATCTCCCGGTGCCCCGGCTGCGCGGGCTCGGTCCAGTCGAGCCGGGACCGGGCGACGGTCGCCGGGTCCATCGGGTCCGGGACGTCGGTCTCGCCCCAGCCGTGCCGGGCGAATTCGCGGCGGCGGCCGGTGCGCACCGCATCGGCCAGCGCCGGGTCCGGGAACGACGCGAAGAACTGCCACGGCGTTCCCGCCGCCCACTCCTCCCCCATGAACACCATCGGGGTGAACGGGGAGCAGAACACCACCGCGGCACCGCAGGCCAGCAGCCCCGGCGACACCGTGGCAGACAACCGGTCGCCGGTCGCGCGGTTGCCGATCTGGTCGTGGTCCTGCAGGTAGGCCAGGAACCGGTCGCCGGGCGTGACCCGCCGGTCCAGCGGGCGGCCGTGCGTCCGGGAACGGAACGACGACCACGTGCCGGCGTGGAAGAACGCCTCCCGCAGGGTCTTGGCGAGCGCGCCGGGCTCGGCGAAATCGGTGTAGTAGCCGGTGGTTTCGCCGGTGAGCCGGACGTGCAGCGCGTGGTGCAGGTCGTCCGACCACTGCGCGTGCAGGCCGTAGCCGCCCGCGTCCCGGGTCGTGACGAGCTTCGGGTCGTTCTGGTCGGATTCGGCGATCAGAGTCAGCGGCCGGTTCTCCGCGGCGGACAGCGCGGCGACCTCGGCGGCGAGCTCTTCCAGCAGGTGCACGGCGCGTTTGTCGACCAGCGCGTGCACCGCGTCGAGCCGCAGGCCGTCCAGCCGGAAGTCGCGCAGCCAGCCGAGCGCGTTGTCCACGACGTAGCGGCGGACTTCGTCCGAACCGGGCCCGTCGAGGTTGAGGCCGGCGCCCCAGTCGGTGTCGCCGGCGAAGTACGGGCCGAACCGGTCGAGGTAGGCGCCGGACGGGCCGAGGTGGTTGTAGACGACGTCCAGCAGCACCGCGAGCCCGCGCGCGTGGCAGGCGTCGACCAGCCGTTTGAGACCGTCCGGCCCGCCGTACGGCTCGTGCACGGCACCCCAGAGCACGCCGTCGTAGCCCCAGCCCGCGACGCCGTCGAAGGAGTTCACCGGCAGCAGCTCGACGTGGGTGACGCCCAGGTCGGCGAGGTGGTCGAGCCGCTCGATCGCGGCGTCGAACGTGCCGCCCTCGGTGAAGGTGCCGACGTGCAGTTCGTAGACCACGCCGCCGGCGAGCTGCCGACCGGTCCAGCGCTCATCGGTCCAGCCGAACGCCGCGTGGTCGTACACCCGGGACGCCTCGTGCACGCCGTGCGGCTGGCGCAGCGAACGCGGGTCCGGCAAGGGCGTGTCGTCGTCGCCGAGCAGGAAAGCGTAGTCAGTGCCGGTGACGTCGGCCCGCCACCAGCCCGCGGCCCCGGCGGTCATCTCGTGGTCGGTCCCGTCGACCCGGACGCGCACGCGGTCCGCCGCCGGAGCCCACACGCTGAACATCAGGAGTCCTCCCGCACCAGAAGCGCGACTGGGTAGTGGTCGAACAGCGCGGCCGCTCGCGGTGCGTCCCCGACCGCGCGGCCGGTCAGCACGTCGGTCCATTCGCCGGCGCGCAACGGCAGGACGGTGTCCCGCCAACCGCCCGCCCGTTCCAAGCCGAGCGGGAGCCGGGTGACCGCGACGGTCAGCCCGCAGCCGCGTTCGAAGGCCAGCAGGTGTTCTGCCGCAACGCCTTCGGCTTGCAGCGGGCGGTACCCGGCGAACAGTTCCGGCCGGTCTCGGCGCAGCGTCAACGCCCGGTGCACGACCAGCAGCTTCGCCGCGCCGGTCTCGTCGATTTCCGGCAGCTCCCCGGCTTGGACCCGCTCCAGCAACGAGCGGCGGGCGCGGTAGTCGACGGCTCGCCGGTTGTCCGGGTCGACCAGCGAGTAGTCCCACAGCTCGGTGCCCTGGTACACGTCCGGGACGCCGGGACCGGCCAGCTGCACCAGTTTCTGCCCCAGCGAGTTCGCCCAGCCCGCGCCGCGGACCCGCGCGACGAACCCCTCGACGTCCGCGGCCAGCGCGGCGTCGCCGAGCACCTCGTCCGGCCACGCCGCGACGGCGCGCTCGAACTCCTCGTCGTGGTCGGTCCAGGACGTGCGGAGTTTCGCTTCCTTCGCGGCCTTGTCGAGATAGTCCCGCAGCCGCTCCGGCGAGATCGGCCACGCGCCGACCAGCGTTTGCCAGGCGAGGAGATTCAGCGCCGGTTCGTCGATCCCGCGCACCGCGGACCACCGGCGCACCGCGGCGGCGAACTCCTCCGGCACCTCCGACAGCGCGACCATCCGCGCCCGGGTGTCCTCGGACCGTTTCGTGTCGTGCGTGGTCAACGTGGTCATCGTGGCCGGCGCGGCGGCGGCGCGGCCGGCTGCCAGCGAGTGGAATTCCGGCGTGCTCAAGCCGAACCGGTCCGGGTTGCCGCCGACCTCGTTGAGCGCCGCGAACCGGGTGAACCGGTAGAACGTGGTGTCCTCGGTGCCCTTCGCGACGACCATGCCGGACGTCTGCTGGATCCGGGTCGCCAGTTCGCCGTCCGGCGCGCCGCGGACCTGGCTGTCCAGCGCGTCGAGGGCCGGGGCCAGCTCCGGCCGCCGCTTGCGCGCCTGGCCGATCGCGGTGGCCCAGTGCTGCGCGCCTTCTGGCAGGTACGAGCGGTAAACCGGGAACGCGATCATCGCCTCGGCGACCGCCGCTCGCGCCGCGTCGGCGTCCACGCCGGGCAGCAGCGCGGCGATCCGGCGCACCTCGGCCACCAGGATGCCGTCGGTCACCAGCCGCCGCGCTCGTTCTTCCACCGCGTGGTAGTCAGTGCGCACGCCCTGTTCGGCGGCGAGCCGGGTGAAGACCGCAGCGGCCGCCGGGTCGACGAACACGCCCGTGATCTCGCGCAGCGCGTCGTACCCGGTGGTCCCGTCGACCGGCCAGCTCTGCGGCAGCGCCTCGCCCGGGTGCAGGATCTTCTCGGCCACCAGCCACGCCCCCGGCGCGCCCGCGCGGAGCCGCCGGAAGTAGCCGCCCGGGTCGGCGAGCCCGTCCGGATGATCCACCCGCAGGCCGGTGACGTCGCCTTCGGACACCCAGCGCAGCAGCTCGCCGTGCGTTTCGGCGAACACCTCCGGCCGCTCCACGGCGACCGCGGCCAGGTTCGTGATGTCGAAGAACCGCCGGTAGTTGAGCTCCTGGTTGCCGCGCCGCCAGCCGACCAGCTCGTAATGCTGGCGCGCGTGCACCTCCTGCGGCGTGCCTTCGCCGGTGCCCGGCGCGATCGGGAACCGGTGCTCGTAATAGACGAGTTCGTCCCCTTCGACCGACAGCGGGTCGTCGTCGCCGCCGAGCACCGGCAGCAGGAGGCGGCCGCGGCTCCAGTCGATGTCGAAGAACGGCGCGTACGCCGATTCCCGGCCGTGGCGCAGCACGTCCCACCACCACGCGTTCGCCTTCGCCACCTCGACGGACATGTGGTTCGGCACGATGTCCACCACGAAGCCGAGCCCGGCTTCTTTCAGCCGCGCCGCCAGGGTTTTCCGCGCTTGTTCGCCGCCCAGCTCCGGCCGCGCCCGGGTGGGGTCGGTGACGTCGTAACCGTGCGTGGACCCGGGAGTCGCGTCAAGCATCGGCGAGCCGTACAGCGCACCGGCGCCCAGCTCGCGCAAGTAGTCGACGATCTCCGCGGCTTCGGCGAACCCGAACTCCGGTCGCAGCTGCACCCGGTACGTCGAGGACGGCGTGCTCACGCGTCCTCCTTGGCGGTGCGCTGCAGGACTACAAGCGATCGCGCGGCCAGGGTGAACTTGCCGCCGCCCTCGACCGGTTCGGCATCGTCCGGCGCGACGCTGCCGGTCGCGGTGTCCACCACGACTGTCCATTCGCGACCGTAGCCGTTGCCGGGCAAGGTCATCGCGATGTCCTCCCAGTGCGCGTTGAAGGCGAGCAGGAACGAATCGTCCTCCACCGGCATGCCGCGCGGGTCGAGGTCCGGGATCCCTTCCCCGTTCAGGAAGATCACCACCGACTTGCCGAACGCGTCGTCCCAGTTCTGCTCGGTCATCACCTCGCCGGCCGGGGTGAACCAGGCGATGTCGCCCAGCTCCTCCCCCTTGCCCACCGGCTTGCCCTGGAAGAACCGCCGCCGCCGGAACACCGGGTGCGCCTTGCGGAACGCGGTCAGCGCGGCGGTGAACTCGACCAGGCCGGCGTTCTCGGTGGCGAGTTCCCAGTCCATCCAGGACAGTTCGGTGTCCTGGCAGTAGGCGTTGTTGTTGCCCTGCTGGGTGCGGCCGAGCTCGTCGCCGTGCAACAACATCGGCACGCCTTGCGACAGCAGCAGGGTGGCCAGCAGATTCCGTCGCTGACGGGCGCGCAGCGCGAGGACCTCGGCGTCGTCGGCGGGGCCTTCGACGCCGCAGTTCCACGACCGGTTGTCGTCCGCGCCGTCGCGGTTGTCCTCGCCGTTGGCTTCGTTGTGCTTTTCGTTGTAGGAAACCAGATCGGTGAGGGTGAAGCCGTCGTGCGCGGTGACGAAGTTGATCGAGGCGAACGGCCGGCGGCCGTCGTCCTGGTACAGGTCCGACGAGCCGGTGATGCGCGACGCGAACTCGCCCAGAGTGGACGGTTCGCCGCGCCAGAAGTCGCGCACCGTGTCGCGGTACTGGCCGTTCCACTCGGTCCACAACGGCGGGAAGTTGCCGACCTGGTAGCCGCCCGGCCCGACGTCCCACGGCTCGGCGATCAGCTTGACCTGGCTGACGATCGGGTCCTGCTGCACCAGGTCGAAGAAGGTGGACAGCCGGTCCACGTCGTAGAACTCGCGGGCCAGCGCCGAGGCCAGGTCGAACCGGAAACCGTCGACATGCATCTCGGTCACCCAGTACCGCAGGGAATCCATGATCAGCTGCAGCGTGTGCGGACTGCGGACGTTGAGCGAGTTGCCGGTGCCGGTGTAGTCCATGTAGTACTGCGGATCGTCCTCGACCAGGCGGTAGTACGCCTCGTTGTCGATGCCGCGCATGGACAGCGTCGGGCCGAGGTGGTTGCCCTCGGCGGTGTGGTTGTAGACGACGTCGAGGATCACCTCGATGCCGGCCTCGTGCAGGGCGCGGACCATGCCCTTGAACTCCTGCACCTGCCCGCCCTGGCCCTGCATCGCGGCGTACCCGTCGTGCGGCGCGAAGTACCCGATCGTGTTGTAGCCCCAGTAGTTCCGCAGGCCCTTTTCGTCCAGTCCGTGGTCGGTGACGAACTGGTGCACCGGCATCAGCTCGACCGCGGTGACGCCGAGTTTCTTCAGGTGCTCCACGACCGCCGGGTGCGCGAGCCCGGCGTACGTGCCGCGCAGCCGCTCCGGGACGAACGGATGCGTCATCGTCATGCCGCGCACGTGCGTCTCGTAGATCACCGTTTCGTGATACGGCGTGCGCGGCGCGCGGTCGTTGCCCCAGTCGAAGAACGGGCTCACCACCAGCGAGTACGGGACGTGCCCGGCCGAATCCTCGTCGTTGCGCTGCTCCGGGTCGTCGAAGCGGTAGCTGAACAGCGCCTCGGACCAGTCGACGCCCCGCGAGAGCGCCTTGGCGTACGGGTCGATCAGCAGCTTGCTGGGGTTGCAGCGCTGGCCGCGTCCGGGGTCGTACGGGCCGTGCACGCGGAAGCCGTACCGCTGCCCCGGGCCGACGCCGAGCAGATAGCCGTGATGGACGAATCCGTCGACTTCCTCCAGCCGCGCGCGGGTTTCGTTGCCCTCGTCGTCGAACAGGCACAGGTCGACGTGCTCGGCGACCTCGGAGAACAGCGCGAAGTTGGTCCCCACGCCGTCGTAGGTCGCGCCAAGCGGGTAGGGCTTTCCGGGCCAGGGCCGCACGGGGCTCTCCTCGGGCTTCGGTTTCGGTGTCCGGACAGGGTTTTCGCGCCGCCGCGGTCAGCGCAGCGGCCGCGCCGCCGCCAGCGGGGCGACCGCCGCCCGCACCCGCGGGTCGGCGAAGAACCCGTCGACGGTGACGGGCAGCGGGATGCGCCAGTTAGGGTACTCGTCCACGGTGCCCGGCAGGTTCGGCTGGCGCCGTTCGCCGACCACGTCCGCGGGTGCGGTGAGCACCAGCCGGGACGCCGCCGAGGCGAGCAGCGCGTGCAGCGCGACCACCAAGTCGTCGTCCGGAATTCCTTCGCTGGCAACCATTTCGAGCAGTGCCGATCGATCTTCGGCCGCCTCGGCGTACTCCTCCCGCACCGGACGGCCCAGCAGCCCGAGCCGGGCGCGGACCCGCACGTGCTCGGCGTCGAGCCAGCCGGTCACGGTCGGCAGGTCGTGGGTGGAGATGCTGGCCATCGCGTCCGGATCCCAGCGGTCCGGGCGCACGAACGGCTTGCCGGGCGCCTCCCAGTCGCGCTGGAACCACAGCACCGCGGAGCTGAGCAGCCCGCGTTCGTGCATCGTCTCGGTGACGACGTCCTCGACGGTGCCGAGGTCTTCGCCGACCACGACCGCGCCCGCCCGATGCGCCTCCAGCGCGAGCACGCCGAGCATCGCTTCGGCGTCGTAATGCACGTACGTGCCGCGGCCGGCAGGCTCGCCCGGCGGGATCCACCACAGCCGCCACATCCCGGCGACGTGGTCCACCCGGATGCCGTCGGCGTGCCGCAGCACTCCGCGCACGACGTCGCGGAACGGCGCGTAGCCAGCCTCGGCCAGCCGATCCGGCCGCCAGGGCGGGAGATTCCAGTCCTGGCCTTGCTGGTTGAACGCGTCCGGCGGCGCCCCGACGCGCACCCGCGCGGCGAAGACCTCCCGCTGTGCCCAGGTGTCCGCCCCGCCCGGATGCACCCCGACCGGCAGGTCGTGCACCACCCCGACCGGCATTCCCGCTTCCCGCGCGATCCGGCGGACGCGGTCGAGCTGCTCGTGGCACAGCTGCTGCAGCCAGCCGTGGAACTCGATCCGCTCAGCGAGTTCTTCGCGCGCCGCAGCGACTTCCGCACTCGCCGGGTCGCGCAGCGGCGCGGGCCACTCGCGCCAGTCGCTGCCGTGCACCTCGGCGAGCGCGCCGAACGCGGCGAAGTCGCGAAGGTCGTCATCCAGCTCGACCGGACGCGGATGATGCCGGCGCAGCAGCTCCAGCGCCGCGCACTTGGCGGTCCACACTGCGTCGTAGTCGATCAGCTCGCCGGTCGGTTCCGGTGCCAGCGCCAGCACTTTCCGCTGGACCTCTTCGCTCGCGCAGGCGAACGCTTCGGTATCGGCGACTCGCAAGTACAGCGGATTCGCATAGCGCCGGCTGGACGGCGAGTACGGCGACCGCTCGACCGGATGCGCCGGGCTGATCGCCTGCACCGGGTTGACGAGCAGCACGCCCGCCTGGAGCTCCTTCGCCGACCGCTCGGCCATGGTGGCGAGGTCTCCGAAATCGCCCATCCCCCACGACTGCCCGGAATGCAACGCGTACAGCTGGAGCATCCAGCCCCAGGCGGGAGGCACCTCGGGCAGCCGGTCCGGGACGACAGCGAGCGGCACGCGCTGCTCCGCGGTCACCACCTCGTGCCAGCCGAGCGGCAGATCCGCCGGGAGCACCGACCCGACCTCGCGAGTCGTGCCGTCCTCGAGTTCGACCGTCGCCGCGATGCCCAGTTCACGGGATTGCCCGCCGCGGACAACGAGCGTCGGCGGCAGCTTCCGCGCGGCCCGGGCCTCGCGCACCGCGGTCAACGCCCGCTGGACGGCCTCGGCACTGGACGCGTCGACGTCGAGCTGCGCCAAGACCGCGACGACGACGTCGGCATCGACGGTCACCTCGACCTGATCAGCGTTTTCGTAACGGGTGGCGACTCCGTGGGCGGCGGCCAGCTCGGCCAGCTCGGGAGTCACGTCTCGGTCCGGGGAAGGGGAATGCGCACGGGCCCAGTCTCGCCGCCCGCGCCGCCCGCCGCCAATCGCCTCGCCGCCGTGGACGAGCGAAGCGGTGACCGGCCGGTCGGGGGGCGTGCCGGCCGGTCACCGCCACGACAACAGAGAGGGCAAGCCGCCGCGGGAATGACGCGCGACCCGGGAGTTCACCCGTTCAGGGCCTTTTCGGGCACTCACCAAGCAGAACTCTCCAACCGGCGCTAAAGCTCCCGCCCCTCCGCCGGTGGTCCGTGAAGGGCCCCTTGAGGGACTTGGCTTGGGTTCTAGTGGTGGTTGCAACGCCTGAGTTGTTGAGGGGTTGCCGTGGCGGGGGTCCGGGAGGTTGCAGCGTCGCGGGGTCGGGGGAGGTTGGCGGCGGAACGCCGCCGGTATTTTGATCTTGTGGCGGAAGGCGTGGGAACGGTCGAGGCGTGCCGGGTTGTCGGGGTCGACCGGCGGACCGGGCACCGGTGGCGGCACGGGCGGCCGAGCCGGGCGGGGCGGACGGCCGTGCGGTCGCCGGCCCCGCCCTCGCGTCCGGCCCCCGTCGCCGATGCCCGCCCCGAGGCGCAGTCGCGGTTCCTGACGCAGCAGGAACGGCTGGCGATCGCCGACCTGCGCCGGGCAGGGGCCGGGGTCCGCGCGATCGCCCGGGAACTGGGCCGCGATCCCGCCACGATCAGCCGCGAACTGGCCCGCAACGCCCGTCCCGGCAGCCGCGGCTACCGGCCCTACGCCGCCCAGGCCCGCGCCGACGCGCGCCGCAAACGGCCCAAGACCGGCAAGATCGCGGCCTGTCCCGAGCTGCGCGACCTCGTGCAGGGCATGCTGCGCAAGAAGTTCAGCCCGGAGCAGATCAGCCAGCGGCTGCGCCGCGACCACCCCGACCGCCCGGAGCTGCACGTGACCCCCGAAACCGTCTACCAGGCCCTCTACGTCCAAGGCCGCGGCGAACTGCGCCGCGAACTGCACCGCGCGCTGCGCACCGGCCGCGCCGTGCGCAAACCCCGCCGCACCGGCGAAGCCCGCCGGCCCCGCTTCGCCGAACCCATGGTCATGATCAGCGAACGCCCCGCCGAAGCCGCCGACCGCGCCCTCCCCGGCCACTGGGAAGGCGACCTGATCATCGGCAAGGACGGAGCCTCCGCCATCGCCACCCTGGTCGAACGCGCCACCCGCTACACGCTCCTGGTCCCCCTGCCCCACGGCCGCGCCGCCGACGCCGTCCGCGACGCCCTCGTCACCGCCATGCACACCCTGCCCGACCACCTGACACGGTCCCTGACCTGGGACCAAGGCTCGGAAATGGGCCGCCACCGCGAATTCACCATCGCCACCGGCATCCCCGTCTACTTCTGCGACCCCCACAGCCCCTGGCAACGCGGCAGCAACGAAAACACCAACGGCCTGCTGCGCCAGTACTTCCCCAAAGGCACCGACCTCTCCCTCCACAGCCCCGAACACCTCGCCGCCGTCGCCGCAGAGCTCAACTGCCGCCCACGCAAAACGCTCGGCTGGGACACCCCAGCCGAACGCCTCGCTACACTCCTCACCGAAACCAGCTAATCCAGCCTGTGTTGCGACGACCCCTCGAATCCGCCTGGATTCCCTCAAGGGGCCCTTCACGGACCACCGCCCGAATCGCGCCGCCGGTCAGGCCGCCGGTCAGGTCGACGCGACCTGTCCCAGCTTTCCGGCCAGCCGGTCCAGCCAAGCCTCCACTCCCGCCGCGTCCCGGTCCGGCAGCCCGAACACCACCTCGGTGACCCCGGCCTCCGCCAGCCGGGCCAACCCCTCCGGATCCGGCCGGGGCCCCAGCGCCACCACTTCCGGCTGCCCCCGCCGTCCTTCCTCCGCCCACAACTCCCGCAACCGCCCGACCTTCCCGGCGATCTCCTCGACCGAACCCTCCCCCGGCGTGGTCATCCACCCGTCGCCGTTGCGCGCGATCCACCGGAACGTCCGCTCCGTCCCGCCCGCCCCCACCAGCACCGGGACCTTCTCCTGCACCGGCTTGGGCCAAGCCCAGCTGGGCCCGAACTCCACGAACTCCCCCGCGTAGCTGGCCTCGTCCTCGGTCCACAACGCCCGCATCGCCTCGAGATACTCCCGCAGCGCGGTACGCCGCCGGTTGCCCGGAACACCGTGGTCTGCGAGCTCGTCGGTGTTCCACCCGAAACCGACTCCGAGCGTCACCCGGCCGCCGGAAAGATGGTCGAGCGTCGCGATCGTCTTGGCGAGCGTGATCGGATCGCTCTCCACCGGCAGCGCCACCGCCGTCGCCAGCCGGATGGTGGAAGTGACCGGCACCGCGCTGGCCAGCGCGACCCACGGGTCCAACGTGCGCAGATAGCGGTCGTCCGGCAGCGAAGCGTCGCCGGTGCGCGGGTGCGGAGCCGTCCGCCGCACCGGGATGTGGGTGTGTTCGGGCACGTAGAAGGTGGCGAATCCGGCCTCTTCGGCTGCCTGTGCGGCGGCCGCCGGGCAGATTCCCCGGTCGCTGGTGAACAGCACGATCCCGTATCTCACCCCCAGCACGTTATTAGAACGTGTTTCAGTTTGCAACGGTGCGGCCGCTCCCGCCGAAACCCAGGCTTGACGTGGGCGTGCGCGGGTACTCCACTAGTAACTGCGATCACCGGCCCGTCCTGCCCGAGGAGGGGATCATGCTGCCCCATCGCGACCGCAGCGCCCTGCGGAAGATCGAAGAAGAACTCGCCGCGAGCGACCCCGAGTTCGCGGCCGCGCTGAGCCAGGACGTGCCCCCGGCGCAGTCCCGGTTCTGGCTGGCCACCCTCGTCCTGGCGGACATCACCGTCCTGCTGATGATCGGCTTCGGCCTGATGGCGGGCGAGACCGGCTGGTTCCTGTCGGGCCTGGCCGCCGCGGCGGGCCTGGGCTGGGTGCACCGCACGCTCCTGCGACGCCGGCGCGAACGCCAAGCCGAGGACCGCGCGTAGGGTTCAGCGCCGCGCGGCGCGTTCGAGCAGCGGCGTGATCCGGTACGGAACCATCTCGCGCATGACCAGCGCGTTGTTGGTGCGCTCGACGCCGGGGATCTCCAGGATTTCGCCGGCGATCCGGTACAGGTCGTCGGCGTCGGTCGCCACCACGTGCACCAGCAGGTCCTGCGCGCCGGTCAGCCCGCGCACCTGCAGCACCTCCGGCACCGCCGCCAGCGCGCGGCCGACCTCGTCGAGGAGCCGCTGCCGCGCCTGCACCGTCACGAAAGCGGTGAGCGGGTAGCCCAGCGCCGCCGGGTCCACCCGATGCTCGGCCGAGCGCAGCGCGTCCCCCTGTTCCAGCCGGGCCAGCCTGCTTTGCACGGTATTGCGCGAAAGACCCAGTTCGTCGGCGATCGCGACCGCGGTGGCCCTCGGATTGCGGCTCAGGGCGAGCAGGATCCGGGCGTCGGTCGCATCGAGCCGCTGGTCGTTGGGCATGATGCGCAGTCCTTTCCGCACCGGACGGTACCGCCTTGGGCGTTCTGCGCAACGTTTGGCGCACTGGTTGTGCACCTTACCCAGCTCTGCTGGACTGGCGGGAACGTTCCGCCCAAGAAAGGCCCGACCCCGTGGTGAGCAGCGCTGCCCCCGAACGCCTTCCGGACAACGACACGGTGACCGTCCTGCGCGAGGTGCAGGACCGGGTGCTGTGGCTGTCGGCCGCGATCATCGACCACGCGAACCGGGTGCGGCCCAACCCGACCGGACTGAAGGTCGGCGGGCACCAGGCGTCCAGCGCCTCAATGGTGTCGATCATGACCGCGCTGTGGTTCGCCCGGCTGCGCGCCGAGGACCGGGTTTCGGTGAAACCGCATGCCTCCCCGGTGCTCCACGCGATCAACTACCTGCTCGGCGACCTGGACGAGAAGTACCTGACGACGCTCCGCGAATTCGGCGGCCTGCAGAGCTACCCGTCGCGCTCGAAGGACCCGGACCGCGTCGACTACTCGACCGGTTCGGTCGGCATCGGCGCGACCGCCCCGATCTGGGGCGCGCTGGCGCGCCGCTACGTCGAGTCGCACGGCGGCGGCGCGGGCACCGGACGGCAGTACTCGCTGGTCGGCGACGCCGAACTGGACGAGGGCGCCTGCTGGGAGGCGATCCTCGACCCGAACGTCGCGGAGCTGGGCGAGGTCGTGTGGATCGTCGACCTCAACCGCCAATCGCTGGACCGGGTGGTGCCGAACATCGGCGCGACCAGGCTGCAGGGCATGTTCGAGGCGGCCGGCTGGCAGGTCCTGACCGTGAAGTACGGCCGCCTGCTGCAGGACCTCTTCGCCCGGCCCGGCGGCGACGCGCTGCGGCGGCGCATCGACGAGATGCCGAACCCCGAGTACCAGCGCCTGCTCCGCTGCACCCCCGCGCAGCTGCGGGAACGGCTGACCACGGCGGAACTGGCCCCGCTGCTGGACACCCTGGACGACGAGACGCTGCACGCCGCGATCCGCAACCTCGGCGGCCACGACCTGTCCGCGCTGCTGGACGCGTTCGACGCCATCGAGGACCACCGGCCGACCGTGGTTTTCGCCTACACCGTCAAGGGATTCGGGCTCGCGAGCGAGGGCCACCCGCAGAACCACTCGTCGCTGCTGACCGCCGACCAGCTGGGCGCGCTGGCTTCGCGGGTCGGGACCTCGCTGGACAATCCGTGGCAGAGGTTCGCCCCGGATTCCGCCGCGGCCCGGCTCTGCGCCTCGACAGCCGCCCGCCTGGAACGGGAACCGGTCTCCCTGCAAGCGGTTCCGGCGCTGCCCGAGGACATCGGCCGCACCCCGTCCGGACGCACCACGACGCAAGCCGCGCTCGGCCGGGCCCTGCTCGACCTCACCCGGGAAGCCCCGGAAGCGGCGGAACTCGTCGTGACCCTCTGCCCGGACGTCTCGTCCAGCACCAATCTGGGCGGCTGGGTGAACAAAGTCGGCGTGTGGTCGCCGCAGGAGCGGGTCGACTGGTTCGCCGACGACCCGGAGACCATCCTGCACTGGCGCGAACAGCCCAGCGGGCAGCACCTGGAGCTGGGCATCGCCGAGGTGAACCTGGTGAGCGCACTCGGCGAGCTGGGCACCACCTGGTCGCGCTGGGGCCGTCCGCTGCTGCCGATCGGGGTGCTCTACGACCCGTTCGTGGAGCGCGCGCTGGAACCGTGGTCGTTCGGCATCTACGGGGGCGGGCAGTCCATTCTGGTCGGCACCCCGTCCGGCATCACGCTGGCTCCGGAGGGCGGCGCGCACCAGTCGGTGACGACGCCGTCGGTCGGTCTCGAGCAGCCGGGCTGCATCACTTACGAGCCCGCGTTCGCACTGGACGTCGAGTGGACGCTGCTCGCTTCGCTGGCCCGCCTCGGCCGCCCGGACGGCACGTCCGCCTATCTGCGGCTTTCGACCCGCCCGGTGGACCAGAGCCTCGCCGCGGTGCCGACCGATCCAGCCGCCCGGGAACGCCGTCGCCGCCAGGCAGTCGCCGGCGCGTATCCGATCCGGACGGCCGCGGTGGCACGCCCGGACGTCACCCTCGTGACGATGGGCGCGATGGTGACCGAGGCGCTCGAAGCGGCCGATCGGCTGGACGCCCTCGGCAAGCACGCGGACGTCGTGTGCGTCACCAGTCCCGGGCTGCTGTTCCGAGCTGTCCAGGCGCGGGCCGGCCAGGACACCGCGGACACTTGGGTGCTGGAGTCGGCGCTGCCTTCGGAACGATCCGCGCCGATGGTGACCGTCCTGGACGGGCACCCGCACACGCTGGCGTTCCTGGCGAATGTGCATCGGGTGCGAGCAGCGCACCTCGGCGTGACGCGGTTCGGCCAGTCCGGGGATCTGGAGAGCGTGTACCGGCATCACGGGATCGATGCGGACAGCATCATCCGCGCCGCGCTGGATGTGGCTGACTGATTCTTCGGCCGTTTCCCTTTCCGGGCACGGGCCGCCGAGCTTCCCAGAGCTTGGCGGCCCGTTTTCTCTTGTACTGCAACAAGTTCTCCGCACGGTCGACCTGCTGCCCCGGCTTTGCCGATCCACAGCCCCGCCTCGCTCGATGTGACACCGGTCACGTTTCTCCGTTTTGAGAACCTTCGCCCGGGTCCGCCCCGACTACCCGGACGAACCCCCGCCCAGGAGGTTCGCCAGGTGTCCTCAATGGACACACGAGGGAGGAGAACAGAATGTCGTCGAAGACCCGGATTTCGGCCCGGACCCGGCTCGCCGCGGGCACGGTCGCCGCGGCCGCGGCCGTGATCGCAGGCGGAACGCTCGGAATCGCCGCCGCATCCGCGTCCCCCGCCGTGCCTGCCGTGTCGGCCGTGTCGGCCGCATCCGCAACGGCCGGCACCCCGGCAGGCCTCGCCGCGACCCCGAAGCCGCCGGCCGGCGCGCGGGCGGTCGTAAAGGTCGCCCCGAACCCGGCGACCCCCGGCGGAGAAGTCACGATCACCGGAAATTGCGGCGGCGGAAAGGGATTGAAGGCGGTGCTGGGCGGCTTCCCGGACAACCCGGCCCTGACCGACGTGCAGATCGTCGACGCGGGCCCGGACAAGTTCGAGGCGAAAGCCAAAGTCAGCCCCACGATCGGCGACGGAGTCGGCCCAGTCCTGGTGGACTGCGACGGCGAAGCCGGCGTGACCCTGATGGTCACGCACACCCAGCCGGGCAATGGCTGACCCGAGCCGCGCCGCGGCCGCCGCGGCAGCGGGATGACACGGCGCTGACGTCACCGACCCCAGCGGAACTGAGCCTGGCACCGGATCTGTTACGCCGCTTCAGGTTCGCAGGCTGATCCGCAGGCCGGACGCCTGCGCCCAGTCTCCCAACGGGTTCGAAGACGCGTGCCCGGCCGGCCTCGCGTCGGCCGGGCACGCCCGCTATCCCTGCGGTCCGTCCTGAACGCGCACCGGAGCCCACCCCAGCGAGACGCCGGTAGCTCGACGACCAGGGCCGCGACTTCCCTGCCGCACCACAGCCTTGCCGCCCACAGTCTTGCCGCAACACAGCCCTGCCGCGCCACAACCCTGTCGCAGCACTGCCCTGCCAGCATTCAGCCCGCGCGGCCTCCATCGCCGAACCCGCCGGACTCCGCCGACTCGGCCTGCGGCAGTCCACGGCGGCCCCGGGCAGCCAGCTTGTTCTCCCTCGCTGCTCGCCGCTCGATTAAGGCTGGTGCCGCGCCCTCTCGCCTCATTTCTCCTTAGCTGTGAGGCGATGTGCAGGCGCTGTGAGGTTGCTGTGGATCCCCCTTCCCGGGGTGCTTCCCGGCCGTCCGCGTGGTCATCTAGATACGTGAAGGTGACCGTTTCCCGTACCGCGCTCGTGGTCTGCGCCGCAGCCGTGCTCGTCGCGACCGGCAGCGCCAACGCCGTCGTCACGACTGCTGACGTGACCGGCACGGCGGAGGCCGCGCCGAGCAAGGCGGGCAACGCCAGCGCCTCCCCGTCGCCCACCACCACCGCGCCCAGCACCTCGGGAACCGCGACCACCGCTCCGTCGGCCACCGCTCCGTCCGCCGCCGGCACTCCGAGCCCCACCAGCTCCTCCCCCGCCAGCGCTCCGAGCGCCCCCGTCGCCAACGCGGACAGCGCCCCGGTCGCGAGTGCGGCAGTCGGCGCGTTGTTCTCCGGCGGCAAGCACTTCTGCTCCGCAAGTGTCGTGCACAGCCCCGGTGGCGACCTGATCCTCACCGCCGCGCACTGCGTCAACGGGGACGTCACCGCCATCAGCTTCGAGCCCGGTTACCACGACGGCATCGCGCCTTACGGCAGCTGGCAGGTCACCGCCGCGACGATCGCGGACGGGTGGACCTCCTCGGCCGACCCGGACCTGGATTTCGCGTTCCTCAAGGTCGCCCAGCCCGGTCCGGCGAGCCTCGAAAGCCTGACCGGCGCCAACCTGCTCGGCACCGACCAAGGGTTCTCGCACACCATCACCCTCACCGGCTACCCCGACGGCTCCGAACGGCCCGTCGTCTGCACTGGCACCACCACGCAGTCCGACACCTACCAGCAACGCGTCGCCTGCCCCGGCTTCCCGGACGGCACCAGCGGCGGCCCCTGGGTGATCAACGCCGACCCGAACACCGGCCTGGGCACCGTCGTCGGCGCGATCGGCGGGTACCAGACCGGCGGCGACACCGCGGATGTCTCCTACAGCGCCTACTTCGACGGCGACGTCGCCCAGCTGTACAACACCGCCATCAGCTGACCCTCCGCGAGGCAGCTCGGCCGAGCACCTCGATTGGACCGGACCAGCAGCACGCGCCGAGCGCACGGCCGGCTCCGGTTCCCCACCCGAACCGAGCAACCGCTCGCCCTGCCCGCGGAGCGACCTCGATCAGAGAATCCGCGGCTGCCTCCAGCCGAACTCCGCGCCACCAGCAAGCTGACCGGCTCGTCGAGCGCTCGGCTGAGCGCGCGGCGGAATCCGCCCTCAGGTCGAGCTGGGCGGCGCAACAGGCGCCTGATGCAGCGAAAGATTTTGTCCGGCGTGCTCGTCCGCGGCCCACGCGCCCGAGTCCGCTGTCCAGGTCTGGCCGGCGAAGCTCACCTTGTCGATGCCCAGTTTCGCCGCGCGGCCGACCAGCCAGCTCGCGATCCGCCAGCCTTCCGCCGGCGGGTGCGCACCGCTCAGCCGTGCGGTGCCGAGTTCGGCGCTGGCTGCCGCCACCAGGTCCGCGGGCGGGCTCAGCGTCAGATTCCGGCAGGTAAGGGCGGCCGGGTATTGGCCGGTCAGCGCACCGCCCAGGGCTGCGGCCTCGTCTTCCCACTGTGCGTACGCGTCCGGCGCGCCGGAGCGCTGCACCGCCTGTGCGGCTTCCGTGATCGGGAGGGTCTGCCAGTTGTCGAGTTTCGCGAGCTTCTTGTAGAACTCCGTCGCCGCGTAAACCGGGTCCTGCAGCTGGGCGGGCGTGCCCCAGCCCTGGCTCGGACGCTGCTGGAACAGACCGACCGAGTCGCGGTCGCCGCCGCTCAGGTTGCGGAGTTTCGATTCCTGCAGCGCGGTCGCCAAGGCCACCGTGACGGCGTGCGCGGGCAAGCCCTGCTTGACGCCGACGGCGGCGATCGTCGCGGCGTTGCCCATCGCGTCCGGTTGCAGCGTGTACTGCGGGGCCGATGCGTCGTTCGGGCCCTTCGGCAGGGCGACGGTGCAGCCGGGGGTCTTCACCGCGTTGTTGCTGGAAAACATGACCACTACGACGACCACGGCCGCGAGAGCCACGACGACCGCTGCGATCGCCGCCTTCACGCCAAACCCGCGCACCCGCTGCCCGCCCTTCCCCTGCACACTTCCGGTGCGCACAGTCTGCCCGGCAGGTCCGGCAGCGGGGCGTGCGGGTCGGCTCATCCGGCGTCGGGCGCGCCCAGGAAGATCGGGTTCGACATGGCGACCATCGCGTTCGGCGTAGTCGTCTTCGGGCCGCCCGACGGACGCCGGACCTCGACGCGCACCCAGCGGCTGTAGCGCGGGTATGTCGTCCACGCGACGGTCGCGGCACCGGACTCCGGCACCGTCTCGCTGTGCTCCGGGCCGAGCTGGTCGAGGAAGGTCACGGTGGTGCCTGGCACGCCGCGGACGACCGCGCGCACCTCGACCGGAGTGCCAGTGCCCGCGACCAGCCGGCCGCCGATGCCCGCGGTGCGGCCCGCGCCGGAGACCGAGAAGTCCAGCTGCACGTCTTTCGACTCGGCGAGCCACGACCGCCCCGCCTTGAGCCCGGCGAGCAGCTCCGCCCGGCCGAGCCGGTCCGCCTGGACGACCGTGTGCGGCAGCGCGACGGTCTGATCCGGGTTGTGCGCGTCCGAGTCGCCGATCGCCGGGATCCAGCGGCCGCCGCGCAGCAGTCCGTCCCAGTGCGTGACGCTCGCTTCGTCGTCCGCCGTCCACGGACCGTTCCAGACCTCGACCAGGTCGGCGATCTCGTAGGCGAACTCGTACGTGCAGCCGAAGCAGTTCGCGAACGGATGCGCGGCGGTGACCAGGCCGCCCGCCCGGTGCACCTGGTCGGTGAACCGGCGGAAGTCGGCCGGGTCGGCCGCTCGGTAGCGCCAGTCGATCCAGGTGCCGGCCGGCAGGCCGATGGCCGGCCAGTGCCCGGACCGCGTCGTGACCTCCTCGCCGTTCAGGATGAGCAGATCGTCGGTCGCGTAGTTGCCCCACACCAGCTGCGAGCTGGACGTGTTGTGGTCGGTGGACACGATGAAGTCCAGCCCGGCCGCTCGGGCGTCGGCCACCAGCTGCTCCGGGGTGCGCCGGCCGTCGGAGTAGACGGTGTGCAGGTGCGAGTCGCCGCGGTACCAGGAGCGGCCGCGATCGCGCGCGGGCGCCGTGAGCGGCGCCGGGTTCGGCTGGAACGGCGCGGCGGTGTCGCGGCCGAACGTCAGCGTGATGTCGACGCGGTAGTTGAGCCCCTGCGGCGCGACGGTGTACGGGCCGAGGATCACGTGCCAGCGCCCGGGCGTGATCGGCCCGGCGAGATACCCGGGGGTCGCCTCCGCTGCGCTGATCGAAAACCGGTCGCGGAATCCGCCCGACCAGCCCCGGAATCCGCGGCGGTTGCCGAGTTCGTACCCTTCCGGGCCGAACATCCCGATATCGCAAGCATTCCCGCGAGTGCCGGCGGGCACCGACGGCCGGTCGTAGGAGTAGACGACGTCGATCTGCTTCACGCCGCGCGGCACGTCGACCGGCAGGTAGTACCAGTCCGGCACGTCCGGCTGGAGGGTGCCGGTCACCGTTTTCGTCTGCTGCCCGGCGCCGGGCGCGGGCGCCGCGAACGCGACGCCCGGCAACATGCCCATCGCCGCCCCGGCCGCGACGACGCCGCCGGCCCGGAACAGGTTGCGCCGATTGAGTTCCCCAGTGGACATGCCTACCTCCGCGGATGAGAAGTCGCGCCGACGCTAGCCCCAGTCAGCACGGGCTTCAACGCCGTTCGGGTGAACAGTCGGCAACCCGGCTTTGGCCTGGACGGTCCGCGGGGCGGCGGTGAGCGCTGGCCGCGGTCACCTGTCAGTTCACGGTCAGCACCCAACCCGACCTCACCGCCCAGCACGCCCACGTCCTGCACGCCCTCGCCGCCCAGGACGCCCTCGCCACTCACCCGCCCTCACCGCCCCTCACCGCTCAGCCCGCCCCGCCGCTCGCCTCCGCGACCCGGTCCAGCCACTCCTCCACCAGTGCCTCGAACAACGCCGGCTGCTCGAACTGCAGGTTGTGCCCCGCCCGGTCCAGCACCGCGTAACTCGCCCTCGGGTAGTGCCCCAGCAGCGCGTACTGCTCCGCGAACCCGGTCGACGCGTCCTGCCGTCCGCAGACGATCAGGGCCGGTTTCCGGTACCGCGGGCCGCTTTCCGGGTCTTCGGCCAGCGGCCACGCGGTCCGCATCCGGTCCAGTGCGGCGAAATCCGCTATCGCCAGGCCGGGCGCGACGTCGGCGCGGAACCGGGCCAGCGTTTCCGCGGACTGGACCACCGCCAGGCCCCCGTACTCCTCGGCCTCCGCCGGGTCGAGCGCCGCCAGCAGGCCCGGGTCCGCGCGCACGACCGTGTGCTCGGGCACGTCCCGCTCCAGCGTCGGCACCGGGCGCCCGACCGGGCAGACCAGCGCCAGCCCGGACACCTGCGCTGGCCGCGCGTGCGCCAGCCCGCGGGCCAGATAACCCCCGTACGACTCGCCGACCAGGAGGAACGGCTCGTCGCCGAGCACCTCGTCGACCAGTCCGCTCAGCGCGGCGAGCAGGTCGTCCGACCCGCGTGCGGACCCGGCCGGCGACCGCCCCATCCCGGGCAGGTCCGGGTACAGCCGCCGGTAGCCGGGCCGCCGCTCGAAGACCGGTTCCAGGCAGCCGGTCATCAAGCGGTGATCCGGCGTCCAGCCGTGGACGGCCAGCACCGGCGTGCCGGTGCCGTGTTCGACGTAGTGCATGAACTCCCCATCGTCTCGACCTCGCGATCCGGTCGGCACTGGTGTACCCCAGGGCACCGACAGTTTCGGGACGAACAGCCGGAGCACCCGACGGGAAGAACTCGCCGGCGGCAAGCCAAACGCATTTCCGGGAGAATTGACCGGACTGTTATCCGCGTGAGCTGATCAATTCTCTTTCCGATTCCGGGCGGCCTTCGGCCGGCCGGCGCGGAACACAAGCAAGCAGAAGAATCCCTGCCACGACGCCCAGGAGCACGTGGCCGGCGACGGCACACAATCCGCACAATGCGGTCCATAGGACGATCTTCATTCACCGAGTGTAGGGCGGCGAACAATCGACGTCCGGATACTTGGGAAAGACTTAGGGTTGGCCGGCGCCGGATTCCGGACCCGTCCGGAACGGAAAGGGTTGCCTTTCCTTTCCCGGCGGAGGCGGGACTGTCCGCGCGGCGGGCGGCGGCGTCCGGCAGGATCGGGAACGTGCCCACGCCCGGAACCAGCGCCCTCGTCGTGACGCTCCCGTCCGCCGTCGTCCTGCTCGAAACCGCGGCGGCCGTCGACCCCGGTCTCGTCCGCCCCGGCCTCCCGCCGCACGTCACCGCCTTGTACCCGTTCCTGCCCGCGGACCGGCTCACCGAGCGGATCGACGCCGAGGTGCGCCAGCTAGCCAGCGAGTTCCCGCAAACCGACGTGCCGCTGACCGACCTGGTCACCGCCCCCGGGTTCGTCGCGGCCGCGGCGCCGGCGCTCCAGCCCCTCGCGGACGCCGTTTGCGATCACTGGCCGGGCGTGCCGCCGTACGGCGGCCGTTTCGGACCTCATCCCCCAGCGCACCTGACGATCGCTCTTGGCGGCACTGACGAACAGCGCGCCGAAGCGGCCGACAGGGCCCGCGCAGCGCTGCCGCTCACTGCGTTGGCGGACACGCTGCATCTGGTCGTGCTCACCGAACAGGGCTGGCAGCTCCGGGTGTCGGCGAACCTCGGAATGCCTGCGCGATAGCCCGCAGCCGTGCGACGTCAGCGGCGAAGGCGGTCTCTTCGGACAGTTCCGGCACTTCGTCCGACGCAGTGTTCGCGGAGCTGCGAAGCACCTGTACAGCCGCAGCGGGCGACAGGGAAGGACCGACGCCAGACAGCAGCAGACCATCGTTGATCTCGCTCATCATGGTCAACAGTCGTTCCCTGCCAGTGCCCGCGACGTCCTCGAGCCGTACGACGTCCGGGTAACGCGCGGCCAGGTATTCGCGCAACGGCCGCAGCTTCGCCCGCGTCCGCGCGTCGCGCACGGCGCGCCCTGCGGCAGGCAACGCGGGCACGACCAGGCCGACGACGATCAGCAAGACCGAGACCGCCGGAAAGCCCACTGCCAGGGAACATCGGACCGTCGAGAACGCTCCGCGACACAGTTTCATGACCGGATGCGCCGCCGTCACGTCAGCGACCAGGTCGACCAGTTTGCCTGCCAGGTAGGCAAAGGCGAAGGCACACGCAACAAGCAGGATGCCCAGCCCGGCCCGCAGCGCGCCGGTACCTGCGCGTACCGCGCCCGCGGACACGACAGCGATGTCCGCGACCGCGAAGCCCAGGTACAGCGTGTACACGGCGATGTAGACCACGAGCGTCGGATTTGACCGGTAGAGCGTGTCGAAGAGGCCTACGCCGGTTGGCAGCCCTCGTGTCGCGAAGAAGGACGCCGTCAGCACGACGAGCGCCGTGACCAACGCCCCGAGCCGCGCGCGCCGTCGACGCTCCGCTACGCCGCCGATCTCCGCGACAGTCACTTCGATGCCGTACGCAGCCACCATTGTCGCGAGGTTGGACAGCAAGCGGCCAAGGCTCGGGTACAGCTGACTCTCGACCGCCTGCGCGCTGTCGGCGAGCAGGCAGAAGGCAACCCCGAGTGCGATCAGGCTGGTCGCCAGACCGGCGCCAGCGCCAGACCGGCGCGCTCGCACCGCGCGCCAGATACCGACGGCGAGAGAGAACAGGCCGACCCCAAAGAACAGCGCGTCGATCATCCGCGCGCTACCCGAGCAGCGACGCGAAGCGCCGCGCGCGATCGGCAGCCGGACCAGACGCGCCCGGCCGCAGCTGCGCGTCTTCCGAGGTGGCGGCGCTCATCAGGAACACGGCAATGAGCTCCGCTTCGTATTCGTCCGCATGAGTCGTGACGCGAGTCAGCAAGTGCGACAGCAGGTGCGCGCTGAGGTCAGGAGCAACAGCAGCCGCTTCCGCCTCGGTGAGCACGCACTCGCCGCGGTGCTCGCACAGCAGGTGGGCGATCTCGTGCGCGATGATGTGGTCCTGATGCAGCGGTGAGGTCCCCGCCGCGTATGCGATCAGGTCGAAGTCCTCGTGCCGCTGCCACGCCCCGGACGGCTGACCGGGCGCGTAGTCCACGGCGACCAGGTCGATGTCCCGTCCGCGATGCTGCTCCAGCCGGTCGATCCACGCGTTCATCGACCACGGCCGCGGCGCCGGCACGTGCCGCAGCAGGTCGCGCACCCGCGTACGGGCGCGTACACGCACGCTTGGATCGATGTCCCCTCCCGAGGAGATCGGCGGCTGGACCAGCCGTGTGCACCAGGGCGCATCCGGCACTCCCAGCATAGCCGTCTGGATCACTCCGGCTTGCGCCCGCGCCGGGTGCGCTCGCGTCCCGCGGTGTAGCTGCCGAGCTGGTCCATCAGGGCGGAAACGGTCTCCCGATCGCGCGGGGACAGCCGCATCGCGCGCTGCGCCAGGTCGCGAGCCTGGGTGTCGCGCCAGGCGACGACGTTGGCGACCTGCTCGTCGACCTGGCCGGCGACCTCGTCGTCGAAGAAGTAGGTGACCGGCACGCCGAAGAACTTGGCGAGCGCCTGGATGTGCGAGCGCTTCGGGTCGCGGCGGGCGCCGACGGCGAGCTGCTGCACGTGGGTGGCGGACATGGTTACCCCGGTGACGTCGGCGACGCCCTGGGCGATCTCCCGGTAGGAGTACGGCTTGCGGTCCGGGGGATGCACCGTCGCGATGAGGTGCGCGAGCCGCCGCGCGAAGCTGCTCTCCTCCGCTTGCTCGGCCATGCCGTCCCCCAACACCGTCTTGTCCGCGTGACAGGAGTCAGCATAACCGTCACGGAAACTTGACACCAGGTGTCCTGTTACGGATACACTCTCCTCGCGCATCGTTTAGAAAACTAAACACCGGGATCCGCGTGCGGCCGCTGGGGGTGACCGCACGCGGTCCCACCCTTGTCCGCACATGGCATACACAGGGTGCGGCGGTAGGTTGTGCGCCATGGCACTCCCCCAGAGTCCCGATAGGACGCCAGTCGTGGTCACCGGCGGCAGCGGATTCATTGGCCGCGCGGTCGTGCGGGCGTTCCGCGAGCACGGCTATCCGGTCACTGTCGTGGATCGCGTGCGGTACGAGACGTCGGACGAGGGCGTGCGCGTTGTCGAAGGCGACCTTCGCGACGCTGAGACGCGCGAAGCAGCTGTCACAGCGGGCGTCGGCGGGGTCGTGCACCTCGCCGCACTCACTTCGGTGCTCAAGTCGGTGGAGCTGCCACGCGACACGTACGCGGAGAATGTCGCTGTCACGCACGAACTTCTCGAGCTGTGCCGCGAACGCGGCGTACCGCGGTTCGTACTCGCGTCGACGAACGCAGTGATCGGCGATGTCGGCACGGACACCATCACGGTCGACCTGCCGACGAAGCCGCTCACGCCGTACGGTGCCACGAAGGCGGCCTGCGAGATGCTGCTGTCGGGTTACGCGGGCGCGTACGGGATGACGACCTGCGCGCTGCGGTTCACCAACGTGTACGGCCCCGGCATGTCGCACAAGGACAGCTTCGTGCCGCGCATGATGCGCGCGGCGTTGAACGGCGAAGGCGTCCGCGTGTACGGCACGGGCAAGCAGCGTCGGGATCTTGTGCACGTAGACGACGTCGTACGCGCCATCGTGCTCGCATACGAGAGCGGTTACACCGGCCGTGCGATCGTCGGCGCCGGACATTCCGTGTCAGTGCTGGAAATGGTCGAGACCGTGCGCGAGGTGACTGGCGCGGAGCTGCCGGTCGAACACGTTGCCGCCCCGGCCGGCGAGATGCCCGCGGTGGTCGTGGACGTGTCGGCGAGCGCGGAGACGATCGGCTACCGGCCGCAGATCGGCCTCGCCGAAGGACTGGCGACCGCCTGGAAATACTTCTCCGGGCTGGACCGGGCCGGGGCGCGGTGACCGCTTTTCTCCGCCGCCACGCGTTCCTGCTGGTGCTCCTCGCCGCGGGAACCACGTTGCGGGTGCTGGCCTGGGTCGCCTACCAGCCCGCCCTGCTGTACATCGATTCCTTCCGCTACCTGGACAACCTGCACGCGCTGCGCGCCGACGGCCTGAACCCGATCGGCTACGACCTGCTGCTGCGGCCGCTGCTCGCGGTGGGCGGGCTGTCGCTGGTCACCGCGATCCAGCATCTCGGCGGACTCGCGATCGCGGTGGGGAGCTACGCGCTGGCCCGCCGGCTCGGCGCGCGGCATTGGGTGAGCGCGCTGGCCGCCGCGCCGCTGCTGCTCGACGGCTACCAGGTACAGATCGAGCAGAACATCATGGCCGAGCTGCTGTTCGAAGCCCTGCTGCTCGGTCTGCTGTGGCTGCTGCTGGCGAAGGGCACGCCGAACTGGCGGCGGATCGCGCTGGCCGGCCTGGTCATCGGCTTGAGCGTGCTGGTACGGCTGATCGGCATCACGCTGGCCGTGCCGTTCCTGCTCTACGTGCTCGCGGCGGGCAACGCGTGGCGATCGTGGCGCGGCTGGCGCAATGCCGCCGCCGGACTCCTCGCGATGCTCGTCGTCGTAGTGCCGTATGCGGCGGAAGTCAAAGCACAGACCGGGAAATGGGGGCTGTCCGGCCCGTCCGGCAGCATGCTCTACGGCCGCACCGCCGCTGTCGCGGACTGCGCGAACCTGCGCCTCGACCCGGCGCTGATGAGGTTCTGCCCCACCGAGCCGGTCGAGAACCGGCTGGTGGACAACTACACGCACGCCGACCTCGACCCGGCCTGGCCCGGCCCGCTGCCGCCCGGCGCGGACAAGGGCGCGCTGGCGCACGAGTTCGCGATCGACGTGCTCAAGGTGCAGTGGCCGGACGTCGCGGCGTCGATCCTCGGCGACTTCGCGAAGAGCTTCCAGTTCACTCGCGACACCGCGGTGACCGACGTGCCGATCGACCGGTGGCAGTTTCAGCTGACCTATCCGGAATTCGCCGAACCCGGGGTGATTTCGGCCGTCACCCAGCAGTACGACGGAAGAAACCCCAAGGTCGACGAACCGATCGCGGTGTTCCTGCGCGACTACCAGATCAACGGCGGTTTCGTGCCCGGCGCGGTACTCGGCTTCTTCGCGTTGCTCGGCCTGCTTACCGTGCTTCGCCGGAAGAGACCGCGCGACAAGGCGCGCAGCGGCGCGCTGTTCGCCGCGGGCACTGGCTTGTTCCTGCTGTTCGCGTCTGCGGTCTTCGAGTTCTCCTGGCGGTACCAACTGCCCGCGCTCGTCCTGCTGCCCGTTGCGGGCGCGCTCGGCTTCACAACGCTCACCGCGGCGAGCCGTCGCCGCCTGGGCAGTTTTCCCGACGCCGTCGACGAAGGCGCACTTGCCGACTTCCACGGCCGGCACCCGGGCGCGAAGCTGTCCGAGCTGACTGTCGTGATCGCGGCGTACAACGAAGCAGGCGGCATCGGGCAGGTGCTCGAGAAGATGCCCGACGAATGCCTCGGGCTGCCGGTTGACGTACTGGTCGTCGTAGACGGCGGTACGGATGACACTGCGGCCATCGCGGAAGACCATGGCGCGTACGTGTGCGTCGCGCCGACTAACCGCGGCCAGGGCGCCGCGCTGCGGCTTGGCTACCACCTTGCCGCGGAGAACGGCGCGAAGTACATCGTCACCACTGACGGCGACGGCCAGTACGACAACAGCGAAATGGCCGATCTGGTCGCGCCGCTGCTGGAAGACACCGCGGACTTCGTAACGGGTTCCCGGCGGCTGGGGCACGAAGAAGCCGACAGCCGGATGCGCTGGCTCGGCGTACGCGTCTTCGCCTGGCTCGCGTCGCTGCTGACCTGGCGGCACATCACCGACACGTCGTTCGGCTTCCGGTCGATGCACGCGAAGCTGGCTTGCGAAATCCCGCTCAACGAACCGCAGTACCAGTCATCGGAACTGATGCTGGGCGCCACCGCCCGCGGCGCGCGCGTGCTCGAACGGCCGATGAGCATGCGGCTGCGCAAAGCCGGGAAGAGCAAGAAGGGCGGCAGTGTCGTGTACGGCGCGAACTACGCGCGCGTCATGACAGGGACGTGGTGGCGGGGGTACGTGCTGCGCCGCGGTCGAAAACGAACCGGTCGAGCATCGTGAACTTCGCGAGGAACACCAGTGCGTAGCTGAGTACGTACGCCGCGTCGAGCAGCACCACCCACCAGAAGTGCGACAGGTGCATCGGAGCGAGCAGGTGCCCGGTGAGAGTGGTCAGGCCGACCGAGGCGAGGCCGCCGAGCGAGATGACGAGGACGTACGGCAGCAGCTCGCGGCCCAGCTCGGGGCGGCCGCGTCGGCCCCACACCCAGCGCCGGGTGAGGAAGAAGTTCAGCACCGCGCCGGCCGCGAACGCGCTCGCGCTGGCCAGCCACGGGGCGCCGTCCGCGGCGAGCACCGCGATGAGGGTGACCTGGCTCAGCAGCGTCGCGGCCACCGAACTGGTGGCCGCGCGGGCGAAGCGCACCAGGCCGCGGCGGCGCGGCGTGGGCGTTTCTTCCGTCGTGCGAGGGTTCGCCGGGTTGGTTACCGTCGTCATGTACCCCAGTGTCCCCTCGGGCGGCCGGCTTCGCCGTCCCGCCCCCCGGCCCACAGCGGATTCACAGCTCGCTGCCAGGTGCTGATCAGCGCTCGGCGATTAGCTTGGATCTGCCCCAGCGACGCCGGGCTCCCGCACAACGGGAGGCCGTGCCCGTCGCGAAACCGAACGGAAAGGGTGCTCCGGATGCGAGTGCTGGTTCTCGGCGGTGACGGCTACCTCGGGTGGCCGACCGCGCTCCACCTGTCGGACAACGGCCACGAGGTGGCGGTCCTGGACAATTTCGCCCGCCGGCAGTACGACGTGGAGCTCGGCGCCGAAAGCCTGGTCCCGATCGAGGACCTGAGCACCCGGCTCGACGCGTGGCAGGCGGCGTCCGGCAAGCGGATCGCCAGCTACGAGGGCGACCTGCTGGACGCCGCGTTCCTGTTCGGCGCGGTGCGCGAGTTCAAGCCCAACGCCATCGTGCACTTCGCCGAGCAGCGGTCCGCGCCGTACTCGATGATCGACCGCGAGCACGCCGTGTACACCCAGCACAACAATGTGGTCGGCAACCTGAACCTGCTCTACGCCATCGCCGAGATCGACCCGGACATCCACCTGGTCAAGCTGGGCACGATGGGCGAGTACGGCACCCCGAACATCGACATCGAGGAAGGCTGGCTGGAGGTCGAGCACAACGGCCGCAAGGACCGGATGCTCTACCCGAAGAAGCCGGGCTCGTTCTACCACCTGTCGAAGGTGCACGACTCGCACAACATCGAGTTCGCGTGCCGGATCTGGGACCTGCGCGCGACCGACCTCAACCAGGGCGTCGTGTACGGCCAGCAGACCCCGCAGACCGCGCTCGACCCGCGGCTGGCCACCCGGTTCGACTACGACGCGGTGTTCGGCACGGTGCTCAACCGGTTCGTCATCCAGGCCGTGCTGGGCCAGCCGCTGACGGTGTACGGCAAGGGCGGGCAGACCCGCGGGCTGATCGACATCCGGGACACCGTGGAGTGCATCCGGCTGGCCGTGGAGAACCCGGCGGGCCGCGGCGAGTTCCGCGTGTTCAACCAGATGACCGAGAGCATGTCGGTGCGCGAGATCGCCGAGGTCGTCGCGGACCGCTTCCCCGGCCCGGTGCAGATCGAGAACCTCGAAAACCCGCGGGTGGAGCAGCCCGAGCACTACTACAACGTGAAGCACACCGGGCTGGTCGGGCTCGGCCTGGATCCGCACCTGCTGTCGGACACGCTGATCGAGTCGCTGTTCGACCTCGTCGGCGCCAACAAGCACCGGGTGGACGACGCCCGGCTGCGCCCGACGGTGCGCTGGCGCGGGGCCGTCGAACCCTCCTGACTCCCGCGTCGCGGATTCCTTCGCCGCTCTCGCCGCTCCGCCGCCGAAAATTGTCGGTGCCGGATGGGATGCTTCTCCAGTCAGCCCCGGAAGGGGACGGAACCGGAAGAGCGGCAAGGAAAACGTGGGGGACCAAGCAGCGGCGCGGTGGAGCCCGGAGCGGGTGCTCGAGCTCGCGCCGGACCCCGGGTCGGCGAAAGCCGGGCGCGGGCAGGCGGCGCCGGCGAAGTGGTCGGGCGCCGGCGCGTCGGCCCGCGCCGTCTGGGGCGCATGCCAAGGCAGCGGGAAACGGCCGTACCTGACGACCGTGGAGACGGCGGGGCCGGCGTTCAAGTGCAGCTGCCCGAGCCGGAAGTTCCCGTGCAAGCACGCGCTGGGGCTGTTGCTGCTCTGGTCAGGCGGGCAGCTCCCCAGCGCGGCGGAGCCCGGGTGGGTGCGCGAATGGCTCGACGGGCGGGTTTCGCGCGCGGAGAAGAAGCCGGCCGCGCCCAAGGATCTCGAAGCCGCGGCGAAGCGGGCCGAGGAACGGCTGGCCCGGGTCACCGCCGGTGCCGCGGAGCTGCGCGGATGGCTCACCGACCGGGTGTCGGCCGGGTTCGCCGCGTTCGAGCGCGGCGGTGCCGAAGAGCTGTACACGGTCGCCTCGCGGATGGTCGACGCGCAGGCGCCGGGCCTGGCGAACGGGTTGCGCCGGGCGGCCGCGCTGATCGGCCGCGGCCGCGATTGGCCGGACCGGCTGCTGGCCGAGCTGTCGCTGGTCTACCTGCTCGCGGACGCGGCGGACCGGCTCGCCGAGCTGCCCGCCGGGCTCGCCGATTCGGTCCGCAGCCGCCTCGGGTTCTCGATGGGCAACGCGCAGGTGCTGGAATCCGGCGAGCGGGTGCCGGATCAGTGGCTGGTCACCGGCGCGATCGACGAGGAACAGGAATCGTTGCGCAGCAGGCGCACCTGGCTGCGCGGGAAGCGCAGCGGCCGGGACGCGCTGGTGCTGTCCTTCGCGCCTCCCGGGCGGCCGCTGGACAGTTCGCTGCCGCCGGGGTCGGTGGTCGCGGGCGAGCTGGTGTTCCATCCGGCCGCGGTGCCGCAGCGCGCGGTGTTCGACCATCGTGAGGAACCTGTTGCGGCCGCACCGGAATCCGTGCCGGCGGGCGGGACGTTCGCCGCCGCGCTCGCCGAGCACGCCGCCGCGCTCGCGGCGGATCCTTGTCTCGACCGGTGGCCGATGCTGCTGTCCGATCTCCGGCCGGCCCGGCACGGCGACGGCTGGGCACTGTCCGATGTAGACGGTTCAGCGCTGCCGCTGTCCCCGTCGGCGGATCCGTGGCCGTTGCTGGCGCTCGCCGCCGAGCGGCCGGTCACGGTGGCCGCGGAGTGGACGACGGCCGGGTTGCGGCCGTTGAGCTGCTGGCACCGGGACGGGATGGTGCGGCTGTGACTGCCTGGAACGACCTCGTCGGCACCGTCCTGCTCGGCACTCGCCGCCGGCCGGTCGACATCGCCGCGCTGCCGGCCGGCGTCCGGGATCTCGCCGGGCAACGCACTGACCCCGCCGACCAGGCGCTGGTCGCCGCGGCCGCGCTCACCGGATACTTGCGTGCTGGCCGGCAGCCGCTCGCCGGCGTCGAACCGGAGCCCGCGGCCGCCGAGGACACCCGGCCGCTGGTGCGCACCGTCGCGCGGGCCCGGCTCGGGCATCTGCTGTCCGCCAACCGGCCCGAGTTGCTGGAGGAATGGCTGAACGCCGTGGCGGACCGGGGATTCCGGATTCCTCCCGGCCGGTTGCCCGCGCTCGCCGACGCGGCCCGCACCCGGGTTTCGCTGCGTGCGCCGCTCGCCGCCGTCGCCGGTCCGGTCGGCGTCTGGCTCGGCGAACGGAACCCGGACTGGGCGTTCCTGGTCGCCGCGGACGACGACACCAGCGACAACGCTTGGCAGTTCGGCACGGCTGCCCGGCGGCAAGCCTGGCTGGAACGCGTGCTCGTCGCCGACCCGGCGCGAGCGCGCGCGGCGCTGTCCGCCGCCTGGAGCAGCGAACCGGCCGAGATCCGGGCGACCTTCCTGACGTTGCTCGGCGAACACCTCGCCGAGCAGGACGAGGCGTTCGTCGAAGCCGCACTCGGCGACCGGGCCGCCGGCGTCCGGGACATCGCGCTGCGGTTGTTCGGCCGGTACCCGGATTCGGAGTTCGGCAAGCGGATGATCGAACGGCTGCGCGCGTGCGTCACCGTCCGCAGCCGTCCACTGCGAGCGGACGTGCTGGAGTTCTCGCCCCCGGAAGCCGACGACAGCCTGGTGCGCGACGGCATTCGCGTCCCGGCCGGGCCGGGACAGGGCACCGCGCAGCTGCGCGCGATCATCGCCGCCGCTCCGCTGCGGTTCTGGGCCGAGTACGGCACTCCGGGCGAGCTGGCCGGGATGCTGGTCGACGGCCCGCCGCTGAACGTGGTGCGGGAAAGCTGGGCCACCGCCGCGCTCCGGCAACGCGACGAGCAGTGGGCGCAAGCGCTCGTCGAGGCCGAACCCAGCGGCCGCGGCACCGCCGCGTTGATCGGAGTGCTGTCCCCGGACCAGCAAGCGGCCACGGTCGCGAAACTGACCCGGCGGCTGCCGGTCGAGGCGCTCACCCGGCTCATCCTGGACCTGCCCCAGCCGTGGCCGGCCCAGCTCGGCACGGTGCTGCTCGACTGGATCGCCGGGCAGCGCGACCACCGGCTCGTCGCGCACGCGGCCGCGCTGGTCGCGAAAGCCGTTCCGGTCCCCTGCCTCGGCCACCCGCTGGCCGAGATCCCGCTTCCGGGCGAGGCCGCCCCGTGGCGGCGCGCGGTCGCCGAAACCCTGTCCTTCCGCCGCGAAATGCACAAGGAGCTCGCATGACGTCCCCCGTCCTCCGGCCGCACGCCGAACAGGAATACGCCGGCGAACTGGCTGCCCTCGCCGCGGCCGACGACCGGGCGCGGCCGCCGTCCTGGCGGTTGTCCCCGTGGGCGGTGGTCACCTACCTGCTCGGCGGGAAGCTCGGCGACGGCACTGAGATCACCCCGAAGTACGTCGGTCCGCGGCGGCTGATCGAGGTCGCGGTCGCCACCCTGGCCACCGACCGGGCGCTGCTGCTGCTCGGCGTGCCGGGCACCGCGAAGACCTGGGTGTCCGAGCATCTCGCGGCCGCCGTCAGCGGCGATTCCACACTGCTGGTGCAGGGCACCGCGGGTACCGCCGAGGAGCAGATCCGCTACGGCTGGAACTACGCGCGGCTCATCGCCGAAGGGCCGAGCGACCAGGCACTGGTGGAAAGCCCGGTACTGCGCGCGATGCGCGACGGCAAGGTGGCGCGGCTCGAAGAACTCACCCGCATCCCGGCCGACGTGCAGGATTCGCTGATCACCATCCTGTCCGAGAAGACGCTGCCGATCCCCGAACTGGGCGCCGAGGTCCAGGCCCGGCCCGGGTTCACCCTGATCGCCACCGCGAACAACCGGGACAAGGGCGTCAACGAGCTGTCCAGCGCGCTGCGGCGGCGGTTCAACACCGTCGTGCTGCCGCTGCCGGACACCGCCGAGGCCGAGGTGGAGATCGTCCGGCGGCGGGTCGACCAGCTCGGGACGGCACTGTCGCTGCCCGCCGAGGCCGCCGATCTCGCGGAGATCCGCCGCGTGGTCACGGTCTTCCGCGAGCTTCGGTCCGGCCGGACAGAGGACGGGCGCACCGCGGTGAAGACACCGTCTGGCACGTTGTCCACCGCGGAAGCGATCAGCGTCCTCACCGGCGGGCTCGCGCTGGCCGCGCACTTCGGCGACGGCGTGCTGCGCGCGCCGGACGTCGCGGCCGGGATTCACGGCGCGGTCGTGAAGGATCCGGTGGCGGACGGTGCGATCTGGAGCGAATACCTGGAGACGGTCGTGCGCGAGCGGGAGGGCTGGGCCGACTTCTACCGCGCGGGCCAGGAGATCGCCGGATGACCACTCACCTCCTCGGGATCCGGCACCACGGTCCTGGTTCGGCCCGGGCGGTCGCCGCCCGGCTCGCCGAGCTGGAGCCGGACGTAGTGCTGATCGAGGGACCGCCGGAGGCGGACCAGCTCGTCGGTCTCGCCGCGGACGAGGGAATGCGGCCGCCGGTGGCCCTGCTGGCGTACGCGGCCGACGATGTGTCGCGGGCGGCGTTCTGGCCGTTCGCGGTGTTCAGCCCGGAATGGCAGGCGCTGCGGTACGCGGCCGGCGCCGGCGTGCCGGTGAAGTTCTGCGATCTGCCTGCGGCGCACCAGTTCGCGATCGACGACGAGCGGACCGCGCCGCGCGCCGACCCGCTCGCCGAGCTCGCCGCGGTCGGCGGATACGACGATCCGGAACGCTGGTGGGACGACTTCGTGGAATCCCGCCGCGGCGCGGAATCGCCGTTCGAGGTGATCGCCGACGCGATGACCGCGCTGCGCGAGGGCGACCGTCCGGGTGATCTGCACGAGCAGCGCCGCGAGGCGTACATGCGGAGCGTGCTGCGCCGGACCCGCAAGGAAGGCTACAAGCAGATCGCCGTCGTGTGCGGTGCCTGGCACGTGCCCGCGCTCGCCGATCCGCTGCCGCCGGCCACCCGCGATCAGGCTGTCCTGAAAGGACTTCCGAAGCGCAAGGTGGCGTGCACCTGGGTGCCGTGGACGCACGGCAGGCTCGCGTCCGGCACCGGCTACGGCGCGGGCGTGCGCTCCCCGGGCTGGTACCACCACCTGTTCACCACGACCGGCGACGTCACCGGCCGGTGGCTCACCGCGGTCGCCGGGGTGCTGCGCGAGGAAGACCTTCCGGTGTCCACCGCGCACGTCATCGAAGGCGTGCGGCTGGCGGAGACGCTGGCCGCGCTGCGGGGCCGGTCGTCGGCAGGACTCGCCGAAGTCGACGCCGCCACCCGGGCCGTGTTGTGCGGCGGCGACGACGTGCAGGCCGACCTGGTCACCCGCCGGCTCGTAGTCGGCGAACTGCTCGGCGAGGTCCCGGAAAGCGTGCCGCAGGCTCCGTTGGCCGCAGACCTCGTCGCCACCGCACGGAGGCTCCGGCTCAAACGCGAACCGCGGGCCCGCGAACTCGACCTGGACCTGCGCACGCCGAACGGCCTCGACCGATCCCGGCTGCTGCACCGGCTACAGGTGCTGGGCATCCCGTGGGGCGAGCCGGAGCGATCGTCGGTCCGGAACAAAGGCACCTTCCGCGAAACCTGGACACTGTGCTGGGAGCCCGGTTTGGAGGTCGACCTCGTCGCGGCGGCCGTGCACGGAACCACCGTGCCCAGCGCGGCGGCGGCCGTAGTGCGGGAGGCGGTCGCCGACGCTCCGTCGCTCGGCGACATCACCGCGGCGGTGGAGAGCTGCCTGCTGGCCGATCTCGGCGACGCGCTGCCGGAAACCCTTGCCGCGCTGGACACCCGGGCCGCCGCGGACGCCGATGTCGCGCACCTCATGACCGCCCTGCCCCCACTGGCGCGGGCAACCCGCTACGGCGATGTCCGGGGCACGGACACGGCGCGGCTGCGGGAGGTCGCGGACCGGATCCTGACCCGGGTGTGCGCCGGCCTGCCGCCCGCCGTGCACGGGCTCGACGAGGACGCCGCCGGTCAGTTCTGCGGCCTGGTCGACACCGTGCACGAGGCCACCGACCTGCTCGGCGAGGCGGCCCGCGAACGCTGGTTCGCCGCGCTGGCCAAGCTCGCCGAGCGCGCCGGTCTGCCGCCGCTGCTGGCCGGCCGGATCGTGCGCCTGCTGCACGACGCCGACCTGCTCGGCAGCACCGAAGTCGAGGTCCGGCTGGGCCGGATGCTGACTGCGGGCATCGAGCCGAACGCCGGGGCCGGCTACGTCGAAGGCTTCTTCGCCGGCGGTGCGCTGCTGCTCGTGCACGACGAACGCATGCTCCGGGTCGTCGACACCTGGCTGAGCTCGATCCCGCCCGAGACGTTCACCGAGGTGCTTCCGTTGCTGCGGCGCACTTTCGGCGCGTTCGCCGGACCGGAGAAACGCGCTGTCGGCGAACGCGCCGCGGCCCTGTCCGGCGGCCGCCCGCCGGACAGGGCCGAAGCCGAAGAGCTGGACGAAATCCGCGCCGCGAACGCCCTCCCGGTGTTCGCCACCCTCCTGGGAGCCACCCGATGACCGAAAACCCGGAACGCCTCCGCCGCTGGCGGCTGGTGCTGGGCGGGGATTCCGACGGCACCGGGCACCCTCTGTCCACAGCGGACAGTGGCGTCGACAGTGTGCTGGCCGCGCTGTACGACGAAGGCGCGAACACCCGCGGCAGCGGCCAGCGCAGCGGCGGGCTGCAGGCGTCCGCGCCGAGAGTCGCCCGCTGGCTCGGCGACATCCGGCGGTACTTCCCCGGCTCGGTCGTGCAGGTGATGCAACGCGACGCCGTGGACCGGCTCGGGCTCACCCGGATGCTGCTGGAGCCGGAGCTGCTGAGCGCGGTCGAGCCGGATGTCCACCTGGTCGGGACTCTGCTGTCGCTCAACAACGTCCTGCCCGAGGAGACGAAGGAGACCGCGCGCACCGTCGTCCGCACGGTGGTGCGCGAACTGGAGGAACGGCTGGCCGAACGCACCCGCGCGGCCGTGCGCGGCGCACTGGACCGCGCGACCCGCACCCACCGCCCGCACGGCGCGGACATCGATTGGGCCCGGACCGTCCGGCGCAACCTGCGGCACTACTCCCCTGAGCTGAAAACTATCGTCCCGGAACAGTTTTTCGGCTACGGCCGGCGAGAGCACAGCGTCCGGCGAGAGGTCATTCTCGCCGTGGACCAGTCCGGCTCGATGGCGGAATCGGTGGTGTACTCCGGTGTCTTCGGCGCCGCGCTGGCCTCGATGCGGGCGTTGAGCACCAAGTTCGTCGCCTTCGACACCGCGGTCGCCGATCTCTCCGACCACCTGGACGACCCGGTGGACGTCCTGTTCGGCACCCAGCTCGGCGGCGGAACCGACATCAACCGGGCGCTGGCGTACTGCCAGGGCTTGGTCGAACGGCCGGAGCAGACGCTGCTGGTGCTGATCAGCGACCTGTACGAAGGCGGGGTGCGCGACGAGCTGCTGCGCCGGGTGGCAGACCTGGTCGCGTCGGGGGTGCAGGTGGTGACGCTGCTGGCGCTGTCCGATTCGGGGGCGCCGTTCTACGACCGCGAGAACGCGGCCGCGCTGAGCGAACTGGGGGTGCCGGCGTTCGCCTGCACGCCGGACCTGTTCCCGGACCTGATGGCCGCGGCGTTGAAGAGGGAGGATTTGAGCCGCTGGGCCGCGGCTGCTGCGGAGTGACGGGCGATCGCGCGCGGCTCAAGGCCCGGCGGGACTATTCGCGGGTCCGCCGATGTTCACCATGACGCAGGCGCGGTGCGGAATCCGCGCCCCGATCCCGGAGAGGACGGAAAGGCATGAAGGTGCGCACGTCCGTTCGTTCCCTGGCCCGGCAGCCCGGCGCCCAGGTGATCCGCCGGCACGGGAAGGTGCTGGTGATCAACCAGGCGAACCCGCGGGGCAAAGCCCGGCAGGGCTGACCCGGAAGTCCGCCCGAGCCGAACTCGGCCCGGGCGGCGCCAGCGGTCTGCCGAGGTGGCACTCGGCCCCTCGGATGACTCCAGCCGGCCCAGGCCGAACTCGGCGCAGGCCGGGCAACCCAGTCGAGCAACGGTGAAACGGTGCCCGGCGGTCCGCTCGGATCGCCGGGCTGTCGTATGTCTGCGGGCAGGTCCGGGCGGCGAGCACCGAAACCTGCCCGAGCCTGCCCGAACAACTAGGCTAACCCGCCCGGACCCCGGCTTCCGCCCGCGCCCGCCGCCGGAAGCGCATCACTCCGTCGTCGAGGCGGCGCAGCCGCAGGTCGGCCGCGTCCAGCAGGTAGTTCTGCCGCATCAGCCAGGGCCGCCGGTCGCCCTGCCTCGGCAGCACCGACGCGGCTCGCGTCAGATATCCCGATGTCAGCCCCATGATCGGGCGGCGCTTCGACTCCGGGATCGCCGGCGGAGCCGGTTCGCACGTGTCGTATCCGCGGCGCGTCATGTGGTTCAGCAACCGGCACACGTACTGCGACACCAAGTCCGACCGCAGCGTCCAGGACGCGTTCACATACCCCACGCACCACGCCAGATTCGGCACCCCGGCCAGCATCATTCCCTTGTACACCAGCTGTTCCGCTGGAGTCACCGGGCGACCGTCCACGCTCAGGGCGATGCCGCCGAACGCGGTCACCCGCAGGCCGGTCGCGGTGACGATCACGTCGGCCGGCAGCGAGCGGCCGGACGCCAGTTGCACCCCGTCGGCGGTGAAGCGGGCGATCTGGTCGGTGACGATGTCCGCTTTGCCGCTGCGGAAGGCGGCGAACAGGTCGGCGCCTGGAGTCAGGCACAGCCGTTGGTCCCATGGCCGGTACTTCGGCACGAAATGAGGATCGACCGGGATCGACGGCGGCAGTTGCTTCGCGACTCCGCCGCGCAGGGCGGCCGCGGCACGTTCGGGCTGACGGCGGGCGAACTGGTAGAGCGCGGTCGTCAGCAGAATGTTCTTGCCTCGCACCAGGCGATACGTCACCTCGGCGGGCAGCACGCCCGCCAATCGGTCGGCGAGCTTGTCGGTCCAGGGGCGGGCCAGGACGTAACTCGGCGACCGTTGCAGCATCGTCACCGACGATGCTTGCTCGGCCAGCGCGGGCACCAGGGTGACCGCGGTGGCGCCGCTGCCGATGACGACGGCTCGCTTGCCCGTGCAGTCCAGGTCGTCCGGCCAGAATTGCGGGTGGACGATCTCGCCGCGGAAGTCCTCGCGGCCCGGGAAGTCGACGACGTGCCCGCTTTCGTAGCTGTAGTAACCGCTGCACAGATACAGGAACGAGCAGGTGAACTGGACCGGCTCGCCGTCGTGCTCCGCCGAAACGGTCCACTGCGCGTCGGCGGAGGACCATTCGGCCCGCACCACGCGATGACCGAACCGGATGTGCGCGAACACCCCGTGCTCCTCCGCGGTTTCGCGGAGGTACTGCAGGATCTCCGGGCCGGACGCGATCGCGTCCGGCTTGCGCCACGGGCGGAACGGGTAGCCGAGGGTGAACATGTCCGAGTCGGACCGCACGCCGGGGTACCGGAACAGGTCCCAGGTGCCGCCGATCGAGTCCCGGGCTTCGAGGATCGCGTACGTGCGCCCGGGCGACTGCTGCCGCAGCCGGCAGGCCGCCCCGATGCCGGACAGCCCGGCTCCGACGATCAGTACGTCAACGTGCGGCACATTCGCCTCCACCGTTCCGCCGGCGCGAGTGGGGCCCCGCCGGGCCGGGTCGGGAATCACCGGCCCAGCGGGGAGGACCGTACTCTCATCCCCAGGGGATGATCTTCGTGGCGCCGCAGGACCCGCTGAGCGGTACGTCCACCGTGCGCCGGCGCACTGTCACGCGGACGCTGTCCTGCAGCTGCGTCGGGTCCGAAACGGCGAGCTGCCAGCCCTTGCCGGTCCGTCCGACCGCCACCGAAGCCGGTCCTGAGACAGTTACGTCGTCCACCGTACCCGCAGTGTAGAAATTCGCCAGCAGCGTGTTGTCCCACAGTCGCAGCGCCTGCACCTCGGCGGTGTTCGCCCGGACACGCCAGGCGAGCGCCGAGGCGACCGTGCTGACCACCGAAGCCCCGGGCAGCACCGCGTACGCGTACTTCGCGTCCGTCGGATTGGCACCGTGTTCGATCACCAGCTTCTGGTACCGCCGGGTGTTCGGCGTGGTGGTGCCCTTCGTGTTGGCACCGGTGTCGATGTCGCGCCAGGCGCCGACGCGGTCCTCGCGCAGCGCGGTGACCTCGGAGTTGTCCAGCAGGACGTACCCGCCGACGTTGTCCAGGTGCAGCCAGCGCGGCCGGTGCAGTGTGCTCGCCCGGCCCGGCACGGTGCCGACGACGCTGCCGTCGGCCAGCAGCATCCCGCGTCCGTTCTCGCCGAGGTTGCGGTTCTCGATGGCGGTCCGGACCGCCTGCCCGGACGCATCGGTGATGCCCGCGCCGAGGCACACCACGCCTGCCGGAGTGAAGAACCAGGACTTCTTCGCGGTCAGCGAACCGTCTTCGGAGGCGAAGTCCATCGCGTACGCGCCGTGCCGGGCGTCCCAGCGCACGCCGCCGACATGCGCTTTCGTCGTCACCGGCGTACCCGACGGCGGTCCGGACGGGCCGGCCTTGGCCGTGGTGCCGGGCAGCAGCGCCGGGTCGACAGTCGGCCAGTAGGCGTCCGAGTAGTGCCCCTTCGCGTTCGGCAGGAAGACGTACAGCACCCCGTCGCCGACGTGCCAGCCGTGCAGGTTCATCCCGTTGATCGCCTCGTACCGCGAGATCCGCGCGGAGCCGACGCCGAGGGAGGCGGACCAGCCCTCGGTGACGTGCACCATCCGGTCCTGCTGGCCGAAGATCCGGTGCGCGGCGACGATCGGGGTCGGCCGGACGCGCCGCGCGAGCATCTCCTGCGCCAGCTCGATGCCGGGCGTCGCGACCAGGTCCGGCCCCGGCGCGAACCGTTCCGGATCGGGGATCTCCAGGAACGGCGCGTAGCTGCCTTCCTTGATCCACTTCGCGGCCAGCCCGGACAGCTCGGCCTGCACCGTCCCGGTCGCCGAGCGCGCGAGAACCAGCGTCGCGACGGTCAGCTGGTGGCCGATGTCGTGCCCGGTCTCGCCCTGTCGCGAGAGCATCCGCCCGCGCACCGGCTCCATCAGCGCGCCCGCGTACACGAAGGGCGCGTACGTGTCGCCGACCAGCGCGTAGATCTTCTGCTTGAGGTCGTCCGGCAGCGCGTACTCGGTGCCTTCGGTGACGTGGACGGTGCCGGCCAGCGCGGTCAGCAGCACGATGCCGTAGTGCCCGGGGTACGGGATGGTGTCGTGCTGGATGAACGAACCGTCGACGTGGAAGCCGTCGCCGGCGGCGCGGTCCAGCTTCGCCAGGACGCTCGCCGCACCGCCGCCGGCGACGTCGGTGATCGCGTCGAGGCCGGTGCGGATCCAGGCGGGGTCGCCGATCAGCGCGCCGGCCACGATGGAGATCAGCGCCTTGTCCGCGCGGTTCGCGCCGGTCTCGACGACCTTCGGGTTGTTCGCGCGCAGGTTCGGGTTGCCGACGAACCGCTTGATCGGGCTGACGTATCGCGCCAGCTCGTCCGCGGTCAGCTGGTCGGCGACGGTGACCAGGGTGTGCAGCAGGTAGTACGGCACGCCGATCTCGTAGGTGTACCAGTTGCCGATCTCGCCGACCTGCGGGTTGTACTGGCTGGTGTAGATCAGCTCCAGCGCTTTCTTGATGCTGTCCAGCACCTGGGGGTCGCCGCACAGGGTGGCGCCGGGAGTCCCCCAGTCCACCGCGATGGCGCGCAGCCGGGCGTACATCGACGTGGTGTAGTCGCTGCCCGGGCCGAGCGGCAGATCGGTCCACAGCGGACCATTGCCGGCCACCGACATGCTGTCGTAGTAGGACTTCGCGACCCGGCCGAGGTTCTTCAACGCGGCAGCCCGCTCCGGCGACGGCCGGTTGATGCCGGTCTGCAGCTCGCGGTAGCCCGCGACGATCGCCTTGAGCGGATCCGGCGAGGCAGAAGCGGCGAAAGCCGGACGCGCGGTCGCGACGAGCGCGGCCGACGCGGCGGCGAGGGCACCGCCACGCAGTGCGGTTCTGCGGTTCACGGGCATGACGGTGCCTCCCAGGGGTTGGTTGCGAGTGGCTGGGCCGGCAAGAACCGGCTCAGCCACTCGCCAGAGGGTTGTTCAGCGAGCCCCGTCGACGCGGCGGGGAAGAGACCACGGGTTCGCTTCGCGCAGGGCTTCCGGCAGCAACGCGTCCGGGAAGCTCTGCCACGCCACCGGGCGCAGGAAGCGCTCGATGGCGGCGGTGCCGACCGAGGTGGTGGTCGGCGCGGTGGTCGCCGGGTACGGGCCGCCGTGCTGCTGCGCCCAGCTGACCGTGACGCCGGTCGGCCAGTCGTTCCACAGCAGCCGTCCGGCCAGCCGGGTCAGCGAGGGCAGCAACGGACGCACGAACTCCGCGTCGCTCTCCTCCCCCTGCACCGTCGCGGTGAGACCCGGTTCGAGGCTGTCCAGCACCTCGATCAGCTCGGACTGGTCGGAGTAGGTGACGATCAGCGACGCCGGGCCGAAGTGCTCCTCGCGCACGGCTTCGCCGCCGGCCAGGAACTCCTTCGCGGTGGTCGCCAGCAACGACGGCGTGAACGCGTCACCGTTCTGCTCGCCGGCCACCAGCGACTCGACGCCTGGTGCCGCACGCAGGTCCGCGAGTTTCTGTGCGAACCCGGCCGCGATGCGGTCGTTCAGCATCTCCTGCTGCGCGACGTCGCCGACCGCCGCGCGCAGCGTGTCCTCGAGGCCGTGGCCCTCCGGCAGGAACAGCAGGCCCGGCTTGGTGCAGAACTGACCGGCCCCGAGGCTGAACGATCCGGCGTAGCCCTTCGCCACGTCCTCGCCGCGCGCGGCCAGCGCGCCTGGCGTCACGACCACCGGGTTTACGCTGCCCAGCTCGCCGTAGAACGGGATCGGCGTCGGCCGCGAGACCGCGATGTCGAACAGCGCGCGCCCGCCCGGCACGGAACCGGTGAACGCGGCCGCCGCGATCCGGGGGTCCTTGAGCGCGGTGACGCCCTGCTCGAAGCCGTGGATGACGGCGAACGCACCTTCCGGCGCACCGGCCGCCACGAGCGCCTGCGCGACGATCTCACCGGTACGGGTGGACAGCTCCTCGTGGCCGGGGTGCGCCTTCAGCACCACCGGGCAGCCGGACGCGAGCGCGGACGCGGTGTCGCCGCCCGCGACGCTGAACGCGAACGGGAAGTTGCTCGCCGCGAAGACGAGCACCGGGCCGATCGGCACCAGCACGCGGCGCAGGTCCGGCCGGGCGCCCATCGGCCAGGCCGGGTCGGCGTGGTCGACGGTCGCGCCGAGGAACTCGCCGTCCCGCAGCACCTCGCCGAACAGCCGCAGCTGGAACGTGGTGCGGGCCAGTTCGCCCTTCAGCCGCGGGGCGGCCGGCAGGTGAGTTTCCTGGTGCGCCAAGGCGATCAGTTCTTCGGCGGCGGCGTCGAGCGCGTCCGCGGCGGCGGCCAGCCAGCTCGCGCGCTCGGCCGGGGTGCTCTCCGCGAACGGCCGGGCGGCCGCCGCCGCGGCAGCCAGCACCCGGTCCAGTTCCGGAGCAGAGGTTTCGCTCATGGGGTTCTCCTCAAAGCAGGTTCAGGGCGCCGAGTGCGCGGCCGCGGTAGCGGCGTGCAGGTCGCTCCAGCGGGCAGGCCCGGCGAGGCCCAAGTGGTACAGGTGCAGTTCGGCCGCGCCGGCCTCGGCCAGCTCGGTCACGTACGACTCGATGTCCGGGACCGGGCTCGCCGCGACGGCGGTGATGTAGCTGCCGATCGCGACCTGCTCCGGCAGCGCCTGACGCGCGGCCTTGACCGCGTCGACGCTGCCCTGCCCGGGCGCCCAGTTCTGCAGCACCACAGTCGCGGCGTCGTCCGCTGCGGTCGGGGTCAGGCCGGGCAGCGCGCCGGTGACCCACGGGTCCAGCGCGCCGTGCAGGACGATCCGGGTGCCCGGCTCGAGCACCGCGAGCACCGCGGCGCGCAAGGCATCCGTCGACTGCTGGCGTCCGGCCAGCAGCACGTCGGACAGCTTCGCCGGAAGCCGGTCCTCGGTCACCGACAGATCCGCCGTCGCGATGATCCGCTGGACTTCCGCGCACAAGGTTTCGCGCACTTCCTCGGCGTCGAAGCCGGTCCAGTTCTCCGCGCACGCGTCGCAGCAGCAGATCGACAGCAAACGCGCGGCGGCCGGGGCCCACACGCCGTCGGTCTTCTCGTGCTGGTGCTGGTGCACGCCGCCGAGCGGGCCGCACGCCTCCAGGATCACCGAGGCGAGGTCAAGCCCGGCAACGGATTCCGCGGTCAACGTCGCCGCGAACTCGCGCACCGCGGGCTGGGCCGGGCAGAGCGCCCACGGGTACGACTCACCGAAACTATTGCGCACCGCGTACTGCGGGAACTGCGTGCCCAGCTGCGAGTTGTGCGTGAGCACGATCCACGCCGCCGCCGGGATGCCCGCCCCATTCAGCCGCCGGACCGCGTCGCCGCCGCTGTCGGACTGGGAAACCCACTCCGGCACGGCAGGGACGAGCTCGCCCCATGGTTGCGCGCGCACCGGCCGGTAGAGCGCGGCAGTCCGCGCGATCACCGAGGTGCGCTCCGCCGACCACGGCGTGGCCGCTCGCGCGCTGTGGTACGCCAGCGCCACCGCCACCTCGTCGATCCCGAGGTCCTGCACCCGTTCGACGAACGCGTCGTCGCCGAGCACGTCCCACGGATAGGCGTATCCGGTCACCTTCACCGCGTCACCACCTCGCCGTGTTCGGCTCGAATCCGGGAGTGTAGTTCCGCATGTACGTCACGTCGTCCCGTTTGGTCAGTCCACATCGGACATAGTCTTCGTGCGCCCTGGCGAGCGCGTCCTGGTCCAGCGCGATCCCGAGGCCGGGCCGGTCCGGCACGGCGACCGCGCCGTCGGCGAACTCCAGCGCACCGGGCTCGATCACGTCGGCGGTCTTCCACGGCCAGTGCGTGTCGCACGCGTACGTCAGGTGCGGGGTCGCGGACGCGACGTGCACCATCGCGGCGAGGCTGATGCCGAGGTGGCTGTTGGAATGCATCGACAGGCCCACGCCGAAACTCTCGCAGGCCACCGAAAGCGCCTGGGTATCCCGCATTCCGCCCCAGAAGTGGTGATCGGACAGCAGCACGCCGATCGCGCGCGCCCGGAACGCGGGTTCCAGGTCGCCGAAGTTCACCACGCACATGTTGGTGGCCAGCGGCATGCTCGCCTCGCGCGCGACCCGGGCCATGCCCTCGATGCCGGGCGTCGGGTCCTCCAGGTACTCCAGCACGCCGTCGAGCTCGGCCGCGACCCGGATGCTCGTCTCCGGCGTCCACGCCGCGTTCGGGTCGATCCGCAGCGGGTGCCCGGGGAACGCCTCGGCGAGCGCGCGAATGCCCTCGATTTCCTGCTCCGGCGCGAAAACCCCGCCCTTGAGCTTGATGGAGCGGAAGCCGTACTCGTCGATCATCCGCTTCGCTTCGCCGACCAGCGCCTCCGGCGTGACGACCTCGCCCCAGCTGTCCTCGCCGGCGCCGATGTGCGCGCCGTACTTGTAGAACAGGTACGCGGAGAAGTCGACCGCGGCGCGCGCCTTGCCGCCGAGCAGATCGGCGACCGGCCGGCCGAGGAAGTGCCCCTGCGCGTCCAGGCAGGCGACCTCGAACAGCGAGTACACGCTGGCGATGGTCTTGCGGATGGAGAACCCGCCGATCAGGCCGTGCTCGTCGGTCAGCACGGTGCCGGCCAGCGTGCGCGCGACGATCCGCTTCAGCCCGGGCAGGTCGAACACGTCGTGCCCGGCCAGCTCCGGCAGCACCTTGCGCACTTCGCCGAGGAACGCCGCGTCGCCGTAGGACTCGCCGAGGCCGACCACCCCGTCGTCGCAGACCAGCTGGACCACGCTGCGCAGCGCGAACGGCTCGTGCACGCCCATCACGTTGAGCAGCGGCGGATCCGCGAACGCGACCGGGGTCAGCACCACGTCCCGGATCTTCATCGGCTGCCGAGTCCCTTCAGCACCGCGAACCCGTCCTCGACGACCTTGCCGAGCCGGTCGATCTGGTCCGCGGTCGGCTCGACCAGCGGCGGGCGGACGGTGCCGACCTTGTCGCCGCGCAGCCGCGCGGCCGCCTTCACCAGCGACACCGCGAAGCCGGGCGTCTCGTCCCGCAGCGCCACCAGCGGCAGGTAGAAGCCGGCGAGCAGCGCGTCCATCGTCTCGTTGTCGTTCTCCGCGAGCGCGCGGTGGAAGCGGTGCGCGATCTCCGGTGCGAAGCAGTGCACTGCCGAGGAGTAGCGGGCCACGCCGACTGCCGCGTACGCCTTCGCGGACACCTCAGCGGTCGGCAGGCCGTTGAAGAACAGGAAGTCTTCGGCGCGCTGGGTGCCCAGCGCGCGGATGGTGGTGACGATCCGGGTCATCGCCTCTACGTCGCCGTAGCCGTCCTTGAGGCCGACCACCGACGGGATGTCGAGCAGCTTCGCCGCGGCCGGCGCGGAGTACACGCCGGTGCTGCGGTGGTAGACGATCACCGGCACCGTGGTGTCGCCGACCGCGTAACGCACGTGGTCGACCAGTCCGTCCTGCGGCCCGGTGACCAAGTACGGCGGCAGCAGCAGCACGCCGTCCGCGCCGCCCGCCTGCGCCGCCGCGATGCCCGCGCGTGCGCCCGCCGCGCCGCCGCCCGCGCCGACCCACACCGGCACCCGGCCGTTCGCGACCTCGCGCGCCTTCGCCAGCAACGCCGCGACCTCGTCGACCGACAGCGAGCTGAACTCGCCGGTGCCGCAGGCGACGAACAACGCGCCCGCACCGGCGGCCACGTGGCTTTCCACGTTCTCCGCGAACCCGTCGAGGTTCACCTCGAGGTCGTCGGTGAACGGGGTCAGCGGGAACGCCAGCAGGCCGTCCAGCTCGATCTCGGTCTGTGCCATCTGTTTCTGCTCCAATGTTCACATTCTTGAATGGAGTCTGGTATCGTGACTATGTTCACCCACAAGAACGTTGTTCGCGACGCTAATATGGCCGGACTCACAAGTCAACGGCCCGGTCGGAGGACGCGCATGGCGCAGCAGCTGGACACCGCGGCACCCGGCACTCCCGCCGAGTCCGCCGGCGTGAAGTCGGCGCGGCGCGCCATCGACCTGATCGAGACGTTCGCCGCGAACGATGTGTGGCTGTCGCTTTCCGATCTCCATGCGCGCACCGGCTTCCCGCGTTCCAGTCTGCATGGGTTGCTGCGCACTCTGCTGGACGCGGGCTGGCTTGAAGCGGACGCGAACTCCGCGCGCTACCGCCTCGGCGTGCGCGCGCTGATCTGCGGAACCGCGTACCTCGACCGCGACGCGATCGTTCCCTACGCCACCGAAGCGCTGGAGCGCATCCGCGAGAACACCGGTTTCACCGCGCACTTCGCGCGCCGCAACCGCACCGAAGTGGTGTACCTGGAGACGCGCGAGTCGCAGCACTCCACACACCTCATCTCGCGGGTCGGCCGCACCCTCCCCACGCACGCGACCGCGCTGGGCAAGGCGCTGCTCGCCGAGCTGACGCACGACGAGGTCGAAGCGCTGATGCCGGACAAGCTGGCCGCGCTCACTCCGAACACCATCACCACGCTGGACGCGCTGCACGCCGACCTCGCGCGCACCCGGGAACGCGGGTACGCCGCCGAGATCGAAGAGGGCACCCTCGGCGTGCGCTGCGTGGCCGCGGTGATCCCGTACCGCATCCCCGGCACCGACGCGATGAGCTGCTCGATGCCGCTGGGCAAGGTCACCGACGCCGACGTGGAACGCGTCGGCCGGCTGCTGGCCGAGACCACCGCCGAGCTCGGGCAGCAGCTGCGCCGGGCCGGCATCCGCTGACCGCCGCCACCGCCCTGTCCCCTCGTGCGCGGCCGCGCCGGTGCTGACCGGCGCAGACACGCACGAGGCTTTCGCGAGAGGAACTCCATGCCAGACCAGCGTGTGCTGATCACCGGATCGGCCGGCGTCGTCGGCACCCTGATGCGGACGAGGCTGAGCCGTCCCGGCCGCGTGCTGCGGCTGCTCGACCTCGCCGAGCAGCCCGCCGCCGCGGACGGCGAGGCCGTCGAGATCGTGACCGGCTCGGTCACCGACCCGGAAGCGATGGCCGCTGTCTGTGCCGGCGCGGACGCCCTGATCCACCTGGGCGGGCTCAGCCGCGAGGCGTCCTGGGAAGACACCCTGGACGTCAACATCAACGGCACGCACACCGTCCTCGAAGCCGCCCGCGAAGCCGGCATCCGACGGGTCGTGCTGGCGTCGAGCAACCACGCCGTCGGCTTCCGCCGCAACGACGAGGGCGGCCCGGACGGCCACCCCGCCGACTCCAGCGCCCGGCCGGATACCTATTACGGCGTCAGCAAGGCCGCCATCGAAGCGCTGGGCAGCCTGTACGCGTCGCGGTTCGGCATGGACGTCATCGTCATCCGCATCGGCTCCTGCTTCGAGACGCCTCTGCCGCTCGGCCCGCGCGGCCTGGCCACCTGGCTGTCCCCGGACGACGGCGCCCGGCTGTTCGAGGCGTGCCTGAGCACTCCGTCGCCGGGCTACCGGATGATCTGGGGCGTCTCGGACAACACCCGCCGCGTCTACTCGCTGGCCGAAGCCGAAGCGCTGGGCTACAAGTCCGAGGACAACGCCGAGGCGTACGCCGAGCAGCTGGCCGGCAAGCCGTCGCCGACCGGGATCGCCGGCGAGCACTTGGGCGGCCCGTTCTGCACCGCGCCGCTGGGCGTGTTCAACCCGCTCTGACGGGTACCCTCGCCCCCGGGACCTCGAGGGCGAGGAGGACGCAGTGGGCGAGCTGGGCCCGGCCGACACGAACGGCATCCTGTCGCTGCCGTGGATCCGCCCGGAACGCACCAGCGCGGGCCTCGGCTGGGACCGGATCTACCTGTCCAAACAGCGGGAACGCCCGTACCGGGCTTCGTTCGGTCCCGCGCGCACGCACCAGCTGATCCTGCACCTCGCCGGCCCGGTCACCGTCCGCCGCGGCATCGGGTCGGCGAGCGAGCACTCCCGCCGGGTCCCGGCGGGCGGCCTGTTCCTTCAGCCGTCCGGCCGGGAACTGTCGGTGGAGCTGGGCGGAGCGCTGGAGACGCTGCACGTGTACCTGCCGGATTCGGCGGTGCAGGAGGCGGCCGGGGCGCCGGTCCGGCTGGCGGACGAGCTGGGCAGCGTCGATCCGCTGCTGGAGCAGCTGGTGCTCGCGCTGGACGGCGTCGTGCGGGACTGGGAGCCCGGGGCCCGGGCGTACGCCGATCAGCTCGGCGCGCTGGTGGCCGCGCAGCTGGCGCGCCAGCACCGCGACGGCCGTTCGGCACCGGCAGAGCCGCGTCCGGCGGAGGCGCTGACGGACCGGCAGTTCGCGCAGGTCCGGGAGCTGATGGACGCGCGGCTGGCGGAGCCGCTGGGGCTGGCCGAGCTGGCTGCCGCGACGGGGTTGAGCGTCAGCCGGTTCTCCCGGCGGTTCAAGGCGCGCACCGGGCTGCCGCCGCACCGGTATCTGCTGCGTTTGCGGGTGGATCAGGCCGGGTTGCTGCTGCGCACCGGCACCGAGCCGATCGCGGAGATCGCGGTGCGGTGCGGGTTTTCGCATCAGGAGCATTTGACGCGGGTGCTGCGGGCGCAGCTCGGCACGACGCCCGCGGCCCTTCGCCGCGACGGCTGACGCGCGCGTTTCGTGCAGTCCGCGCAGCACGTCTGTGCAGGCGCGGGTTCCGGTCCACCCGGATACTCGACGTACCCGCGTGGAAGGACCGTCGATGTTCACCTACACCGCCAACCCGGCTCGCGTCGTGTTCGGCAGCGGCACGCTCTCCGCAGTCCCCGACGAGGTGCGGCGGCTCGGGGCCAGCCGGGTCCTGCTGATCGCCGGGAGGTCCGCGGCCACCGCGGCCGACCGCACCGCCGCGGCGCTCGGGCCGCTGCTCGCCGCGAGGTTCGGCGAGCCCGCGATGCACACGCCGGTCGAAGTCACCGAGCGCGCGCTGGAGCTGGTCGGCGAGCACGCCGTCGACTGCCTGGTCGCTATCGGCGGCGGCTCCGCGACCGGGCTGGCCAAGGCGCTCGCTCTGCGCACCGATCTCCCTCAGATCGTCGTGCCGACCACTTACGCCGGATCCGAGATGACGCCGGTGATCGGCCAGACCGAACACGGGCGCAAGACCACCCAGTCGTCGCCGAAGGTGCTGCCCGAGGTGGTCGTCTACGACGTCGACCTCACCCTGGGCCTTCCGGTGCCGACCTCCCTGACCAGCGGCGTCAATGCGCTGGCGCACGCGGTCGAGGCGCTCTACTCGGCGCAGGCCAACCCGATCGTCGACCAGTTCGCGCTCGAGGCGATCCGCCTGCTCGCGTCGGCGCTGCCGCGCATCGCGCACGATCCGTCCGATGCGGACGCTCGGACCGAGGCGCTGCGAGCGGCGTGGCTGGCCGGTTCGTGCCTCGGTTCGGTCGGGATGGGCCTGCACCACAAGCTGTGTCACACCCTCGGCGGCAGCTTCGGCTTGCCGCACGCGGAAACGCACACCGTGGTCCTCCCCTACGCCATGGCGTACAACGCGCCGAGCGCCCCGGACGCGATGCGGCGGATCGCCGAAGCACTGGGCGCACCGGACGCGCCGACCGCCGTCTTCGACCTGGTCGCCGGGCTGCCGGTGCCGCATTCGCTGGCGGAAATCGGCCTCGCGGAAGGAGATCTCGCCAAGGCCGCGGAGCTGGCGACCGCCCAGCCGTACCCGAACCCGCGCGAACTCACCCGCGACGGCATCGAGAACTTGCTGCGCCAAGCCTGGGCCGGAACGCGCCCGGCGCCGGCCGAGGGCACGCCGCCGGATCTGCGCGGGCTCACCCAGGAAGTCGTGGACAGCTTCGCCGCCACCCCGGACCCGCGGCTGCGCGAACTGCTGTCCGAGCTGGTCCGCACTCTCCACTCCTACGTGCTGCGCACCGATCTCACCCAGGCCGAGTGGGAGTACGCGATCGGTTTCCTCACCCGCACCGGCCAGATCAGCTCGGACACCCGGCAGGAGTTCATCCTGCTGTCCGACACGCTCGGCGTCTCCAGCGTGGTCGACGTCCTGGCCAACTCGCGCACGCCGGACACCACCCCGTCCGCGGTGCTGGGACCGTTCTACGTCGAAGGACCGCCGGAAACCGAGCAGGGCGCGGATCTCGGCGAAGGGCTGCCGGGCACTCCGCTATGGGCCGACATCCGGGTGACCGAGCCGGACGGAACCCCGGTCCCGGACGCGGTGGTGGACGTCTGGCAGTCCAATGAGGACGGTTTCTACGACGTCCAGCTGCCCGAGGTCGAGGGCCCGGTGCTGCGCGCCCGGTTCCGCACCGACGCCGAGGGCAGGCTGCGGTTCGCGACGATCGTCCCGTCCGCGTACCCGATCCCGGACGACGGCCCGGTCGGCAAGATGCTCGCCGCGGTCGGCCGGCATCCCTACCGCGCCCCGCACGTGCACTTCATGATCGCCAAACCGGGCTACCGCACGCTGGTGACCCAGCTGTTCGTCCGCGGCGGCGAGTACCTCGATTCGGACACCGTGTTCGGCGTCAAAGACGGCCTGATCGTCGATTTCGCCGAGCAGGACGGCCCCTCCCCGGACGGGCGCGCACCGTGGCGCCGTCTCGATTTCACCTTCCGCGTCTCCCCCGCCTGACTCCCCGGGAACCCACCATGACCCGTTACGACACCGATGTCCTCGTGGTCGGCAGCGGCCCGGCCGGCGGATCCGCCGCGCTGCTGCTCGCCACCTACGGGGTGCGCACTGTGCTCGTCACCAAGTACGGCTGGACCGCGCACACCCCGCGGGCGCACATCACCAACCAGCGGACGATGGAGGTCCTGCGCGACCTCGGCCTCGAAGACCAAGCGCTCGCCCAGGGCACTCCCCCGGAGCTGATGGGCGACACGGTGCTCTGCACCTCGCTGACCGGCGACGAGATCGGCCGCATCGCCAGCTGGGGCACCGCCGACCGTTCCGCGGCCGAGTACGGCGCGGCCAGTCCGTGCCACCTGATCGACCTGCCGCAGACCTACCTCGAACCGATACTGGTCGGCAACGCCGCCGCGCGCGGCGCGAAACTCCGGCTGGACACCGAATTCCTCGACTTCGTGCAGGACGCCGACGGCGTGACCGCGCGGCTGCGCGACCGGGTCCGCGGCGACGAGTTCGCCCTCCGCGCCCGCTACCTGATCGGCGCGGACGGCGCGCGCAGCAAGGTCGCCGAGCAGGCCGGTCTGCCGATCGACGGCCAGTCCGGCAAGGCAGGCAGCATGAACATCACGTTCACCGCGGATCTTTCCCGGCACGTCGCGCACCGGCCGAGCGTGCTGTATTGGGTGATGCGGCCGGGCGCGCACCTCGGCGGCATCGGGATGGGGCTGGTCCGGATGGTCCGGCCGTGGAACGAATGGCTGCTGACCTGGGGTTACGACATCGCGCAGCCGCCGCCCGAAGTGTCCGTGGAGGAGGCCGCCCGGATCGTGCGGGACCTGGTCGGCGACCCGGAGCTGCCGGTCGAGATCACCTCGACTTCGCTGTGGACGGTCAACCACAGTTACGCCACCGCCTATTCCTCCGGCCGCGTGTTCTGCGCCGGCGATGCGGTGCACCGGCATCCGCCGTCGAACGGCCTCGGTTCCAACACGTCGGTGCAGGATTCCTACAACCTCGCGTGGAAGCTCGCGATGGTCGTCCGGGGCGAGGCGGGCGAGGAACTGCTGGACAGCTACAGCGCGGAACGCGCGCCGGTCGGCAAGCAGATCGTGGACCGGGCGAACCTCAGCCGCGACCAGTTCGGGCCGATCTTCGCCGCGCTCGGCATCGACGGCGACACCGATTCGGACGCCATCGCCGCCGGCCTCGCCGCCTGCGCCGAGCCGACCGCCGACGGCGCGCGACGGCGGCGGCAGCTGCGCGAAGCCATCGAGCTGAAGAACTACGAGTTCAACGCGCACGGCGTCGAACTCGATCAGCGCTACGTCTCCGGCGCGGTGCTCCCGGACGGCGAAGAGCCGGCCGCCCAACGGGATCCCGAGCTGTACCACCGGCCCAGCACCACGCCGGGCGCGAAGCTGCCGCATGTCTGGCTGGTCGGGCCGGACGGCCGTCGAGTGTCCACTCTGGACCTCGTCGGCGGTGGCAAGTGGAGTGTCGTCACCGGGCTCGCCGGCGGTTCCTGGCGGGAGAGCGCCGCCAAGGCCGGTGCGGACCTCGGGCTGGATCTGCGCCTCGTCACCGTCGGCTCGCCCGAGGCCCGCGACTCTTACGGCGATTGGGCGCGGATCAGCGGCCTCTCAGAAGACGGCTGCCTCCTGGTCCGGCCGGACGGGTACGTCGCCTGGCGCAGCCGCACCGCCGGATCCGGTCTCCCCGAAGCTCTGCGGACTCTGCTCTTCCGTTGACTCACGGCATTCCCCACGGATCGCTCGCCCCCGCCCGACGCGACCCAGTCCGTGAAGGACCCCTTGAGGGAATCTGAGTCCCGGAAGGGGCCCTTCCCGGCAGCTCCACCGGAAAGCGGACTCTGCTCTTCCGCTAGCTCACGGCATTCCCCACGGATCGCTCGCCCCGCCCGGTGCGACCGGCCGGACCGCGAAGTCCGGCCGGTCGCCGCGGCGGTACACGAACGCGTCCTCGCCCCGGCCCAGCTCGACCTGCACGTCGCCGTTCGCCAGCCGCCGCCACCGCCGGGGACGGCCGTGCGCGTCGGTCACCGTCAGGTCGCCGTCGATACCCGGCCGCAGCACACACGGCGCACCGGCCTCGCTATGCACTTTCAGCCAGCGCGTCTTGCCGGCCGAGCGCGAGGCGCTGAGCAGGAACGCGCCTTCGGTGCGAAAATCGCGCAGCGCGATGTCGCTCCACGATTCCGGTGCCGCCGGGAACAGCCGGAGCACGCCGCCCCAGCTCTGCACGAGCATGTCCTGCATCGATTTCGCGGCGGACAAAGGAGTTTCGATGACCGGACCGGACTCCTTGTACATCGTGTTCGGCTGGATATAGCGCTTCTGCAGCTCGCCGAGGTAGAACGCCGCCTGGTCGCCGCGCAGCATCTGCGCGGACATGGAGGCCGCCCCGGTGAAGGTGTAGCCCTGCAACGCGCCCTCGAAGCCGACCCAGTGGTTGAGCGAGGTTTCGATGATCTTCCGGTGTTCCGGTTGCTCCCAGGTGATTTCGTAGAGCGGATAGATCTGCAGCAGGTGCGAGTAGTGCCGGTGCGACTTGGCGAACGGCACGCCCGCGCCGATCATGTACCCGTTCTCGTCCGCCGGGTAGCCGGTGAGCGTCGAGAGCACCTGCTGCCACTTCGCGGCGAGCGGATCGGCGATGCGCAGTTCGCGCGCGCTGTCCAGCAAAGTCTTGCAGCCCCACCGGATCAGCGAGAGGTCGTAGTTGGTGTCCGGCGCGTTCACGCCGTACTCCGGCGAGAAGGTCGCCGGGAGGTGCAGCTTCCCGTCCGCTCCCGGGGCGAGGAAGTGCAGGTAGTAGTTGATGGCCCGACGCAGCAACGGGAACAGCGTGTCCCGCAACAGCTGCCGGTCCATCGTGTGCCGATAGGACAGCCAGACGTTGTGCAGCGCCCAGGTGAGGTTGCCGACCTCCGGGGTCGGCGTCTCCTTGCCCGGGATGCCGACCGGGTAGCCGCTGGTCGAGTCGGCGAGCCCGTTGAGCAGCGTCATGTCGGTGGTGCGCGGGATGCCCGCGGAATCGGACTGGTACGGCTGCGCGACCTGGCTGGCGAGCCGGTCGCGGTACTTGCCGAGCGCGTAGCTGACCGCATCCAGTTCGAGGTGGTTCGAACCCTGGATCAGCCAGTACTCCAGCTGCACGTTCAGGTTCCACCAGGTGGCCGGCCAGGGCGTGTTCTCCAGCCACGGCCCGGAAGTCGCCATCACCGGCGCTTCCCGGCGCGCCGCCGAGGCGACCTTGTACAGCTGGATCCAGTAGAAGCTCTGCAGCCGGGTGTCCGGAATGGACAGGAAGCTGCGCCGGTAGAAGTCGTGCCACCAGCGGCGGTGATCCCAGGCCAGCACGTCCAGCGCGCCCGCCTGGCGCACCGTGCGCAGCGCCCTCGGCGCCGAGTTCCGTTCCGGATGCGACCACGCGACCGAGGTGTACAGCGTCCGCGCGCTGCCTCGGCTGACCTCGCGCCACGCTGTCACGTGCTCGCCGCCGGCCAGCAGCGGCTGCACAGCGAGCTGCGCGTCGCCGGCTTTCCGCAGCTGCACCGGCGGATTGTCCAGGTACCCGTCGGGCGGCGGCTTGTTCCACAGCGGGTCGGCCCGCGGGCTGATCGCCTTCGCCGGGTGGAACACCCACTGGAAGCCGCGTTCGCCCTCCGAGGGCTGGACTTCCACCGCGAGCAGCGACTGTCCGGTGTGGACGATCGCGCGCAGCTGAAGGCTGCCTGCCGCGGTGGTGATCGTGCCGGTCAGCTCGGCGTTCCAGACGTCGAGCCGCCAGTCGAGGCCGGTGATCGCGCCGACCGGTTCGAGCGTGAAGTACCCGATCGGCAGCCGGGCCAGCCCGAACAGCGACCCGAACTGCGGACGGTGGTCCTGCACCTGGCTGTGCTGCACGTTGAACCGAATCGCGTTGCGGCCGGGTTCGGCGTAGATGCCGGAGCCGAGGAAACCGTTGCCCAGGAACGGTCCCTCGTACCAGGTCTTCGGCATTCGCCGCCAGCGCAGGTCCGCGGCGGAAAGGAAGTCCGCCCAGTCGAAGCTGTCGCCGCCGCGCACCTCCGCCGCCGCCGCGACCGGGGGCAATCCGGCTGCTCCCACCGCCCCAGCGGCGATGCCCGCGAGCGTCCCGCCGAGCACTGTCCGGCGCGAGATGTCCATGTCCGCCAACCTCCTCGTTGAAGCCGGTTTCAGCTCGGCAGTCCCCAGGCCGGCACTGTGCCGAGCGCCGGAACGTCGCGCGGCCCGAAGTCGGGTCGCCCGCCCCGCGGCGTGACCGTGACCGTGCCGCCGCGCCGCAGCGACAGCGAGATCCGCCGGGCACCGGCCTGCCGCCAAGGCAGTCGCCGTCCCCGTTCGTCCCGGACGTCGATCTCGCCGTCGATGCCGTGGTCCAGCACCAGCGGCGCACCCGCTTCGCTGCGCACCCGCACGAACTCGGTCGCCCCGCCCCGCCTCGACGCGTCCACCAGGAACGCCCCTTCGGCGCGCAGCCCGGCGATCGACGCGTCCGGCCAGCTGGACGAGACCGACGGGAACGCCTTGACCACGCCGCCGTGCCCCTGCAGCAGCATGTCCACCACCGACTGCGCGGCGGTGAGCGGGCTCTCGATGGCGAGATTCGAGCCTTCGCGGTACATCGTGTTCGCGGTCAGCTCGGTGTCCGCGACGACGGTGCGGTCGAGGAAGACCTTCAAGTACCGCAACGCTTCCTCCGGCTGGTCCATCACCGAGCTCATCGACGACGCGGCCGCGTAGCTGTAGCCGTGCCACGCCGACTGATCTGCCGACCAGTGCCGGAACGTGCGCGTCATGAGGTCCCGGTCGGCCGGGCGTTCCCAGTCGCGCTCCCGCAGCGGGTACAGCCACAGCAGGTGCGAGAAGTGCCGGTGCGAGTCGGCGAGCCGGACCCCGTCGCCGATCAGCACGCCGTCGGCCGGATCCTCGTGGTAGGGCACGAGCTTGGCCGCGATCTCCCGCCATATCGGCACCCGCGGTTCGTTGATCCGCAGGATCCGCGCGGAGTCGGCCAAGGTGTTCGCGGCCCACCGGATCAGCGACAGGTCGTAGGTGCAGTCCGGCGCGTCGGCGTATTCCGGCGAACGCGTCAGCGGCAGGTGCAGCAGCCCGTCCGGACCGGTGAACAGGAAATGCCGGTAGAAGTTGAGTGCCTTCGCCAGCGTCGGGTAGAGCACGTCGCGCAGCACCGCCCGGTCGAGGTGATGCCGGTAGGCCAGCCAGACGTTGTGCAGGCCCCACAACAGGTTCCCGGTCTGGTCAGTCTTGGACGGCGTGCCCGGCACCCCCACCGTACGGACGCCGCCCGGCCGCAGCCGCCAGTCGCCCGGGTGCGACAGCGCATACGTGTCGCCGTCGCGATAGGCCGGCGGCACGGACGTTTCCAGATTCGCGTGATCGCGCCGGAAGGTCTCGGTGACCGCGTCCAGCTCCGGATGGTTGCTGCTGTTCACGATCGGATAAGCGACCTGGACGTTCAGGTTCCACCACACCGCCGTCCAGCTGTTGCCGACCTCCGGGAACCACGGCCCCCACTCGGCCGTCACCGGCCCCTCGGCGCGAGTCGCCGAGGCGATCTTGTACAGCTGGATCCAGTAGAATCGCTGCACCTGCTTGTCCGGCACGGAAACAAAACTGCGCTGGTGGAAGGTGTTCCACCAGCGGCGGTGCCAGGAGAGCAGGTAGTCCGGGTTCATCGCGACCGTGCGCCCGACGAGCGAGATCGCGTCGCGGGTGTGCGTGGACTTCGGGAACGAGTACGCGACCGCTGCCGCGAACAGCCGCTTCGTGCCGATTTTTCTTTCCCGCCACGCGGTCGTGTACCCGCCGCCCGCCGTCATCGGCTGCGCGCAGCAGCCGTCAGTCTGCTCCGGAGCAGGGTTCGCGGTGTACTCCGGCGGCTTGCGCACGGTGCGGGTCGTCGCGGACACCAGCGGCGAGAAGCCCCATGCCGCACCGGATTCGCCCGCACTCGGGTCGAGCGAAACGAGCAGCACACCAAGATCATTGTGCACCACCGCGGAGAACGCGACCTGCCCGCAGGTGGTGGTGATGGTGCCGCCGAGCTCCGCGTTGTACAGGTCGAGCGTCCAGTCGACCGCTGTGATCGCGCCCGCGAACGTCAGCGTGACGGCCCCGATCGGCAGCCGGGACAGCCCGATCCCGGCCTCCCACTGGATGCGCTGGTCCTGCACCTGAGTGTGGCTCAGCATGAACTTCAGCACCTGCGGCGATTCCCCGGCATACGCCTGCACGCCGAGATAGCCGTTGGCCAGGAACGGCGCTTCCTGCCAGTTCTTCGGCAGCCGCTGCCACCGCATCCGCGCGTCCATGGCGACGTCCCGGTGCGGAGTGCGCGATCCCCCGCGCCCCAGTGGCTCTGCCGCCAGGCCGGGCGACGCCCCGTCCGCCCACAGCCCGCCGAACGCGGCCGCCGCAGCGGCGACCGAGACCGAGCGAAGGACCGTCCTCCGGGACAGTTCACCCATGCCGACTCCGGATTCATACTACGTTTCGCCCCGCGCGGCGCGGGAGCGAGCGGAATATATCCAGACAGAGACGGCAAAAGCCAGCAAGGTTCACCCGGAAAGCGGCAAAGACATCCGATGAATGGGATCCGGATGGCAGCGCGTTCAGATACGTGAAGATCCGGGCCGAGCCGATCAAGCAAATCGCGTCAGACGGACGGCGGACCTTCCGGCGAGTATGGCGACGGGTTCTGTGGCGGGTACGGCATCCCGTACGGCATCTGCGGAACCGGCGGCTTCGCGGACACGAGCGTGACAATGCCGGTCACCGATGCGGCGACCAGCGCGAAGAACACCGCCACCGCGGCGGCCAGGTACACGACGCGGAAGTTGAGAACGTCACTCACCAGCTCGCCGAGGAACGGCGCGATCACCAAGGACAGGACGCCGAGGCCCGCCGCAACCCCGGCTGCGACGCCACGGCCAGCGCGGAGTCCCCGGATCAAGGCGACGGTGCCGCCGATGACCGCACCGGCACCGAGTCCGCCGAGCACTCGCCCGACCGAGAGCAGGAAACCGTTCGGCGTGAACGCGACCGCCAGCACGCCCAGCAGCATCAGGCAGATCGCCGGCACGGACACCGCCGTCGGGTAGCGCCCGCCGAGCAGCAGCCCGAGCGGCAGCGCGAGCAGGAGCGCGACGAGGTACGCGACGACGCCGCTCAACAGCAAAGACTGCCGGGACAGGCCCAGGTCGAGCTGTATCGCCGACCGGCCGCCGAACTGGTAGATCGCGGTGAGCAGGAACAGGCCGATCAGCGCGGCGAACCCGGGTCCGATGATCAGCCAGGCCGGCTTGGCAGCCGCCTGTGAGGTGCTCTGCATCGGCGGTGTCACATACATGTGCGTACCGTACCGACCCGGCCCACGAGGACGGGCGCTTTCGCACCGGATGCCGCCAAATCACGGCAAGGCAGGCAACGGCCCCCGCTCCAGCCATCCTTCGAAGAACCCCGCCAGCGACCGCCCGGCATACGCCTCCGCCGTCTCCACGAAGCCCGCCGTCGTCACCGTCCCGTGCCGGTTCTCCACTGCCCAAGCCTTCACCAGCGCGAAAAACGCCGGATCGCCGATCTCGCTCCGCAGCGCGTGCAGCGTCAATCCGCCGCGCTTGTACACCTGCTCGTCGAACATCCGGACCACCCCCGGGTCGCGGATCGCGACGTCCGCCGGTTTGCCTCGCAGCCGCGAGTGCCACAACCGCGCCAGCGCCGCCGCCGGCTCTCCCCCGGACGCCTCCGACCACAGCCACTCAGCGTAGGTGGCAAACCCTTCGTTGAGCCAAATGTGGCGCCAGTCCGCGACCGTCAGGCTGTTGCCGAACCACTGATGCGCGAGTTCGTGCACGACCAGCCGCTCGTGCGTCCGCTTCCCGTCCACGTGGTTGGCCCCGAATACTGCCATCCCTTGCGCCTCGATGGGATCGTCCAGCTCGTCGTCCGCCACGACCACCACGTACTCGCCGAACGGGTACGGCCCGAACCAGTCCTCCAGCGCCGCCATCATCCGTCCCTGGCGGCCGAAGTCGCGGGAAAACGCCCGGCGCAGCCGCAGCGGCACCGCGGCCCGCTGCACGACCCCGCGCGGATCGTCGGCCGACACCTCCGGGACCCAGGCGCCGTCCGAGGACAGTTCGAGATCCTCGTACCGGCCCACCTGCACGCTCATCAGGTACGTCGACGTCGGCTCCGGCCGCTCGAACACCCACTTCGTCGTGCTCGCCGACTGGTACCGCGACACCAGATTCCCGGTCACTGCCACCAGATACGGCGAAGACGCGGCCACCGCGACCCGGTAGCTCGCCTTGTCCGCCGGATGGTCGTTGCACGGGAACCAGGACGGCGCGCCGACCGGCTGGCTCGCCACCAGCGCGCCGTCGGTCAGCTCGTCCCAGCCGATGTCGCCCCAGCGGCTCGGCACCGGCCGCGGATTGCCCGCATACCGGACCTCCACCCGGAACCGCGCACCGGCCGGCACCGACCGCGCCGGCTTGACCTGCAGCTTCAGCCCACGCCGCAGGTACTTCGCCGGTTTTCCGTCGACCAGCACCCGCGACACCTTGAACTCGCCGAAGTCGAGCGACAGCCGGGACAGCGCCTGAGTCGCCTCACAGGTCAGCACCGCCGTCGCGGACAGCCGGTTCGGCCCGATCCGGTAGTCGAGATCCAGGTCGTAGTGGCGGACGCGGTAGCCGCCGTTGCCGTGCCCCTGGAGATACGGGTCGCCCGAGGTCTCCGCGCCAGGAGCGGCCGCTTTCCCGTTCACCCGCACCGAAACCCGCTTTCGCCCGTAGCCGTGATCCTTTCCAGGATGAGGCGCTCGGACAGGGTCCGCAACGGTCGTGCCCTCACCGCCGCCAGGCCGAGATCGGATTGCCCAGCCAGCGGGTGTCCGCGGGTACCGCGTCGCCGCGGGTCACCAGCGAACCGGGGCCCACCGTGGTGCGCGCGCCGATGCTCGCGCCGGGCAGCACGATCCCGTGCGGGCCGAGCGTCGCGCCCTCGCCCAGGGTCACCTTCGACATGGTCATGATCCGGTCGTGGAACAGATGGGTCTGGACCACGCAGCCGCGGTTGATGGTCGCGCCGTCGCCTAGTTCGACCAGGTCCGACTCGGGCAGCCAGTAGGTGTCGAGCCACACGCCGCGGCCGATCTTGACGCCCATCGTGCGCAGCCACGCGGGCAGCAGCGGGGTGCCGCCCACCGAGCCGATCAGCCACGGCACCGCGAGCGCTTCGACGAACGTGTCGGCCAGCTCGTTGCGCCAGACGAACGAACTCCACAGCGGGTGGTCGATCTCGCGGAACTTCCCGACCAAGAGCCACTTCGCGGCGGTCGCGGTCAGCGCAGCGACGATGCCGGCAGCCAGCAGCACCGGCCCGGCCAGCAGCGCGGCGGCCCAGAAGCCGCCCCAGGACGCGAGCGCCAGCAGCGCGAACGCCACGCCGACGGTCAGCGCGACCGCGCACATCACCGGCAGGATCCGGCACAGCTCGACCAGCGCGCGGGCCGCCTTGAGGTGCAGCGGCGGCGTATAGGTGCGGGTGGTGTCGCTCTCCTCCACCGCGCGACGCACCGGCAGCGGCGGCATGCCCAGATACGACGAGCCCTTCTTCGCCCGCGCCGGCGTCGAGGACAGCACCCCGACCAGCCCGCGCTTGGGCACCGAACGCCCCGGCGCGGTCATCCCCGAGTTGCCGAGGAACGCTTGCTTGCCGATCCGGGCCGGGGCGGCGTGCAGCCAGCCGCGGCCCAGCTCGTAGGTGGCGACCATGGTGTCGTCGGCCAGGAACGCGCCACTGTCCACTTTGGTCATCTTGGGCAGCGCGAGGACGGTGGACGCCTCCACGTTGCGGCCGACCTTCGCGCCGAGCAGCCGCAGCCACACCGGCGTGAACAGGCTCGCGTACAGCGGGAACAGCCCTTCGCGAGCCATGCCCATCAGCCGTTCGGTCGCCCAGACCTGCCACGCAACGCGGCCGTGCACCGGGTGGTAGCCCTCGACCATGCCGATGCTCAGCGCACGCACGCCGGCCAGCACGAGCAGCAGGTACGCGAGGAAGTACGCGACGGTGGCGACCGGTGTGAACAGCAGTGCCTGGCCGAGCGCGGAGCCGAGGCTCGTGGTCCCGGCGACCGCGCGGCCGATCACCACGACGCCCGGCAGCGCGGCGATCCCGGGCAGCAGCCCGAGGAACACCGAGGTCGCGCCGTACACCGACGCCCAGAAGTGCGAACGCGGCGGGCGGCTCGACGGCCACTTCAGCGCGTCCTTCTCGTCCTTGCCCGAGCGCACCGCGGGCGAACCCGCCCAACGCTGGCCGGCCGGGACCGCGCCGCGCACCGTCGAACCGGCGGCGATCTCCGCACCCTTGCCGATCCGGGCGCCGGGGAACAGCGTGCTGCGCGCGCCGACCCGGGCCTCCGCCCCGATCCGCGTCTTGCCGATGTGCACGACGTCGCCGTCGACCCAGTGGCCGGTCAGGTCGACCTCGGGCTCCACTGCGGCGCCGCGGCCCAGTTTCAGGAAGCCGGTGACCGGCGGCGGCGAGTGCAGGTCGACGTCCTTGCCGATGCGCGCGCCCAGTGCCTTCGCGTACGTGGTCATCCACGACGCGCCGGCCACGCTGTCCGCGCCGCTGAACTCGGCCAGCTTCTCCGCGGTCCACAGTCGCAAGTGGACACTGCCGCCGCGCGGGTAGGTGCCCGGGCGGACCCCGGACAGCAGCACGCGCGCGCCGCCGGCGGCGATGGCGATCCGGCCGGCCGGCGTGAACAGCACCAGCCAGGCCGCGACCAGCCACGCCCAATTCAGCGTGGGCGCCCAGGAGACGCCGAGCAGCGAGAGCACGTTGGAGCAGGCGGCGGCGAGCGTGGCCCAGCGCAGCCCGACGAGGCCCATCAGCGGGATCATCAGCAGCGTCTGCACGACCCCGGCACGGCGCGGCGTCGGCGCGACCTCGCGGCGCTCGGTCTCTTCGGTGCTCAGCGCGTCCAGCTTCGCGGCCAGCGCGCCGAGCTTCGGGTTCTGGTAGATGTCGCTGACCGACACCCCGGGGTGGCGGGTGCGGATGCGCGCGATCAGCTGCGCGGCGGTGAGGCTGCCGCCGCCGTGGGTGAAGAAGTCGGCGTTGGGGTTGCTGACCGACACGCCGAGAATCTCGCTCCAGCCTTCGGCGAGCCAGACCTCGGTCGGCGACAGGCCGGCCGAGGTCGCGTCCACAGTGGACAGCGGCCAGGGCAGCGCGTTGCGGTCGACCTTGCCGGACGTGCGGGTCGGCAGGTCGTCGATCACCGCGAGCAGCGGCACCAGCGCGGCGGGCAGCTGCGCGCGCAGCCGGGTGGCGGCGTCGTCGGAATCGACGGTCGCGCCCTCCTCCGGCACCAGGTAGCCGACGAGCACCTGGTTGCCTGCCTTCGTGCGGCGGACGGCCGCGGCGGCGCCGCGCACGCCGGGCAGCGCCTGCAGCGCCGCGTCGACCTCGCCGAGCTCGATCCGCCGGCCGCCGAGCTTGATCTGCTCGTCCATCCGGCCGAGGAACAGCAGGCCCTCCGGCTCGGCGCGGACCATGTCTCCGCTGCGGTAGGCACGCTCCCAGCCCATCGACGGCAGCGGTGCGTACTTCTCCGCGTCCTTTTCCGCGTCGAGATAACGAGCGAGCCCGGCACCGCCGATGACCAGCTCGCCGCTCTCGCCCATGGCGACCGGCTCGCCCGCTTCGTTCACCACGACGAGCTGCCAGCCGGCCAGCGGCAGGCCGATCCGCACCGGGCCGTCGCCGGTCATCTGCGCGGCGCAGGCGACGACGGTGGCCTCGGTGGGGCCATAGGTGTTCCAGACTTCGCGGCCTTCGACGGCGACCCGCTCGGCCAGCTCCGGCGGGCAGGCTTCGCCGCCGAAGATCAGCAGGCGGACGTCTTCCAGCGCGTCCGCCGGCCACAGCGCGGCCAGTGTGGGCACTGTCGAGACGACGGTGATGCCTTGCGCGACCAGCCATGGGCCGAGGTCCACCCCGGTGCGCACCAGCGCGCGCGGCGCGGGCACCAAGCAGGCGCCGTGCCGCCAGGCCAGCCACATCTCTTCGCAGGAGGCGTCGAACGCGACGCTCAGGCCGGCCAGCACCCGGTCGCCCGGGCCGATCGGCTCGTCGGCAAGGAAAAGCCGCGCTTCGGCGTCCACGAAGGCCGCCGCCGAGGCGTGCGTGACCGCGACGCCCTTCGGCTTGCCGGTGGAACCGGAGGTGAAGATGATCCAGGCGTCGTCGGCCGGCCCGGGGCGGCCTTCGCCGCCGCCCGGCGCACCGGCGGCGGCGATCTCGCCGTCGGTGGCGATCGCGGCCACGCCGGCTTCGCCGAACACCAGCTCGGCGCGTTCTTCGGGGTCGTCCGCGTCGACCGGCACATAGGCGGCGCCGACGGACAGGGTCGCGAGGATCGCGATGTACAGCTCAGCGGTGCCGGACGAGATCCGGATGCCGACGCGATCGCCGAGGCCGACGCCGTGCTCGCGCAGCTTCGCGGCGTAGCCGTCGATCTCTTCCATCAGCCGGCGGTAGCTCAGCACACCGGCGCCGTCGTCGAGCGCGGCGGCGTTGGGGTGCCGCTCCGCGGTGGCGGCGATAATGTCCAGGAGAGTGCGCTCGGCGGCCGCGTGCCCGGTCTCGAAAAGAGCCGGAGCGAACGCGGCCTCTACTGCGCGGGTCAGGGCGTCGGTGCTGCCGGAGTCGGCGGTCAGCGTCACCCGGCCACCTCGGCGGTCAGGTGCCCCCCGGTATTCCGGAACGGTGCGGGCAAGATCGAATTCTGGGCACGCAAGCCCATCACTCACCTTTCGCGAGCCTCATTCGGGCTTGCCGTCCGAATGAGGGCGCCCGTAGCGACCGTCCACTTTACGCGTCAATCAACCGCAGGTCGCGCTAGGGTCACAGCCGCGTGTCGGACATCACCGTCCGCAGGTCCGGTAAGGAATAACCCCAATGTGGCATTGGGTGCATGTGATGCACCCAATGCCACATTGGGTGCGTGGCACGCACCCAATGTGGCATTGGGGTCGCCGCAAAAGGGTCAGCGGGTTTTCGCCGCTTTCCCGCCGATCTTCTGCTTCGGCTTCTTTTCCCGGACGCGCACATTCACCCGGACGGGGCTGCCTGCGAAGCCGAACTGCTCGCGGAATTTGCGCTCGATGAACCGGCGGTAGCCGGCCTCGAGGAACCCGGTGGTGAACAGCACCAGCGTCGGCGGCCGGATGCCGGCCTGGGTCGCGAACAGCACCTTCGGCTGCTTGCCGCCGCGCACCGGCGGCGGGGTGGCCGCGACGAGGTCGGACAGCCAGCCGTTGAGCTGGCCGGTGGACACGCGCTGGTCCCAGGACGACAGCGCGGTGCGCAGCGCGGGCGCGAGCTTGCGCACCGCCCGGCCGGTGAGCGCGGAGATGTTCACCTTCTCCGCCCACGGCACCCGGACCAGGCCGCGGTCCAGCTCGCGCACCATGGCATGCCGGCGGTCCTCGTCGACCAGGTCCCACTTGTTGAACGCGAGCACGCACGCGCGGCCCGCCTCGACCACCATCGTCAGCACCCGCAGGTCCTGCTCGGTCAGCGGCTCGGAAGCGTCCAGCAGCACGATCGCCACCTCGGCCGCGTCGATCGCGGTCTTGGTGCGCAGCGAGGCGTAGTACTCCGCGCCGTCCGCGAAGTTGACCCGCTTGCGCAGTCCCGCGGTGTCCACGAAGCGCCAGACCTCGCCGTCCAGCTCGACCAGCGAGTCGACCGGGTCGACGGTGGTGCCGGCCACCGAGTCGACCACCGAGCGCTCTTCGCCGGACAGCCGGTTGAGCAGACTGGACTTGCCGACGTTCGGCTTGCCGACCAGCGCGACGCGGCGCGGCCCGGCGGTCGCCGTGCCGCCTTCGCGCGGCGCCTCGGGCAGCGCGGCCATGATGGCGTCGAGCAGGTCGCCCGAGCTGCGCCCGTGCAGCGCACTGACCGGGTACGGCTGGCCGAGGCCCAGCGACCACAGCGATGCGGTGTCGGCCAGCAGCCGGTCGTCGTCCACCTTGTTCGCGGCCAGCAGCACCGGCTTCTTCGAGCGGCGCAGCACCCGCGCGACCGCTTCGTCGGTGGCGGTGGCGCCGACCGTCGCGTCGATCACCAGCAGCACCGCGTCCGCGGTCTGCATGGCCATCTCGGCCTGCTGCGCGACCGAAGCCTGCAGCCCGGTGGCGTCCGGCTCCCAGCCGCCGGTGTCGACCAGCGTGAACCGGCGCCCGGCCCAGAACGCGTCGTAGGCGACCCGGTCGCGGGTCACCCCCGGCACGTCCTGCACGACCGCTTCGCGGCGGCCGAGGATGCGGTTGACCAGCGTGGACTTGCCCACGTTCGGCCGGCCGACCACGGCGAGCACCGGCTGCGCGGCGGCAGCCTGGCCCTCGGCTTCCGCGGCCTCGATCCGCGCGTCGAACGCGGCGAACTCGGACTCGTCGGCCCAGGTCCCGTCGATCTCGCCCAGCCCGTCCACCGATCCGTCGGCGGCGTCAAACCCTGTCATCGTTTCCCACTTCACCTACGACGCGGCGAACCCGTGTTCGCCGCGCCAGTCGTCCAAAGACTGCACGAGCGCCGCGAGCTGCCTGCGCAGCTCCTCGGTGCCTTGGTCCAGGCCCTTGCGGCCCGGACCGACCTTCAGCGCGAACGGCTCCCCGTAGAGGAGGTCCACGCGCGGGCGCCACCGGCGTTTGCCGTCGGCGGGCTTGCGCGTCCCGCGAATCGCGATCGGCAGCACGGTGGCTCCCGACGCGCGCACGAGCCATGCCGCGCCGCGTTCGGCCGCTCCGACGTCGCCCTCGCCGCGGGTGCCCTCCGGGAAGACCCCGACCGCGCCGCCCGCCTTGAGCACTCCGACCGCCGTGGTCAGCGGCGTCCGGTCGATCTCGCCCCGGCGCACCGGGATCTGCCCGATCCCGCGCAGGAACCAGCCGCCGATCCCCTTGAACAGCTCGGCCTTGGCCAAGAACGCGCTGCGCCGCGGAAGCATTCCGATCACCAGCTGCGGATCGACATTCGAACTGTGGTTCGCGATCACCAGCAGCGGGCCGTCCGCGGGCACCCGGTCGCGGCCGTGCACCCGGATCCGGAACGCCGGACGCAGATAATACCGTCCGGCGAATCGCCCGACGTCATGCAGGAGGCCGTTCGCGCCCTCGGGGAGGGCGCCCGCGTTCACGAGAGGACCCCGGCCCCGGCGGCGACCGGCTCGGCCGGGCAGTCGCCGAGCAGCCCGCGGCTGCGGGCGAGCTCGGTCACCGCGACAAGCACCTGGTCGAGGCTCAGCTCGGAAGTGTCCACCTGGACCGAGTCCCCGGCCGCGCGCAGCGGCGAGGCGGCGCGGGTGGAGTCGATCCGATCGCGCCGCTCGACGGACTCGCGCGCCGATTCGACGCTCGACTCGCGGCCCGCGGCGGCGTCCTGGTTGTTCCGCCGCGCGGCGCGGACCTCGGCCGAGGCGGTGAGGTAGACCTTGAGCGGGGCGTCCGGGGCGACGGTCGTGCCGATGTCCCGGCCCTCCACGACGATCCCGCCGTCGCGCGCGACCGCGTCGGCGATCATCCGCCGCTGCCGGGCGACCAGCACTTCGCGCACCTGCGCGACCGCCGAAACCGGCGACACCGCCTTGGTCACCTCGGGTCCGCGGATCTCGGCCGCGACGTCCTCGCCGCCGAGCCGCACGTCCGGAGATTCCGGGTCGGTGCCGAGCGCGAAGTCGACCTCGTGCGCGAAGTTGCCGACCGCGTGCTCGTCGGCCAGGTCGATTCCGGAGCGCAGCACGGCCAGCGTGACCACGCGGTACATCGCACCGGTGTCGAGGTAGCGAGCGCTCAGCCGGCCGGCGAGCTTGCGCGCCACCGTGGTCTTGCCGGTTCCCGACGGGCCGTCCAGCGCGACCACCCCACGTAGGGCTCCCGTCACCGATTCTCTCCTCGCGTAGTGGCGTGCAGTCCGGCCGATGGGCCGCCGCTCATTGTGCCCGCAACCGGTCCCGGCGGCTCAGGCGGTGCCCCGGGCCGGACCGCGCTCGCCGTTCTAGCGGCGCTAGACAATATAGCGCCGCACTGTTAGCGTTGCCCTCGTTCCTAGCAGTGCTAGATTTCCTGGAGGGCCCCATGCTCGTCACCGCCTACGTCCTCACCGCCCTGCTCGCGCTCGGCATCTTCTACATCGGACTGCTGTACCTGTTCGCACCGGAGAAGAACGCCGCCGGCTTCGGATTCACGACCGTCCCGGCCGGCCCGAACCCGCTCTACACCATCAAGGGCGTCCGAGACCTCGGCCTCGGACTGGTGCTGGTCGTCGCACTGCTCGCGGGCGGACCGCACATCGCCGGCTGGGTCCTGCTGGCCGAGGTGTTCATGCCGCTCGGCGACCTGACGGCGATCCTGCTGCACAAGGGAAAGAAGGCGATCGCGTTCGGCGTGCACGGGGCCACCGCCGTCGTCATGGCCGTCGTGTCCGTGCTGCTCCTGCTGGTCTGAACACCGCGAAACGGACAATGAGTTACGGTGAAACGGTGAACGTCGAAGTCACCCCTCTTCCCGGAATCGGTGTCCGCAAGGACTTCGCCACGCGCGCGGGACGCCGCATCGGCGTCGTCACCCAGCGGGACGGCAAGATCGAGCTGATCGTCTCGAAATCGGACGACCCGGACGCTTGCCTCGCGTCGCTGCCGCTGACCGCGGACGAGGCAGGCGCCCTCTCGAACCTCCTCGGCGCGCCGCAGCTGGTGGCGCAGCTCAACGAGGAGCACCGGGAGCTGCCGGGCATCAACACCAAGCAGCTGGCGATCACCGCGGACAGCCCGTTCGACGGCCGTTCGCTGGGCGACACCGCCATGCGCACCCGCACCAGCGTCTCGATCGTCGCGGTGATGCGGGCCGGCCAGGTGCACCCGTCGCCGGCGCCGGACTTCCTGTTCACCGCGGGCGATCTGCTCGTCGTGGTCGGCACGTCCGAGGGACTGGAAGCCGCCGCCAAGATCCTCAAGCACGGCTGATGGACCACACCGCACTCTCGCTGATCGAGCTCGGCGCCGTCTTCTTCGTGCTCGGCGCGCTGGGCAGGCTCGCCGGCAAGATCGGCCTCTCCCCCATCCCCCTGTACCTGCTGGGCGGCCTGTGCTTCGGCCAAGGCGGGCTGATCCCGCTCGGCGACATCGGCGACTTCACCCACCTGGCCAGCGAGATCGGCGTGGTGCTGCTGCTCCTGCTGCTGGGACTGGAGTACTCGGCGGCGGAGCTGTTCACCGGCCTGCGCCGCTCGTGGACCGCCGGCCTGGTGGACATCGTCCTGAACGCGGCCCCCGGCGCGGCGGTCGCGCTGATCCTCGGCTGGGGCCCGATCGGCGCGATCGTCATGGCAGGCGTCACCTACATCTCGTCGTCCGGAATCATCGCGAAGGTCCTGGGCGACCTGGGCCGGCTCGGCAACCGGGAAACCCCGGTAGTGCTGTCGATCCTGGTGTTCGAAGACCTGGTGATGGCGCTGTACCTGCCGATCCTCACCGCGATCCTGGGCGGTGTGAGCCTGCTCGGCGGCCTGGAAGCGGTCGGCATCTCGCTGCTGGTGATCACCGTGGTCCTGGTGATCGCCCTGAAGTTCGGCCGCTACGTGTCAGCCTTGGTGGACAGCGACGACCGCGAGGTCTTCCTGCTCAAGATCCTCGGCGCGGCGCTGCTGGTGGCCGGACTCGCGTCGGCGATGCAGGTGTCGGCCGCGGTCGGCGCGTTCCTGCTGGGCATCGCGGTCTCCGGCTCGACCGCCCACAACGCGACCCGTCTGCTGGAGCCGCTGCGCGACCTGTTCGCCGCGGTCTTCTTCGTGGTCTTCGGCCTCAACACCAACCCCGCGTCGATCCCGCCGGTCCTGGGCTGGGCCGTGGTCCTGGCCGTGGTGACCACTGTGACCAAGGTTGCCACCGGATGGTGGGCCGCGCGAAGGCAAGGCATCGGAAAACTGGGCCGGGCCCGCGCGGGGGCGGCTTTGGTGGCCCGGGGCGAATTCTCGATCGTGATCGCCGGCTTGGCCGTGGCCGCGGGCGCGGTAACCGGCGAACTGGCCGCGCTGGCAACGGCATACGTGCTGCTGATGGCGATCCTAGGCCCCACCGCCGCCCGCGTGGTCGAACCCATCGCACAAGCGCTGCACCGCAAGGCAACCGCAAAGGCAACAGTCACCGCCGGCTGACCTCGCCCCCGCAGTCCGTGAAGGGAACATTGAGGGACTCAGAGTCCCTCAATGTTCCCTTCACGGCTTCAGCGGAACTCAGGCCGCGCACTCGCCGGAACATGCGCCAGCTCCCCGCCCGGCACCGCGCCGCCGACGGCCTGCCCCGGAACAACCCCGGCCAGCGAAACCTGAGCCGAGGTCTTCCCGAGATCAATCGTCAGCTTCCCCGGATCGGCGGGCCCGGCGAGGAACCCCGCATCCGTCCCGCCGATCACCAGCGCCAGCCGATGCCCGGCCGGAACCACGTGATCCGTGCTGGCCAGCCGGAAGGTCATCGAGTACGCCTTCCCCGGCGTCAACGTCGCTTCCCGGCTCAACGACTGGTAGTTCGCCAGATCAGCCCACCCGCGACTGATGATCGTGTAGTCCACGTTCTTCTTGTCCGCGCTGGTGACCAGATAGCAAGCACTGTCCGAAGCGGTACTGGCCCCCCAGCAGTTCCGCTGAGTTCCGGTGACGATCCCTTCCCCGGCCCCGGCGAAGTTGCGGATCGTCGCCGGACCGTAGTCCACCAGCATCGCCGACAACCGCGCCGACGAGGTGCTCGGCGTAGCGGTCACGGTGATCGAAGAGGTGCCGGAGACCTGCACCGGCGAGGACAGCGCAGCGGTGCTGAACAGGATGCGATTCGCTGACGTGGCCGACGGATTCGCCGCCCACGCGTCCTCCCCCACCTTCGGATCGTCGGTGAACGACGCGACCCCGGAAGCCGGGCCAGTCCCCAGCGTTCCTACTCCGGGCACCGCGCCAGCCCGCGGCCACAAGGCGACCGAACGCGCCCCCGGAGCCGGATACGAAGCCTGATCGGCCCACTGGTCCGGCTGCCGCTCGACGGTGGCCATCGGCTCCCGGTCGATCCCGTTGTCGATCCCCATCAAGTAGTGGTCGAACCACCGGTGCAACGCGTCGACCCACTCGGCCCGCCGGTAGTCGAACGGATCCACATGTCCGGTCTGCGCCAGCCAGATCTTCCGCGGCACCCCCCGTGCGGCGAGCGCGTCCCACCACTGCCCGTAATTGATCGGCATGACGTTCAGATCGTTCACCCCGTGCGAGACGAACACACTGGCACGCACGTTCTTGGCCCGGGAAACGTAATCCCGCTCCGCCCAGAACGGCCCGTAGTCGCCGTTGGCGGTAGCCCCTCGCGCCAGCCGCTGGTTCTCCGCGGAACAGTCCTGCCCGCCGTTGCGCTGCTCGACGGTCTTGGCCAGCCCGTCCGGGCCGAACCCGAAGGAAGCCCCGTCCGACCGGTAGTAGTCGTACCAGGAGCTGATCGCCGAAATCGGCACGATCGTCTTCAAGCCCTCGACGCCGGTGGAGGCCACCCCGTTGGCGATCGTCCCGTCATAGGACTTGCCGATCATCCCGACGCCGCCGTCGCTCCAGCCGGCCCGCATCGTCGTGCCGCCGGACTTCGCGGTGTACCCGGTCGCGCGCCCGTTCAGCCAGTCGATGACCTTCTTGGCCGACTGCACGTCCGAGTCGCCCCCGACGTCGACGCACCCGGTCGACCGGTTGGTCCCGGCCAGGTCCACCAGTACCACCGCGTACCCGCGCGGGACGAAGTAGTTGTCGTAGAACAGCGGGAACCCGGCCGGGCGGCCCTGCGCGTCGTAGGTCTTGAACTGCGTCTCGTTGCCGCGCCCGACCGAGGAGTAGTACGGGCTGGCGTCCATGATCACCGGGATTTTCTTGCCCGCGGCGGCCGGCTCCTTCGGCCGGATGATGTCCGCGGCGACCCGGTCCGGCTTGCCGTCCCCGTCGCCGTCGCGGCCGAGGTCGACCCACACCGTTTCGCGGATCGCCCCGGCGTAGTCGTACCGCGGTTCGCTCGCCGCGCTCGCCGGTGCGGCCGCCCCGGCCGCCGGCGCCACCAGCCCGGCGGCCAGCACCGCGGCGGCGCACAGCCCTGTCAGCACACGCATTTCCCGTTGCCCTCCGGAGTTCTCGTCGGCTGACGATCACTCAACCGGGCCGCGCGGACCCGGCACCAGGGCGGAAAGTGGGGAACCGCGCTCAGAGTCCCACGGTGCGGTACAGCGTGCCGACCTCGCCGCGGTTGAGCCGGCGGATGGTGCCCGGCCGCTGGTTGCCCAGCTGCACGTCGCCGACCGCGGTGCGGACCAGCTTGCGCACCGGGTGTCCGGTGGACGCCATCAGCCGGCGCACGATGTGCTTGCGGCCCTCGTGGATCACCAGCTCGATCATGGTCCGGCCGGAGTGCATGTCCTTGACCCGGAACTGGTCGACCTTCACGATCCCGTCCGGCAGCTCCCAGCCGGTCCGCAGCTCCTTGCCGAGCCCGCGCGGCACCAGGCCCTCGACCTCGGCGAAGTAGGTCTTGAGGACCCGGTAGGACGGGTGCATCAGCCGGTGCCCGAGGTCGCCGTCGTTGGTGAGCAGCAGCAGGCCCTCGGTGTTCTCGTCGAGCCGCCCGACGTGCACCACGCCCGGCGTCTCCTCCCACCGGCCGCGCAGGTAGTCGCCGACGCACGGGCGGCCCCGGTCGTCGGACATCGTGGAGTGCACGCCCTTGGGCTTGTTGAAGGCGAGGTACACCAGGTCGTCGCGGAGGTTGACGCGCGTGCCGTCGACGTGGATCACGGCCGCGTCCGGGCGGACGCGGCGGCCCAGCTCGGTGACGACCTCGCCGTCCACCTCCACCCGGCCGGCCGCGATCAGGTCCTCGGCGGCGCGGCGCGAGGCCACGCCTGCCTGCGACAGGACCTTCTGCAGGCGGATGCCGTCGGGGTGTTCGTCAGATGTCATCGATGGTGTCCACTTCGGGTAGCAGCGGAGCGATCGGGGGCAGGTCGTTCAGCGACGACAGCCCCAGTCGCTCCAGGAACAGCTCGGTCGTCACATACAGCGTGCCCGTGGTCTCCGGGTCGGTGCCCATCTCCTCGATGAGCCCCCGCGCGAGCAGGGTCCGGATCACGCCGTCCACGTTCACCCCGCGCACCGCAGCGACCCGGGCCCGGGTGACCGGCTGCCGGTACGCGATCACGGCGAGGCTCTCCAGCGCGGCCCTGGTCAGCTTCGACCGCTGGCCGTCCAGCAGGAGCTTCTCCACGAACGGGGCGTAGGTGTCCCTAGTGTAGAACCGCCACCCTTCGCCGACGCGCCGCAGGTCGATCCCGCTCGCCCGCTCGGTGAACTTCTGCGCCATGGTGCGCAGCGCGACGGTCACCCGGGCGACCGGCTGGCCGAGCGTTTCCGACAGCGCGTCCTCCCCGATCGGCGAGTCCACGACCAGCAGCAGCGCTTCGAGCGCGGCTTCCAGCCGTTCGTCGTCTTCGATGTCGGGCAGTCCGCTGTCGACGGCGACGAGGCCCTCGTCGTCGCTTCCGTCCGCGGCCCCGGTTTCCAGGACAGACCCGGCTTCCGCGGTCTCCGGCTCGGCGGTCTGCGGCTCGGGTGCGTCCGGCTCGGGCATTTCCGGCTCGGGTGCTTCCGGCACGGTCTCCGGTTCGGGCGCGCTCGCCGGCTCGACCGGCTCCGGCACGGCGTCCGGCTCGGGCTCCCGCGGCTCGGCGTCCGGCACGGTCTCCTCGACCGGTGCTCGGTCGTCTTCGGTGCTCACCCGTACTCCTCCTCTTCGGCCGCGACCCGGTCGTGCTCGGCGGCGGCGGACGCTTCCGCGACGCTGCCGCCAATCCACCGAACGTGCAGTTCCGCCAGCGCCTCCAGCTGGTCGAACTGCACCGACGATTCGCGGTACAGCTCCAGCAACGCCAGGAACCGCGCCACGACCTCGACCGTGTGCTCGCAGTCCGCGGTCAGCTCTTTGAACGTCGCCTGGCCGGCCTCGGCGAGCTTCAACCGCAGCAGCGCGGCGTGCTCCCGCACCGACACCCGGCCCATGTGGATGTGCGCGATGGACACCTGCGGCGGCGGCTTCGGCCGGAAGACCGCCACCGCGATCTCGGCGAACCGCTGCGGCGACACGCCCAGCATCACCTCGGGCAGCAGGCCGAGGTAGCGCTCCTCCAACGCGACCGAGCGCGGGTAGCGCCGCAGCGCACCCGCTTCCAGCTCGCCGAACAACGCCGCCACCTGCTTGTACGCGCGGTACTGCAGCATTCGCGCGAACAGCAGGTCGCGGGCTTCGAGCAGGGCAAGGTCGTCCTCGTTCTCGACCTCGGCGGCGGGCAGCAGCCGGGCCGCCTTGAGGTCGAGCAGAGTCGCCGCGATCACCAGGAACTCGGTGGTCTCGTCGAGGTTCCAGTCCGAGCCGAGCGCCCGGGTGTAGGCGATGAAGTCGTCGGTGACCCGGTGCAGGGCGACTTCGGTGACGTCGAGCTGATGCTGCGAGATCAGCTGCAGCAGCAGGTCGAACGGGCCCTCGAAATTCTGCAGCCGGACCTTGAACTTCGCGGATCCTTCGTCCGCGGCGGCGAAACCCTCGGGGATGGTGCCGCCGTGCACGGTCTCGTGCACGACCGGAGTCTCCTCCGGCACGGCGGTCTCCGCCGTTTCCCCGGGCGGCTCGGGATCCGCCGACGCCTCGGCCGCCGAAGCATCGCCGGAAACTGCCGCCGAAGCGTCGGCGGGAACGGCAACGGCTTCGGCGGCCCCCGTCTCGAGGGGAGCCGCCGCGCCGTCGGTGTTCCCGGGTGCTGCCTGGTCCGGCTCCGGCAGCTCGGCCGATGCCGGTCCGTCCATCAGTCCTCGGCTCCGCCGTCCTCGGAGTCCGCCCGCAATCGCTGTACCAGCACGGAATCCTCGCCGCGCTGGTCGAAGTCGGCGAGCAGCACCGCGACCGCCTCGCGCACCAGCCGGCCGCGGTCGACGACGAGATCGTGCTTGGCCCTCAGATTCAGCCGGGCCTGTTCCATCGCGAGCAGTTCTTCGCCGGACACGTAGACGGTGATCTTCGCGTCGTGCTTGGTCCGCCCGGACCCGCTGCGCGCCGCGTTGCGGGCGAGCTGGTCGGTGTCCGGGCGAGCGGCCGGCTTGCGGGACACCGGTTCCGCGGGCGCGGGCACGGCGGGCCGCTCGAGCGCGGGCGTCGCTGGACTGGAGGTCAGGCGGAACAGCTCGGAGGCTCCGGGCAGGGAAGCGCGCCTGCTCACCGAGCGATCACCTCACGGGCGAGCGCGCGATAAGCCGCCGCGCCAGCCGATTTGGGAGCCCAGGTCGTGATGGGCTCGCCCGCGACCGTCGTCTCGGGGAACCGCACGGTGCGGTTGATCACCGTGTCGAACACGATGTCGCCGAATGCCTCGACCACGCGAGCCATGACCTCCTTCGAGTGCAGGGTTCTCGGGTCGTACATCGTGGCGAGAATCCCCGTGATGTCCAGTTTGGGGTTGAGGCGTTCCTGCACCTTCTCGATCGTGTCGATCAGGAGCGCGACGCCTCGCAGACTGAAGAACTCGCACTCCAGGGGGATGATCACACCGTCCGCGGCGGTCAATGCGTTCACCGTCAACAGGCCGAGCGAGGGCTGGCAGTCGACAAGAACATAGTCGTAGTCGTTCATCACCGGACGAAGGACCCGTAACAACGTGTGCTCGCGCCCTACCTCTGCGACGAGCTGGACCTCGGCCGCGGACAGGTCGATGTTGCTCGGCAGCAGGTCAACGCCGTCGACGCGGGTTTTCCGGAGCACCTCCTCGATCTTGACCGAGCGCTCCATGATGACGTTGTAGACCGTCTGGTCCAGTTCGTGCGGCTGGATGCCGAGGCCGACCGACAGCGCGCCCTGCGGGTCGAAGTCGACGAGCAGCACCCGGCGGCCGCATTCGGCGAGCGCGGCGCCCAGGTTGATGGTGGACGTGGTCTTGCCGACCCCGCCCTTCTGGTTGCACATGGCGAGCACCTGAGCCGGCCCGTGCTTCTCCAGCGGCGGCGGCTCGGGGATCTCGCGCAGCGGGCGGCCGGTGGGCCCGATCCCGCTTTCCGCGCGGTCTTTCGCCCGCATCCGGGCGCGTTCGGCGCGGCTGAGCGGCCGTTCCGGCTCGTCGCCGTCGTGCTCCGCCGGCGTGGCGATCTTCGCGTGCTCGAGGTTCGCCGCGGCCGAACCGGCGGACCCGGCTGATGCTGCCCGGTCCTCCGGCTGGTTCGGTGTCGGTGTCGACATGGCGCGAAAGCTCCTTGCTCGGCGGGGTCTCCGGCAGCCTATGCGGGATTCCGGAGCCCCGGCAAAGCGCCGCGCCGGGTCGCGCGGGGCAAGTCGCCCCAGCGTGCGAAGGCCCTTGAGCGACGCTCGGTGATCATCCGAGCGCACGCGGATGGGCGGTGGCATAGACCTCGCGCAGGGTCGTGACGGTGACGAGCGTGTAGACCTGCGTCGTGGTCACCGAGGCGTGGCCGAGCAGTTCCTGCACTACGCGGACGTCCGCGCCGCCTTCGAGCAGGTGTGTCGCGAACGAGTGCCGCAGCGTGTGCGGCGAGACCGCGGCGGTGATGCCGGCTTTCTCGGCGGTGTCCTTGAGCACTTGCCACGCGCTCTGCCGGGACAGCCGGCTGCCGCGGGCGTTGAGGAAAAGCGCCGCGGTGCCCCGGCCGTGCGCGGCGAGCGCGGGCCGGGCGCGGACGAGATACGCGTCGAGCGCGGCCAGCGCGGGACGGCCGATCGGCACGAGCCGCTGCTTGCCGCCCTTGCCGTCGAGCAGGACAGTGCGCTCGCTTTCGTCGACATCGTCGACGTCGAGCCCGACGGCTTCGGAGATGCGCGCGCCGGTGGAGTAGAGCAATTCGAGCAAGGCCCGGTCGCGCAGGGCGCGTTCCCCGTCCGGCGGCGGAGTGTCGAGCAGCTTGAGCACGTCGCCGACCGGGAGAGCTTTCGGCAGCCGCTTGGCCGCGGCCGGCGGACGGACGTCGCGCGCCGGATCGTGCTCGGTGAGCCCGTCGGCGTGTGCGAACTTGTGCAGCCCCCGCACCGCCACCAACGCCCGCGCGGCCGACGACGCGGCGAGCGGTTGGTGTTCGGCGTCGCCTTCGCGCAGCGCCGCGCCGAACGACGTGACGTGCTGCGGACTGACGTCGGGCAGCCTGGTGACCCCGGCCGCTTCCAGGTGCGCGGCGTAGCGGCGCAGGTCCCGGGAGTAGCTGTCGAGGGTGTTGCGGGCGGTGCCGCGTTCGACGACGAGGTGGTCGAGGTACGTGGCGATCACGCCGCGCACCTCGACACCTGCATCACTCACGCCGCCACTCTAGGACGGCGGACCGACAGAACCCGGCACCTCAGTCCCCGGCCAGTCGGCATCGAGGCCGGGAAAGGGGCCCTTCCCGGACCTGCCCAGCGGAGACCGGCCTGCCCAGCAGACTCAGCGCTCCGCCAACCGCCTCGCGAAGCGGGTCGGCCGGTCCTGCCACGGCGCGTCCGCCGGGCGCGTCGCCGCCGCCCCGGTCAGCACCGCGTGCGCGGCCAGCACCCCGGACACCGTCGCCCCGTTGACCAGCTCGCCGGCCAGCGCCATCCGGACCGCCTCGGCGAGCGGGAACTTCCGCACCACCAGGTCGGCCTCTTCCTCGCCGAGCACCTCGCGGTCCACTTCGGACAGATCGCGGGCCAGGAACACCCGCACCACCTCGTCGGTGAACCCGGGCGAGGCCGCCACGTCGACCAGCGTCTCCCAGCTGCCCGCGGCCAGCCCGGCCTCCTCGGCCAGCTCGCGCCGCGCGGCGTCCACCGGGTCCTCCCCCGGCTTGTCGATCAGCCCGGCCGGCAGCTCCCAGATCCGGCGCCCGAGCGGGTGCCGGTACTGGTGCACGAGCGTCACGTCGCCCGCGGCGTCCAGCGCGAGGATCACCACCGCGCCGAGGTGTTCGACCACCTCGCGCTTGGCGGGCTCCCCTCCCGGCATCACGACGTCGTCGACCCGGAGGCCGACGACGCGTCCCACGTGGACGACCGCGCTGCCGGCGACGCTGAACTCGTGCGTGCCGGGCGCGCTCACCGGACCGCCACGGGCGTTTCGGGCAGCTCCACCGGCAGCCGTTCGGCGACCTTGCGGTCCACGACCGCCTTCACGAACGCGCTGAACAGCGGGTGCGGCCGGGTCGGGCGGCTCTTCAGCTCCGGGTGCGCCTGGGTGCCCACGAAGAACGGGTGCACGTCCGCGGGCAGCTCGACGAACTCGACCAGCCGGTCGTCCGGCGACGTGCCGGAGAAAACCAGGCCGGCGTCGCCGATCTGCTTGCGGTAGGCGTTGTTCACCTCGTAGCGGTGCCGGTGCCGCTCGGACACCTCGGTGCTGCCGTATGCCTTGGCGACCTGCGAACCGGGCTTGAGCTTCGCCGGGTACGCGCCGAGCCGCATCGTGCCGCCCATGTCGCGCTCGCCGGCGACGACGTCGCGCTGGTCGGCCATGGTCGAGATCACCGGGTGCTGGGTGGCCTCGTCGAACTCGGCCGAGTTCGCGTCCTTGATGCCGGCCAGGTGCCGGGCGGCCTCGATCACCATGCACTGCAGGCCGAGGCAGAGCCCGAGCAGCGGCACGCCGTGCGTGCGCGCGTACTGGATCGCCCCGACCTTGCCCTCGATGCCGCGGATGCCGAACCCGCCCGGGATCAGCACCCCGTCCACATCGGACAGCACGGCCGCGGCGCCCGCCGGGGTCTGCGCGTCGTCGGAGGCGACCCACACGATCTCGACCTTGGCCCGGTGCGCGAACCCGCCCGCGCGCAGCGCCTCGGTGACCGAGAGGTACGCGTCCGGCAGGTCGATGTACTTGCCGACCACCGCGACCCGGACGACCTCGCTCGGGTTGTGCACCCGGTCGAGCAGGTCGCCCCACACCGTCCAGTCGACGTCGCGGAAGGGCAGGCCGAGCCGGCGCACCACGTACGCGTCGAGCGCCTCGCCGTGCAGCACCTTCGGGATGTCGTAGATCGAACGCGCGTCCGGGCAGGCGATGACCGCCTCGGTGTCCACGTCGCACATCAGGCCGATCTTGCGCTTGAGGTCGTCCGGGATCTCCCGGTCCGCCCGGCAGACCAGCGCGTCCGGCTGGATGCCGATGTTGCGCAGCGCGGCGACCGAGTGCTGGGTCGGCTTGGTCTTGAGCTCGCCCGAGGGCGCGAGGTAGGGCACCAGCGACACGTGCAGGAAGAAGCAGTGGTCGCGGCCGACGTCGTGGCGCACCTGGCGGCACGCCTCGAGGAACGGCAGCGACTCGATGTCGCCGACGGTCCCGCCGACCTCGGTGATCACCACGTCCGGTGCGACGCCGTTCTCGTCCGGCCCGGCCGCCGCGGTGATCCGCGACTTGATCTCGTCGGTGATGTGCGGGATCACCTGGACGGTGTCCCCGAGGTACTCGCCGCGGCGTTCCTTGGCGATCACCTCCGAGTACACCTGGCCGGTGGTGACGTTCGCCTTGCCGTCGAGAGAGCGGTCCAGGAACCGCTCGTAGTGCCCGATGTCGAGGTCGGTCTCGGCGCCGTCGTCGGTGACGAACACCTCGCCGTGCTGGAACGGGTTCATCGTCCCGGGGTCGACATTGAGGTAAGGGTCGAGCTTCTGCATCGTGACGCGCAGCCCGCGCGAAGTGAGCAGCTGTCCGAGGCTGGACGCCGTCAGACCCTTACCGAGAGAGGAGGCAACGCCTCCGGTGACAAAGACATACTTGGTAGCCCGCGACTGAAGTCCCACGGGCCGCCAGCATATCCCACTCCCGGCGAACCGCTAGCCGACGCCTCCCTCCGGCGCGGCGGAGCGCGGGGGTGCGGCCGCGCTAGGCTTCCCGCCGTGACGAATATCCGCGATGACCACTGGACCGCCCCGGTCGCGGGCGCCTCGCTGGACGCCGCGGTGCGCGTCCCCGGATCGAAGTCGATCACCAACCGGGCCTACGTGCTCGCCGCACTCGCCAGCGCGCCCACCCGGGTGCGCCATCCGCTCGACTCGCGCGACACTCGTCTGATGCTCGGCGCGCTCGCCGCCCTCGGCGCGCGCTCGGAGGAAACCATCGACGGCTTCCTCGTGCACCCGCTCGGCACGATCAGCGGCCGCGGCGACGAAACCGAGGTCGTCCTGGGCAACGCGGGCACCGTGGCGCGGTTCACCCCGGCGCTCGCGACGCTGGGCGACGCGTCGGTGCTGTTCGACGGCGACGAGGCGATCCGCCGCCGGCCGATCGGCCCGCTGCTGACCGCGCTGCGCGAGCTCGGCGCGCGGATCGACGACGGCGGCCGCGGCGCGCCGCCGTTCACCGTGCACGGCACCGGCGGGCTGCGCGGCGGCACCGTGGAGCTGGATTCCTCGGCCTCCAGCCAATTCCTGTCCGCGCTGCTGCTGGCCGGCCCGGCGTTCGAGAAGGGCGTGACGGTCCGGCTGGTCGGCGGCGCACCGCCGAGCGAACCGCACATCGCGATGACGCTGGACATGCTGCGCCGCTTCGGGGCCGTTGTGGAGCGTTCCGGCGCGGAGTTCCGAGTCGAGCCCGCGAAGCTGTCCTGCCCCGAGTACGTCGTGGAACCCGACCTTTCGACCGCGGCCCCGTTCGTCGCGGCCGCACTCGTCGGCGGCGGCACGGTCCGGGTGCAGGGCTGGCCGAAGCAGACCACGCAGCCCGGCGACTGGCTGCGCGGCCTGGTGACCGAACTGGGCGCGAAGGCGACGCTGGACGAGGAGGGCCTCACCGTCACCGGCGGCGGCGCGTACCGGGGCATCGACCTGGATCTGCACGAGGTCGGCGAGCTGACCCCGGTCATCGCCGCGATGCTCTGCTTCGCGGAGAGCCCGTCGACCATCACCGGCGTCGCACACCTGCGCGGCCACGAGACGGACCGGCTCACCGCGCTGGCGACCGAGCTGTCCGGACTGGGCGCGAACGTCACCGAGCTCGACGACGGCCTGCAGATCACGCCCGCGCCGATGCACGGCGGCGTCTTCCACACCTACGAGGACCACCGCCTGGTGATGACGGCGGCGGTGCTGGGCCTGCGAGTGCCCGGGGTGCTGGTGGAGAACCCGGCGACGGTCGGCAAGACGTTCCCGGAGTTCGTGCAGACCTGGAGCGACCTGGTCGGATAAATCGGTGGACGGGTCCGGTCCGCGCCGTTTAGTGTTCCGCCCGACCGTGACTCGACGCCGGGAGGTGAGCCCCATGAACGCTGTTTCGATGTGGGTGCTCCCCTCGTCGTCACGGTCGGGCGACTGACGTAGGGGTTGCCGGGAGCGCCTGGACAAGGCACCTCCGAAAGGCGACCGCTATGAACACTGCACGCTTCACCGCGGGCGAACCCGCGACAGAGATAACCCGGGTAACCGCGACGCACTGGCACGCGCTTGACGACGGCCGGGTCACCGGCCGCGGCGAGGCCAGCACCCGACCGGACGGGCGGGTCTTCCTCAGCGTCGACGCCTGGCACCGTTCCGTCTTCGACCAGCTCGCCGCCGCGATGCTGGCCGCCCTTCCGCACCCGCTGCACACGGTGGTCGACGGAACCGACCACGAACTGCTGAACTGCTGGCAGGACGCCGGATTGACGGTGCGCCGCCGCGAGTGGGAATACCTCGTGCCCACCGCGGTCGAGCCGGTCGACCCGCCGCCGGGCGTCACGATCGGACCCGCCGAAGAAGGCCCGCTGCGAGCGCTCGACCGGATCGTCCGAGCCGAAGTCGAGAAGACCGTCGGCTGGGCGGAAATGCCCGCCGAAGTGCTGCCGTGGCAGACCGGAGACACGGTGGTGGACCCCAGAAAGTATGCCGTGGCCGCCGAAGGCGACGAGTACGCCGGCTTGATCCGGGTGGTGCGGGCGAGCCGACTGCCGAGGATCGGGCTGGTCGCTGTCCGCGCGGACCGCCAACGGCGCGGCATTGCCCGCGCCCTGCTCACGCATTCGCTGAATATGTTGCACCACAAGGGAATCACCACGGCATACGCTGAAGTGAACGAGACCAACGAGGCGGCGACGGCATTGTTCGAAAGCGTTGGCGCCCAGCGGGCCGACAGCATCGTGGAGCTGGTGCGCCATGGCGAATAAGGGCGGAATCGAAGTCGAAGGAACCGTCGTGGAGTGCCTGCGCGACGCCAAGTTCACCGTCGAGCTGGCCAACGGGCACCAGGTGCTCGCCCATATCAGCGGGAAGATCCGGAAGAACTTCATCAAGATCGTGCCCTACGACCGCGTCCTGGTGGAGCTCAGCCCGTACGACCTGGACCGGGGCCGGATCCTGTTCCGGTACCGCAACTAGTGCCGAGTGATCCGGTCCGCTTTTACGACGGAACTGACCTGGGCTGCCGGGCCTGCACCGGTGCCAAGGATCGGCTCCGCCAGGCCGCCATCAAGAAACTCGTCGACAGCAACGTGAAGTGAACGCGTTGCGCGTGCGAGGCATTCGCCTCCGCGCGCAACGCGGCGGTCCTTCTGCCGCTAGTCCGCCGCCGCGCCCTGGGTGGGCTCCGTCGACTGGGGCGCCTTGCCGGAAATCAGCCGACGGACCGCTCGTCGTCCCCGAACAGCTCGCGCAGAGTCACTTCGCGGTTCACCCGGACATGCTCGGCGGCGTACTCGCGCGCCCGCGCCACGTCACCGGACCCGATCGCCTCGACCAGCCGGCGGTGCTCCTCCAACAGTTCGTCCCAGTGCTCGTTCTGACTGGTCAGCCAGCGCAGCTGGCCTTCGAGCGGATGCAGCATGGTGGTCAGCAGCCGGCTGCCCGCGATCGCGATGATCTCGTCGTGCAGTCTGCTGTTGACCGCGTTGATCTCCATCCCGTCGCCACCCTGGGTAGCGCGCGCGGATTCGGTGAGCAGCCGCTCCAGCTGACGCAGCTCCGGTTTCCCGGCCCGCTCCGCGGCGCGCCCGGCAGCAAGGCTTTCGAGCGCCTCGCGGATCTCGAACAGCTCCTCGACGTCGACCCGCGCCAGCTTCCGCACCACCACCCGCCGAGGGGAGGGCACCGCCACGAATCCTTCCGCTTCCAGGCTGCGGATCGCCTCCCGCACCGGCACCCGCGACACCCCGAGGTCCTCGGCCAGCTCGCGCTCGACCAGCCGGTCCCCCGGCTGCAGCCGGCCGGTCAGGATCCGTTCGCGCAGCTCGTCGAGCACGCGCCGGCGGGTCGCCGCGAGCGGCTGCCGGTCCTCGGTGGCGGTCACCGGTCCCCTCTCTCGCGCTGACCCGGACATCCGCGAGTTTATCGGGAAGAGGGTTGACTCAGCAGCCGCGCGGGGCGATATTTGGTATCCCAAGTTTGGGATACCAAAGCTGCCGGCTCGTCGACCGGAGGTCTGCAATGACGCACGCCCCGTCCACCGAAAACCGCGCGCACGCCCCCGCCGGGCGCGATCCACGCCTGTGGAACGAGGACCTCGCGCCCGCCAAGGAGCGGCGCTGGAAGGTCTACGACATCTTCGCGCTGTGGATGTCGGACGTGCACAACCTGGGCAACTACACGTTCGCGGCCGGACTGTTCGTGCTCGGCCTCTCCGCCTGGCAGGTGTTCACCGCGCTGCTGTTCGGGTTCGTGGTGATCTTCTTCGGGATGAACCTGATGGGCCGGATCGGCCAGCGCACCGGCGTCCCGTTCCCGGTGGTGGCGCGGATCAGCTTCGGCACGTTCGGCGCGAACCTGCCCGCCCTGATCCGCGCGGTGATCGCGATCTTCTGGTACGGCATCCAGACCTATCTCGCCAGCGTCGCCATCACACTGCTGGTGCTGGCCATCGACCCCGGCTTGAAGTCGTGGACCGAGCACAGCTTCCTCGGCCTGCACGCGCTCGGCTGGGCCTGTTTCGTCGCGCTGTGGCTGGTGCAGGCGTTCGTGCTCACCCGCGGCATGGAGGCGGTCCGGAAGTTCCAGGACTGGTGCGGCCCGCTGATCTGGATCGTGATGATCGCGCTCGCGGTGTGGATCCTGGCGGCCAGCCACTGGCACATCTCGCTCACCACCAGCCCGCGCCGCATTTCCGGCGGAGAGCAGGTGCGGCAGTGGTTCGGCGCGGCCGGGCTGATCCTGTCCACCTACGGCACGCTGATGCTCAACTTCTGCGACTTCTCCCGCAACGCCCCGGACCAGAAGACCGTGCGGCGCGGCAACTTCTGGGGCCTGCCGGTGAACTCGACGGCGTTCGCGCTGCTGTCGGTGATCGTCACCGCGGGCAGCCTGCAGGTGTTCGGCGAGGCGATCACTGACCCGGCCGAACTGCTCGCCAAGGTGCACAACACTCCGGTGCTGGTGATCGGCGCGCTGACCTTCGCGATCGCCACCATGGGCGTCAACATCGTGGCCAACTTCGTCTCCCCCGCCTACGACCTGGCCAACATCTGGCCGAAGCGGATCTCGTTCACCGTCGGCGGGATGATCAGCGCGGTCGCCGCGCTGTGCGTGCTGCCGTGGAAGCTGTATTCCTCGCCGGTGGTGGTCAACTACTTCCTGGGCGGGCTCGGCGCGTTCCTCGGGCCGCTGTTCGGGATCATGATCGTCGACTATTACCTGATCCGCCGCGGCAAGGTCGACGTCGACCAGCTGTTCGTGCGCGACGGCACGTACCCGAAGGTGAACCCGCGCGCGATCGCGACGTTCCTGCCGTGCGCCGCGCTGTCCGCGGTCATCGCGCTGGTGCCGTTCTTCGCACCGGCCGCGCCGTACTCGTGGTTCATCGGCACGGCCAGCGCCGGACTGCTCTACTACGTCGTTTCGTACCGCCTGCGGAGGGCTTGATGCGGATCCTCGTCACCAACTGCAACACCACCGAGGCGATGACGAAGGAGATCGAGACCGGGGCCCGCGCCGCCGCCAGCCCCGGCACCGAGATCGTCGCGCTGACGCCGAAGTGGGGCCCGGAATCGGCCGAGGGCTGGCTGGACAGCTTCCTGTCCGCGGCAGCCGTGCTGGACCTGTTGCGCAGCACCGAGGAAACGTTCGACGCGGTCGTGCTCGCCGGATTCGGCGAGCACGGCCGGGAGGGCGCGCGGGAACTGCTGGACGTGCCGGTGGTCGACATCACCGAGGCGGCCGCGCACCTGGCGACGCTGCTCGGTCGCCGCTTCGGCGTGGTGACCACGCTGGACCGCACTTGCGGGCTGATCGAGGACAGCCTGTACTCGGCCGGCGTGGACCGCAATTGCGTGGCGGTGGCCGGCTCCGGGCTCAACGTGCTGGAGCTGCGCGACGAGGAACGCACCGAAGCCGCGCTGGTCTCGGCCGGGCAGCGGGTGATCGATGCCGGCGCCGAGGTGCTCGTGCTCGGCTGCGCCGGGATGACCGGTCTGGACCGCACGATGTCCGCCCTGCTCGACGTCCCGGTGGTCGACGGCGTGGCGGCCGCGGTCCGGCTCGCCGAATCGCTGGTGGCGCTGGGATTGCGCACCAGCCGGGCCGGGTCCTACGCCCGTCCGCTGGACAAGCACCGGACCTGGCCGGGCGGCTGAGCGCTCAGGCCCCGGCCCGCGCCCGGCCGGTCAGCGCCTTGCTCCACGGCAGCCGGCGCAGCAGCTCGGCGATCGCGAACGTCAGCAGGAGCGTCGCCGGATACACCGCCAGGGTGGTCCACGGAGCGCCGTACCGGTCGCCGACGAACGAGAGAAGCGGGTCCAGCAAGGCGATCGCGATCGGATGACACAGGAAGATCGCGAACGACCGGTCGACCGCCCAGGAAACGAACCTCCCGCCGCGCTGCTTGCCCTCCGCCCAGCGCGCGCCCGCCAGGTAGATGCCGGCGATCGCGGCGACGCACCACGGGATCAGGTACGGCCGGAACGCGTCCGAGGCCATCTCCGGCCACTCTCCATTGTGGACGCTCAGGAAGTAGCCGGTTTCGACGATCGCCAGCCCGGCCGCCATGCCCAGCAGCACCCACCGGGAATGCCCGCGCACCCAGGCGTGCACCGTCTCGAAGTGCAGCGCCGCGGTCATGCCCAGCACGGTGTAGAACTGATACGGCAGCAACGTCGAGAAGAACTGGCTAATCACGTTGTAGCCCACCGCGCCGGGCGGGTAGCTCATGAACACGGTCACCGCCGCCTGCACCCCGAACGAGACCGCGAGCACCGGCCACGGCCGGCGGCGGATCAGGCCGAACAGCTTGGCCAGCAGCGGGAAAAGCAGGTACACCTGCAGCGTCACCAGGATGAAATACAGGTGGTACCAGGCATTCCCGGTGAGCAAGTCCAGACCGAGCGCCCGCAACTGGGAGCTCATTGACCCGAACGGCTGATTCAGGGCCACCATCGCATACACCCAGTAGATGACCGTCCAGACCACGTACGGCACCGCGACCAGCGGGAACCGGCGGCGCCAGAACTTCCCCGCCGGCACCGGCCGATCCCGGTACTGGAACACCAGCACGAACGCGGTCAGCGCGAAAAACGCTTCCCGGGTCAGATGCAGCGGCGCCTGGATCGCGTCCGCGACCACGTCCTGCTGGTAGGTGGTCGAGCCGACGACGTGAATCAGGATCACCAGGGCGAACGTGATCACCCGGTACAGATCGATCTGACGCAGATGCCGCGACTTCGCCGGCGCCGGCTCGTCCGCGCGGGCGAGCGGGATCTCGGTAGTGGTCATCGTTCGGCCATGCTCCCGGGGTCGTTGCGGCTTATCGTGCCAGGCTCGCCGCCGCAGCTGTGAGCCACCCATGATCTTCCTGAGAGATACCTGATCCGGACGTGACGCGGACGTCGGCTTCGCCACACGGTGACCGGGACCACCGAGCCGGCCCGCGAAAGGCCCCGGATTCCGCCGGGCAGCCCTTCCCGGACGGACCGCCGAGTGGTCCAGTGGTCCGGACCACCTGCGACACGCGGAACAGGCCGTTGGTCGGGCGTTTACCGGCATACCGCCGCAAACCGCCCAGTCGCCAAAATTGGTCTAGTCCATAGTCTTGACTCCGGGTGTGCCCTGGTTCACATTCGAGGGCGGGCCGGCCCAGCTCTTGCAGTGCTCACCCGAACGTCCGACCGTGGCGCGCATCCCGGCGCGGCCGGCGGACTTCGCCTGCGCGAGGGAGAACGCTCATGCCCCACCGGACCTTGAGACCGCTCGCCGTCGCCGCCGCCGCGCTGGCGGCAGTGGCAGTTGCCGGTCTCACCATCCTGGCCCGGCCCGCCCCGGCCACCGCGACGCCCGCCGCCGCCTCCTCGGGAGGGCTGCGGGTCGCCTACTTCGACCAATGGAGCATCTACCAGAACGCCTACTACCTCAAAAACGTCGACAAAATCGCCGACAACCTCGACTACGTGCTCTACGACTTCGAGAACATTGATCCGGCCAACCTCACCTGCTTCGAGGCGACCAAGGCGTCCACCCCCGACCCGGGCGGCGAGGACGACCCGAACGCGGGCGACGGCGCCGGCGACCAGTTCGCCGACTACCAGAAGTCGTTCGGCTCGGACATCAGCGTCGACGGCACCGCCGACGCCTACACCATGCCGATTGTCGGCAACTTCCACCAGCTGCAGGAACTCAAGGCGCGGCACCCGAACCTGAAGGTGCTGCTCTCGATCGGCGGCTGGACGTACTCGAAGTACTTCTCCGACGTCGCGGCCACCGACGCGTCGCGGAAGAAGTTCGTCAGCTCGTGCGTCGACATGTTCGTCAAGGGCAACCTCCCGGCCGCCGGCGGCTACGGCGGTCCCGGCACCGCCGCGGGCATCTTCGACGGCTTCGACCTGGACTGGGAGTATCCGGGCTCTGCCGCCGGCCACACCGGCAACCACACCAGCCCGAACGACACGCAAAACTTCACGTCGCTGCTCGCCGAGTTCCGCAGCCAGCTCGACGGGCTGGGCGGCAAGCACTACGCGCTGTCCGCCGCGCTGCCCGGCGGCCAGGACAAGATCGCGAAGATCCAGACCGACAAAATCCACCAGTATCTGGACTTCGCGGACGCGATGACCTACGACATGCACGGCGCCTGGGACAAGACCGGCCCGACGAACTTCCAGGACCCGCTCTACGGCTCGCCGAACGACCCGTCCGGCGCCATTCCGCCGGGCACCGAGAAGTACACGATCGATTCGGTGATGAAGGCATACACGCAGGGGGATCCGGCGTACGGCATCCCAGGCGGGTTCCCGGCGTCGAAGCTCACCCTGGGCATCCCGTTCTACTACCGGGGCTGGACCGGCGTGCCGGCCGGCTCGAACCACGGTCTGTACCAGTCGGCGACCGGGCCGTCCGCGCCTCATCCGCTGAGCGGCAACGTGCCCGGAGTGGCGATGTACAAGGAACTCTCCGGCGTGGTCGACAATCCCGCCGACACCTTCTGGGACCCGACGACCCAGTCCGCTTGGTTCTACGACGGGACGAGTTTCTACGGCGGTTCGTCACCGCAGTCGATCAAGGCGCGCACTGACTACATCCACTGCTCCGGCCTGGCCGGCGCGATGATGTTCTCGCTCTACGACCTGGATCCGCAGTCGACGCTGTTCCACGACGTCGTCGACGGGCTGGCCGCGCCGACGACCGGGTGCTCCGGGCCGCCGCCGACCACCTCGACGACCCCCACGACGCCTACGACACCGACGACTCCCACGACGCCGACGACTCCACCGGGCGGCTCCTGCACGGCGCCGGCGTGGGACGCCTCGAAGGCGTACAACGGCGGCGCGACGGTGTCCTACAACGGGCACACGTGGAGCGCGAAGTGGTGGACCCAGGGCGAACAGCCCGGCAGTGCGGCGGTCTGGGCCGACAACGGCGCCTGCTCCGGCGGCGGCGGTCCGACCGCCGCGTGCCCGGCGGCATGGAACTCGTCGCAGGCCTACTCCGGCGGAGCAGTGGTGTCCTACAACGGGCACCGGTGGACCGCCAAGTGGTGGACCCAAGGCGAACAGCCCGGCAGCGCGGCCGTCTGGGCCGACAACGGCACCTGCTGACCCTCCCTGAAAACGCATGAGTCGGCGGCGGTACCAGGTTCCCCCACCCTCGAAGGGACCTGGTGCCGCCGCCGACGTGCGGGAGGCAAAACGTCTCAGTTGCCCGGCGGCGCCGAGTTGCCGGACGCGTTCACACCCGGCGCGAGCGCCTGCGCGTTCCCGGCGATTCCATAGCGGCCCGCGCCGCCGTTGAGCTGTTCCTGCAGTGCCAGCAGGGTCGCCACCCGGCCGGCCGCGGTGTCCGCGTTGTCCACAGTGGACAGGATGGACGTCGCCGAGGTGTCCGCGCGGACCACGCCGATCGGACCGGCGCCGTCCGCGGAGCCCTTGTCGCCGGCCAGCACGGTGCCCGCACCGGAACGGTCCATCTGCGCGGCGAACCGCGCGATGGTGGCGGCGCGGTCGCCGGCGCCGTCGCCGGTCTGCTGGGCGCCGGTGAGCACGATCGCCAGCTGCGCCGGCTGCACGCCCTGGCTCGGCTTCACGAACCCGCCGTCGGTCAGCCCGCCGAGCGCGGCGGCCAGTTCGGCACCGCTCGCCTGCGGCTTCGCGGTGGACTTGTCCAGCAGCAGCACCGAACCGAGCAGCGCGCCGGCGAGCGTGCCGGAGTCACCCGCGGTCGGGAACTTCGCACCGGCCGGCTGCAGCCGGGTGACGACGTCGCGCAGCTGGTCGGCCTTCGCCGGGTCGGTGAACGCATCGGTCAGCTGCAGTTCCCCGGTCACCGTGGCACCGGACTGGCCGACGAGCTTCTTGAGCGCGTCCCGGTCCGCTGGGCGCGCGTCCTGCGTGGTGACCAGCACGACGCTGCGCTTGTCGAGGACGCCGGCGACGACCTTCGGCCCCATCAGGCCGGCGAACGCGTCCGAATCGGACAGTCGCGCGTTCAGCACGTTGCGCTGCGCCTGCAGGTCCGAGACCTGAGTGCCGAGGTCTTTCTTCTGGTCGGAAAGCCCGGCCAGCAGCGAACCGTTGAGCGCGGTCGAGCCCAGCACCACGCCGACAGCCAGCGCCAGGAAGCACGCGGTGATGGAAACGATGTGGTAGCGCAGGGAAATCACGCGAAAAGCCCCTTAACCCAGGCGATGAACGAGGACCAGGTGTGCTGGATCCACTCGAGGTAGACGGAGCCGACGTCGGAGACCAGCAGAGCGGCCACGACGACGATGATGGCGGCGAGGACGAGCAGCGCGATCGCGCCGAGCGACACCCGGGCACGGTGCAGGGTCGCGACGGCCTTGCCGTCGACCAGCTTCGTGCCGAGCTTGAGCCGGGTGAGGAAGGTCGACGGGTTCGACCCGGACCGGCCGTGGTCGAGGAATTCCCGAAGCGTGGCCTGGAATCCGACGGTGACCACCAGGCTCGCGCCGTGCGCGTCGGCCAGCAGCAGCGCCAGGTCCTCGGCGTTGCCGGACGCGGGGAAGGTGACCGCACCGATGCCCAGGTCCTGGATCCGCTCGACCCCCGGCGCGTGCCCGTCCGGCTGCGCGGGGACGACGACCTCGCCGCCGCTGCGCAGTGTGGCGGTGCCGATCCCGGTCGGGTCGCCGACCATCACGTCCGGCTGGTAGCCCTGCGCGCGCAGGGTGTCCGCGCCGGCGTCGACGCCGATCAGCACCGGCCGGTGTTCGCCGATGTACTTCTTGAGCTTCTTCAGGTCTTCCGCGTGCCCGGTGCCGGCCGCGACGACCAGCACGTGCCGGTCGCGCACCGGGACCTTCAGCTCCGGCACGCCGACGCCGTCGAGGATCAGCGTCCGCTCGCGGCGCAGGAACTCGATCGTGTTGGCGGAGAAGGCTTCCAGCTGGGTGGACATCCCGGCCTTGGCTTCGATCATCTGGTCGGCGACGCTTTCCGCGGTCTGCTCGACCCCGCTCGCGAGCTGACGCTCGCCCAGGTACACCGCGCCCTCGTGCACACGCAGTTTCGTGCCGTCCTTGACCGTGCGCAGCAGGTCGCCGCCCACCGAGTCGATCAGCGGGATGCCTGCCGCGACCAGGATTTCCGGGCCCAGGTTCGGGAACCGGCCGGAGATCGACGGCGACGCGTTGACCACCGCGACGACCTCGGCGGCGACCAGCGCGTCGGCGGTCGCCCGGTCGAGGTCGAGCTGGTCGAGCACCGCGATGTCGCCCGCGCTGACCCGGCGCAGCAGTTCGCGCGTCCGGCGGTCGACCCGCGCGACACCGGTGACGCCGGGGAGGGCTTCGTGGTTGCGCGTGAGAAGACCAGTGAGCTTCATGTGGCTGATGGTGACAAATGTGCGCCCTGGATTGCCGCCGACGCGCCGAGGACCACGTGACTCATTGTGGTGAGCCATGTCGCGCCGGGTGCCGCCACGGGGTTAACTGGCCGGTCGCACCGTCGCGAAATCGAGGTTCGACCAGGGGCTCGCCGGATCGGTGAGCAGCTGGTGGCGGACCCGGACGGCGGACGAGTACTCGCTGCCGAATTCCTCGTCGTCCAGCGCGAGCAGCCGGCCCAGCACGTAGCCGGTGGCCAGTTCGGCCCACGAAGCGTGGTAGCGGCGGGCGACCGCCCCGGCCTCCAGCACCATCAGCTCCGCGGTGATCGCGTCGCAGTAGCCGACCGCCAGTCCCCAGCGCACCAGCTCCACCGCGCGGCCGACGTCCCAGCCGATGATGCTGTCCACCGCGCCGTCCGGGGCGAGCAGTCCGTCCGCGCGGAACCGCTGCTCGTATCGCACGATCCGGCGCATCGTGTCCACCAGCGGCCCGGCTTGTTCCGGCGCGTCGTTGTCCTCGCACCACTGCCGGATGAGCTCGACCCAGCCGTACGGGTCCAGCGCCAGCCCGCTGCGGGCGCGCAGCACGAGCACCAGGTTCCCGGTGGTGAGCTGGTAGGAGTCGCCGAGCAGCCGGTCCATCGCGGCCCGCCAGCTGGCCGCGTCGGTGACGCCCCACCAGTCGCGCAGGCCGCGGACCTCGGCGACGTAGTCGTGGTAGCGCGCGTCGAGGACGTTCCACGGCTCGGCGGACAGCACCGCCTGGTGCGCGCCGCAGGCCAGCGACTGCGCGACCGGGCCGTCGAGCAGCCCGTAGCGCGCCGTGTACAGCCGTTCGACCTGCTGCTCCACCGCGGTGACCCGGTGCGGGTTCGCCGCCAGCCAGGGCAGCAGCTCCGCCGCCGCCACCCGCCATTCGGCGAGCGTGCCGCGGTTGAACACCACCTGCTCCCCCGCCGCGACGCCGTGCGTCGCCCAGTCCAGGTCGCCGCTGAGAAACACCACGTCCGCGCCGAAGTCCGGCAGCGCCCCGCGAGTGAACACCTGCAGCGACGATTCGCCGCCGTGCGCGCAGCACACCTTCGCCGGCGACCAGGTCCGCTGCTCGGCCAGCTGTCGTGCCTCGGCCCGGTGGATCGGGACGAACAGCTCCTCGTCGCCGAGGAGCCCGAGAAAGCGGTCGAGATCGTCCTCCCGCCGCGCCAGCGCGAGTTCGGCCTCGACGTCGGCCAGAGTGGCCCAGGTCATGGAATCCGCCTCAGCCCTTCTTCACGCGCTTCCGCTTCGCGGCGGCGGGAGCCTTGGCCTTGTCCTTCTCGGCGGTGGCGAGGAGTTCCTCGGCGTGCGCGCGGCCGGTCTCGGTGCCGTCCATGCCGGCCAGCATCCGGGCCAGCTCGCGCACCCGGTCGCTCTGGTCGAGCGTCTTCACCCCGCTGCGGGTGACGCCGCCGCTGGTCCCCTTGTCCACCACCAGGTGCTGGTCGGCGAAGGCCGCGACCTGCGGCAGATGCGTGACCACCAGCACCTGATGGGTGCGCGCGAGCCGGGCGAGCCGCCGGCCGATCTCCACCGCGGCCCGGCCGCCGACGCCCGCGTCGACCTCGTCGAACACCAGCGTCTGCACGGTGTCCGCGTGCGCCAGCACGACCTCGATCGCCAGCATCACGCGCGACAGCTCGCCGCCCGACGCCGCCTTGTGCACCGGCAGCGGCGGCGCGCCGTTGTGCGCGCGCAGCAACAGCTCTACTTCGTCCACGCCGTCCGGACCGGCGTGCACCGCGCGGCCGTCGATCGCCAGCGCCTGCTTGTCGCCGTGCTCGGCCGGGCGCTGTTCGACGGTGATCTCCAGCTCCGCCTGGCCCATCGCGAGGCCGGAAAGTTCCTTCGTGATCGCGGTGGCCAGCTCGGCGGCGGCCTTCCCGCGCGCCGCGGAGACCTCGGTGGCGTGCGCCACCAGCTGCACCGCCAGCTCGTCCCGGCGGAGAGCCAGCGCCGCCAGCGCTTCTTCGGAGGTGTCCATCGTCTCGAGCCGGCGGCGAGCGTCCTCCGCCCAGGCCAGCACGCCGTCGACGTCCGCGGCGTACTTGCGGGTGAGCCGTTTCAGGTCGGCTTGCCGGGCAAGCACCTTCTCCAGCAGTGCCGGGTCGGCGTCCAGGTTCTCGACGTAGCCGCCCAGCTCCGCGCCGACGTCGCTCAGCAGCGTGGACGCTTCCTGGAGCCGTTCCACGAGCTCGCGCAGCGCCGGGTCTTCGGCCGAAGCGAGCCGGCGCACCGCCTCGCCGACGAGGCCGAGCGCGCCAGGCGCGTCCGGATCACCGTCCTGTGCGCCGGACACCGCCGCATACGCTTCGGTGGCCGTCGCGCGGAGTTCGTCGACCGCGGCGAGGCGTTTGATCTGCTCGGTGAGCTCGACGTCCTCGCCCGGCTCCGGCGCGACGGCGTCGATCTCGGTCAGCCCGTGTTTGAGCAGGTCGGCTTGCTGCGCCATTTCGCGGGAGCGGCTGGACCGCTCGGTCAGCTCGGTGATCACCGACAGCCACTCGTCGCGGATCTCGCGGTACGCGGTCAGCGGGCCGGCCACGTCGTCGCCGGCGAACCGGTCGATCACCGCGCGCTGCTCCGCCGGGCGAAGCAGCCGCAGCTGGTCGTTCTGCCCGTGCACGGCGATCACCTGCTCGGACAGCTCGGCGAGCACCCCGACCGGCACGGAACGGCCGCCAAGGTGCGCCCGCGAGCGCCCGTCGGCGGCGACCGTGCGCAGCGCGATCACGCTTCCGTCCTCGTCGACGTCCGCGCCCGCGTCGGTCACGATGCGGGCGGCCGCGTGGTCGTCGCCCACGGTGAACCGGCCCTCGACGAATGCCTTCAGCATTCCGTTCCGGACCTTCGACGCCTCGGCTCGCCCGCCGGACAGCAGGTGCAGCCCGGTGACGACCATGGTCTTGCCCGCACCCGTCTCACCGGTGACGACGGTGAAGCCCGGGTGCAGTTCCAGCAGGGCTTCCTCGATGACTCCGAGGCCCTGGATGCGCATCTCGGCCAGCACGACGCATACGGTAGCGGCCCGCACCGACGTTCTGTGCGTCCGAGGTCCGCTAAGTCTTCTTTTCGCTGGTCGAACACTTGTGCGGGCGCGTCGCGGATCAGCCGTTCGTGCGGTCGGGCGATCGCCGGTCGCGCCAGCTGCGCACCGGCAGCCCGAACTTGTACACCAGCCGATCAGTGAAAACGCCGTCCCACAGCCGGACCAGCCGCACTGGCTCGCGGCCGCAGACGACCCGTACGGTCGCGCCCGGCGGCAGTTCGAACGTCCGGAGCCCGTCGCAGGTCAGCGCCGCTTTCGGGCCGGTCGGGTCGATACCGACGGTGATCACCGATTCAGGCGACACGACGAGCGGGCGGGCGAACATCGCGTGCGCGTTGCTCGGCACCACCAGCAGCGCCTCCACGTCCGGCCACAGCACCGGGCCGCCGGCGGAGAAGGCGTACGCGGTCGAACCGGTCGGCGTCGCGCACAGCACTCCGTCGCAGCCGAAGGACGACACCGGCCGTCCGTCGACCTCGATCAGCGCGTCGAGCACCCGCTCGCGGCTGAACTTCTCCACGCTGGCCTCGTTGAGCGCCCAGGTCTCGTAGATCTGTTCGCCGCCCAGGGTGACCGTGACGTCGACCGTCATCCGGTCCTCGACGTGGTACTCGCGGTCGACCACGCGCTGCACCGCGTCGGCGAGCGCGTCCGAGTCGGCTTCGGCGAGGAAGCCGACGCGGCCGAGGTTGACGCCGAGCACCGGGACCTCGGCCGGACGGGCGAGCTCCGCCGCGCGCAGCAGCGTCCCGTCGCCGCCGAGCACGAACACCAGCTCCGCCCCTTCGGCCGGGTTGTGCTCGGGCGCGACGACCGTGCACGGCATCGCCATGCAGCCGCCCGGGTCGATCAGCTCGAGCACGTCCTCGTCGATCACCCGGAGCCGGATCCCGGCCTTGGCGAACCGCTGGGACACCTCGCGGGCGGCCTCCCGGGTGGTGTCCCGGTCCGGGTGCACCACGAGAAGCACTTCACGTTCGGCGGTCACTGAGGTCCTTCCTGGACCGCGGTGCGGACCAGCTGTTCCGCGTCCGCAGGGCTGTCTCCGGCGTCCGTTTTGCGGAGCCAGACGAAGTATTCGACGTTCCCGGACGGTCCGGGCAGCGGGCTCGCGACGACGCCGCGCAGCGCCAGCCCGAGCTTCGCGGCCTCGGCGAGCACGCCGAGCACGGATTCTGCGCGCAGGTGCGGGTCGCGGACCACGCCGCCGCTGCCGAGGCGCTCCTTGCCGACCTCGAACTGCGGTTTGACCATCGGCAGCAGGTCCGCGCCGTCGCGCGCGCACTCGGCGAGCGCGGGCAGCACGAGCTTGAGCGAGATGAACGACAGGTCGCCGACGATCAGGTCCACTTGGCCGCCGATCATGTCCGGCGTCAGGTTGCGGACGTTCGTGCGGTCGAGCACGGTCACCCGGTCGTCGGTCTGCAGCCGCCAGTCGAGCAGGCCGCGCCCGACGTCCGCGGCGACCACCGCGTCCGCGCCGCCCCGCAGCAAAACGTCGGTGAAGCCGCCGGTGGACGCGCCGGCGTCGAGGCAGCGGCGGCCTTCGACGGTCAGCCCCTCCGGGCCGAACCTTTCCAGCGCGCCGAGAAGTTTGTGCGCGCCGCGAGACGCCCAGCCGGGGTCGTCTTCGTCCTTCACGACGATGGGCGCGTCGTTTTCCACGCCGGTGGCGGGTTTGGCGGCGACCATGCCGCGCACGGTGACCTTGCCGCCGGTGATGAGTTCCGATGCCTGTTCGCGGGAGCGGGCCAGTCCGCGCCGCACGAGTTCCGCGTCGAGGCGGGCTCGTTTGGCCACGCCGGTCAGACCTTGTCGATGCTGGACAGAGCCACGGTCAGCTCGGTGTGCACGGCCTCGAACCGGTCCACGTGCTCGCGGGGCGGCAGCGTGTCCAGGTCGTCGAGCCCGGCGACCGCCTCGGCGATGCCTGCCCGCGGGTCGGTCTGCTGCGGTCCGGGACCGGGGATCGGCGGGGGCCCGGGAACAGGCCGCGGAACGTTGGGGTGCACAGCCCCAAACTACCAGTCAGGCCAGGCCCAGCCCGGCTGCTGCCGCCACCGCCGCGTCGCCTTCGGCACGCACCTGCGTGACGCCGGTCCGCCACGCCGCGTCGCACAGCGCGCGCAGCAGGTCGAGCCGGTCGCCTTCGCCGCGCACGGTCAGCACGCCGTGCTCGGCGATCTCCCAGCCGGGCCGCTTGCCGACGCGCAGCTCGTGGGCCGGCTGTGCCAGCGCGGTCAGGTCCGCGCCGAGGTGGGTGGGCCGTTCCGCCGGAACGGCGGTGAGCAGCGTCGCCGCGGTCGCCACGCCGGTGAGGACGCACAGCGAATCGAGCTCCGCCGCGACTGCCCCGGCGATGTCGGTGTCGAGCCGGTCGCCGACGACCAGCGGACGCTCCGCGCCAGCCGACCGGGCGGCCGTCTCGAACAGCAGCGGCTGAGGTTTCCCCGCCACGACTGGCTCCGAGCCGGTGGCGATCCGCAGCGCGCCGACCATGGATCCGTTGCCTGGCAGCAGTCCGCGCTCGGTCGGCAGCGTGGTGTCGGTGTTCGTCGCCACCCACAGCCCGCCGGCCCGGATGACGATGCTCGCCTCGGCCAGGTCCGCCCATCCGGTGTCCGGCGAATGTCCTTGCACCACCGCGGAAACGTCGTCGCTCGCGGTCCGCACCGGCTCAAGACCGACAGCAGCGATCTCGTCGCCGAGGGACCCGGTGCCGACCACGAGCACCTTCGCCCCGGACGGCAGGCGGTCCCGCAGGAGCGCGGCCGCCGCCTGGGCGCTGGTGTGGATTTCCTCGGTCTCCGCGGGGATTCCGAGGTCCTGCAAGTGCCGGGCGACCGCGGACGGCGCCTTTGACGCGTTGTTGGTGACGAACCGGACCGCCGTGCCCTGCTTGCGCACGGCGGCCACGGTGTCTGCCGCGCCGTCGATGACCCGCGAGCCGTGGTACACGGTGCCGTCGAGGTCGAACAACAGCGCGTCGTACGGCAGGTCACTCATTCGTCAGGTCCGCGGCCCGTTCGGCAGCATCGGTGTCGTCCTCGACGTCGGCTTCGGCCGAGTGGAGGAACCACTGGATGGCTTCTTCCTTGCGCCCGGCCGCTTCCAGGTTGTCGGCGTAGGCGTAGAACAAGCGCGCGCTCCACGGGTCGCGCTTGCTCTCCTCCAGGTCCGGCCCCTGCAGCGAGACGACCGCCGCGTCCAGCTGGCCCAGGTCGCGCCGAGCGCCCGCGGCGACGATCGCCAGCTCGACCTGGGTCGACTTCGTCAGCCGTTCCTTGTCGGTCTCCTTGGCGAGGTCGAGCGCCCGCTCGGGACGGCCGAGGGCGCGCTCCGCGTCGGCGATGATCGCGATGTGCTCGTCGCTGCGCGTCATCCGCCGGACGGCACGCAGTTCGGACAGCGCTTCCTGCCAGTTTCCCGCGTGGTAGGCGACGAGGCCGAGCCCTTCGCGGACGATCGGGACGCGCGACGCCTTGGTCTTCGCGTACCGGGCGTGCTCGAGAGCGGCCTCCGGGTCGTTGTCCACCAAGCTGCCGGCCGCGACGAGGTGCTTCCCGACGGTCTCCGCCAGTCCCTTCGGCAGGGTCCGCAGTTCGCGCCGGACCTCTTCGTCGAGGTCGGAGAACTCGATGTCGTCCGGGAGTTCGGGGGCTTCGAGCAGCTCGCGGGCAAGCGCCGCGTCCTGCTCCTCCGGAGTGACCGGCCGCTTGGCGCGGGGACGGTCGCTCCGATCGTTGCGCCGGTCGCCGCGGTCATCGCGATCGCCACGGCCACCGCGGTCGCTGCCGCGGCGGTCGCGCCGGTCTTCCCGGTCGTTGCGGTCGCGCCGGTTCTCCCGGTCGACTCCGTCGCGCCGCTCTTCGCGGTCAGCGGCGTCGTTGCGGTCAGTGCGATCGCGCCGAACCTCGGACTCGCCGTCGTCCTGGCCGTCCCGGACCTGGCTCCGCTCCCCCGCCTCGCCGGCCGTCTCGGCCCGGTCCGCCGCGCCGATGCTGGCCGCGTCCGAACTCGTCGGCTCCGCAGCAGAGTTCACCGCTTCGGCCGAGGCCTCCTCGACCAGGCCCGACACGTTCTCCTCGACCTCGGCGACGTCCCGACGGTCGTTGCGGTAGCCGCTGTCCCGCTGTTCAGAGCGGTAGCCGCTGGCTCGCTGCTCGGTACGGTAGCCGCCGGAGCGAGTGTCGCGGGGTCCGGTGCCGCGCCGGTCGTCATTGCGGAACCCGCGGTCGTCCCGACGGTCGCCTCCGCTGCGGTACCCGCCGGAGCCGCTCCCGCCTCGGTCGTCCCGGTTGCCACGGAAGCCGCCCGGACGGTCGTCCCGGCGGAATCCGCCCGTACGGTTGTCCTGCCGGTCGTTGCGGAAGCCGCCCGAACGGTTGTCCCGGTCGCCGCGGTAACCACCGCGGTCGTCCCGCCGGTCGCCGCCGCGGTAACCACCGCTGTCGCCGCCTCGGTCGTCCCGGTTGCCGCGGAACCCGCTCGGACGGTCGTCGCTCTTGCCGCGGAAGCCGCCTGGACGATCGTCGCGCCGGAATCCGCCGGAACGGTCGTCGCGATCCCCGCCGGAGCGGTTGTTCCGGTAGCCGCCGTCCTCGCGCCGGTTCCCGCCCGAGCGGTCGTCGTCTCTCCGGTCGTTGCGGAATCCGCCAGACGTCCGGTTCCCGCCGCGGAAACCACCGTCTCGCGCCCCGCGGTCGTCCCGGTTCCCCCGGAAGCCGCCCTCGCGCGAACCGCGGTCGTCCCGGTTGCGGTCGAACCCGCCGTCCCGCGAACCGCGGTCGTCCCGGTTCCCCCGGAAGCCGCCGTCCCGCGAGTCGCGGTTGCCGCGGAACCCGCTGTCCCGAGGACCCCGGTCGTCGCGGAACCCGCCACGCGAGTCGCCGGCGCGCCGGTTGTCGCGGTCGCCGTAACCGCCGCGCCGGTCGTCGCTGCGGAAACCGCCGCGCGAGTCGTCCTTGCCACGGAAACCGCCGGACGAACGCTGGTCGTTGCCGGAGTAGCTGCGCCGGTCGTCGTCGCGGCGTCCGCCGGAGCGCTCGCCGTACGAGGACTTGCCCTGCGGACGACCGGAACCGTAGGACGGCTTGCCGTCGCGGCTGCCGTACGAAGACTTGCCCTCGGGCCGACCCGAACGGTCGCCGTAGGACGGGCGGGCCCCGGAACGGTCGCCGTACGACGGGCGGGCCCCGGAGCGGTCGCCGTAGGACGGCTTGCCCTGCGGACGGCCGGAGCGGTCGCTGTAGGAGGATTTGCCCTGCGGCCGGTCGGACCGGTCGTAGTCGCGGTCGCCGCGCGGCCGGAAGTCGCGGTCATCGTCGCGTTTGCCGGCGTAGCCGCGCTTTTCGCGCGGGCTGTCCCCGTGGCCGGGCCGTCCGGCGAAGCCGCCGGTGCCGCGGGCGCCCCGGTCGTCCCGACGGGGCCGCCCCTGGTGGCCACCGTCCCGCCCGCCGCGGTCTTGTCGCGCGCCTCGCCGGTCTCCCCGGGGCGCGTCGGACCGGCCGCCGCGGGAGTCCTGGTCGCGGCGAGCCGACCGTCCGGACCCATGATCCGCTGAGTCACGTCGATCGAACTCGGACACCTGGCCTCCTGCCATAGAACAACTCTGGAATTCTTGAACCGACCCTGCTATGAGAGCCGACTGTCCATCCTACGGGTCGGTTCGGGGCAGGCCGCGCTCGGGCGGCCCTGCCCGGACACCGGGAGGACGTGAGTGGATGCGTACAAAGGGCTGGGCCCCGGGAGAACCTGTTGGGGGTTCTCGACCGGGGCCCAGCCTGTTGGTTGAGTTCGGCGGTGTCCTACTCTCCCACAACCCTTCGGTTGCAGTACCATCGGCGCAATCAGGCTTAGCTTCCGGGTTCGGAATGGGACCGGGCGTTTCCCTGACGCTAAAACCACCGAAACACTCCGAAACAACACACACCCGCCACCCGGTATCCGGTGACAGCCGGTGTGGTGTTTCAGAACCGTAGAGTGGATGCGCAACATCTTCGTAGGCAAGTCCTCGGCCTATTAGTACCAGTCGACTCGACAACACATTACTGTGCTTCCATCTCTGGCCTATCAACCCAATCGTCTCTTGGGGGCCTTAACCCACAAAGGGGTGGGATACCTCATCTTGGAACAGGCTTCCCGCTTAGATGCCTTCAGCGGTTATCCCTTCCGAACATAGCCAACCAGCCATGCCACTGGCGTGACAACTGGCACACCAGAGGTCCGTCCGTCCCGGTCCTCTCGTACTAGGGACAGCCTTCCTCAAGTATCCTGCGCGCGCGGCGGATAGGGACCGAACTGTCTCACGACGTTCTAAACCCAGCTCGCGTGCCGCTTTAATGGGCGAACAGCCCAACCCTTGGGACCTACTCCGGCCCCAGGATGCGACGAGCCGACATCGAGGTGCCAAACCATGCCGTCGATATGGACTCTTGGGCAAGATCAGCCTGTTATCCCCGGGGTACCTTTTATCCGTTGAGCGACACCCCTTCCACCAGGAGGTGCCGGATCACTAGTCCCGACTTTCGTCCCTGCTCGACATGTCTGTCTCACAGTCAAGCTCCCTTGTGCACTTGCACTCGACACCTGATTGCCAACCAGGCTGAGGGAACCTTTGGGCGCCTCCGTTACTCTTTAGGAGGCAACCGCCCCAGTTAAACTACCCATCAGGCACTGTCCCTGAACCGGATCACGGTCCGAGGTTCAGATTCCCAATCCGACCAGAGTGGTATTTCAACAACGACTCCACCCGAACTAGCGTCCGAGCTTCACAGTCTCCCACCTATCCTACACAAGCCGAACCGAAAACCAATACCAAACTATAGTAAAGGTCCCGGGGTCTTTCCGTCCTGCCGCGCGTAACGAGCATCTTTACTCGTAATGCAATTTCGCCGGGCCTGTGGTCGAGACAGCCGGAAAGTCGTTACGCCATTCGTGCAGGTCGGAACTTACCCGACAAGGAATTTCGCTACCTTAGGATGGTTATAGTTACCACCGCCGTTTACTGGCGCTTAAATTCTCAGCTTCACCCACCGAAATGAGTTAACCGGTCCTCTTAACGTTCCAGCACCGGGCAGGCGTCAGTCCATATACATCGTCTTGCGACTTCGCATGGACCTGTGTTTTTAGTAAACAGTCGCTTTCCGCTGGTCTCTGCGGCCAACCACAGCTCCACCCGCAAAGGGGTATCACCGCGCTTGGCCCCCCTTCTCCCGAAGTTACGGGGGCATTTTGCCGAGTTCCTTAACCACAGTTCACCCGATCGCCTTGGTATTCTCTACCTGACCACCTGTGTTGGTTTGGGGTACGGGCCGTGCATGCACTCACTAGAGGCTTTTCTCGGCAGCATAGGATCACTCGCTTCACCTCAAACGGCTACGCATCACGTCTCAGCCTNNTGNNANNCGGATTTGCCTNNNTNNCGGCCTACACGCTTACACCAGGACAACCATCGCCTGGCAGAGCTGCCTTCCTGCGTCACCCCATCGCTTGACTACTACGGAATCAGGTCCCACGCTCCACAC